>NZ_NSGB01000005.1:0-346097 GCF_002294785.1 Mesorhizobium sp. WSM3868 | reverse complement strand
TCCACGGTCCCCAAATCATCAGGGCAACCAGTGAATCACGCTCCAAACAACCGCGCCAGAACTTCTTCAACAGCCTGTTAGGTCTTTCCGATCAGCTCGAATGCGCCGGCAAATAGCTGTAATGACTGCGGAGATAGGCGATTTTGTAGCCGAGCCGGGCGTAGTTGCGGTAGGCCGGACCGTCGCGTTCGGGGCGCGGCGCCTCGATGTCGGCGACGAACAGTCTTGCGCCGGTGGCTATGCCGTCGCGGACCAGCCTTTCGCCAAGCATGGCGTCGAGGTCGAAGCTCGGCGCCATGATGCCAGGCACCGGGGCGTCGATCCCGCTCCAGGCGGCGCCATCCGAGATGAACATTGAACGCACGGCAGCCACGGCGCTATCGCGTTTCAGCATGTAGTGACGCCAGCCCTCGCGGCCGACCAGGGCCATGAGCCAGGGCGAGGTGGGCAGCCTGTACCTCGCATCGATGAAGGAAGCCCATTCGGGAGCGGTCTTGGACGTAACCTCTTCGACCGACAGATCGTCTGCCGGGAACAGCGGCTCGGCAGGCAGCGGCGTTGCGTCGCGAAAAACTCGTTCCCAGTCGCTCTGATGCTGGAGCCCGCGCGCTTCCAGCCAGCAGCGCAGCCGGGAAGGCTCGGTGTGCGGGCTTGTGCAGAACCACGGCCGCAAGATGCCGGCAGCGCGGTAATGCGCCAGCAGCGAATCGAGCTGATCTTCCGTGGCCGGGCCGTCGACGCCGATGTTCTTCACGCAGTTGAAATGGATGAACGGGATCGTCGTGCAGGTGGTCCAGACGAGGTCGCCGTCGCGGGCGAGCGACAAGCCGTGCCGCGCGGCGAATTCCGTGGGCGCGGCATCGTAGAGATCGAGCCAGGCATTGACCTCTGCGCGCTCGATGGCGCGGCTCAAATCACGCGAGACCTCCTCGATCCCGATTTCCGGATGGTGCGACACCGGCGGGACAACCGGCTGCAGTTCCGAGAGGGCGGCAGTCGACATGCTAGTCCTCCTCCGATCTGCCTTACAGTGTAAGATTAGCGCATGATAATATGGAGGCGCCTGTTGTCAAGCAGGATAAGCGGCACCTTACAAATCCGTGAATTGGCTTCGCCGTACCATGAGGCTAAGCCTGCCCTTGAGGGGCTTTGCGCATAACAATTCATTTTTCGCCGGGGAAAGGACAGGGATGACGGACGTCTGCACGCAGGGATTGGACACCGGCTTTGTCAGCCTGGGCTACGCCAAGGTGGCGTTTCTCGGCATCGTGCAAGGCATCACCGAACTGCTGCCGATCTCTTCGACGGCGCATATGCGCGTCGTGCCCGCCGTGCTTGGCTGGCAGGACCCGGGCTCGGCCTTTTCTGCGGCTATGCAACTCGCGGCCCTTGCCGCGGTGATCAGCTATTTCTGGAGCGATGTCAGGGAAGTCGCGGTGGGGTCGCTGGCGGCGCTCACGCGCCGCGACTATGCCAACCGCTATTTCCGCCTGGCGATCGGCATCGTGCTTGCCACCGTTCCGATCGTCATCGCCGGCCTTGCGCTATCCAGCGTGCTCAATGCCTGCAACTCGCCGCTGCGCGGGCTGGCCGTGATCGGCTGGGCCTGCATCGCCATGGCTGTGCTGCTTGCGCTGTCGGAAATCTATGCCCGCCACAGGCTGACCCTGGACAAGGTGTCCGTGCTCGACGCCTTGCTCGTCGGCGTGGCCCAGGTCGGCGCGCTCATTCCCGGCGTGTCGCGCTCGGGATCGACGCTGACGGCGGCGCTGGGCCTTGGCTATGCCCGCCCGGAGGCGGCGCGGCTCTCCTTCCTGCTCGGCCTGCCGGCCATCGCGTTGGCCGGCCTGAAGGAGCTTTGGGAACTGCACAAGATTCACCTCGGCGCTTATGGCTGGTCGGTCCTGGCGGTCGGCCTCGTCGTCGCCTCGATTTCCGCCTTCTTCGCCATATGGGGACTGATGCGCGTGCTCGAGCGCTTTTCCGCCTGGCCCTTCGTCATCTATCGCGGCCTGCTCGGCGTCGTGCTGCTGATCGGCGTCGCCGTCGGCTGGCTGAGCTAGAGGCTTTCACCGAATCCGCTATACCGGCACCTGAACCTTGCTTCGGGTGCGCCTATGGACATTGCAACGCTGCTGCAATCGCTGCCGTTGCTGGCAGCGCTGGTGAAATCGGCGGTGCCGGCAGTAGTCGGTGCGGGCCTGGGGCTCAGCCAATGGGTCGCAGCGCTGCCGCCGTGCCGCAATCACACCTTCGAGACCGCGACCTATCTCGTCTGCGAGACGGACCCGAAGCATTACTCGATCGAGCTGTTCTGGAAGGATCCCGACGGCAAGCTCTACCAGTCGCTGCACAATCTTCGAAGCGCGCAGCAGGCGGCCGGACGCACCATGCTCTTCGGCATCAATGCCGGCATGTACCATCCCAATCTCGCGCCTGTCGGTCTCTATGTCGAGCGAGGGCAGCAGATCGCGTCGGCGAAGACCGGGGCCGGCTCCGGCAATTTCTCGATGCAGCCCAACGGCGTCTTCTATCTTAGCGACGGCAAGGCCGGCGTTCGCGCGACGAAGGATTATTTGAAGCATTCCCCGAAGGTGGACTATGCCACCCAGTCCGGGCCGATGCTGGTGATCGACGGAAAGCTGCATCCGAAATTCCAGGCCGACAGCCCTTCGCGAAAAATCCGCGATGGCGTCGGCGTGCGTGGCGACGGCGTCGTCGTCTTCGCCATCTCGAACGATGTGGTGACTTTCCACGAATTCGCGCGCCTGTTCCGCGACGAACTCGGCTGTCCCAACGCGCTCTTCCTCGACGGCTCGATCTCCAGCCTCTATGCGCCGGCCATTGGCCGCAACGACGATTTCTGGAATCTCGGGCCGATGATCGGCGTGTTCAGGCGCTAAGCAATTCGAGGAAAACCGAGAAGCGGTGTGCCGTTCGGAAATTGCGTGGAAACAAAGGCGGAGCTTTCATTGTCGGCTCGCCTGGCGAATCGCCCCGCTGAACCAAAGGTAAATTTTGATTCAAACTTTGTTGGTAATTTCTCATTAGGAATGGGGCTCCCGGCGGCGCTGTTCCGGCCCTCGGTCTGTTTTGTTTTGCGTGCAGGTCAAGATGCGGATTTTTGGCGTCGTCAGTTTCGTGCTTGCAGGGCTTTGCCTTGCCGGCTGCTCGTCTACCTCGGGCGTCGATGCCTTGCAGATGCCGTCGAACGAGACGACCAGTTCGGTCGTGCGGCCGAGCGCGCCGGTGACGAAGGCAGTGAAGACCGCCGACGCTGCGATGACGGTGGAGACCGTTTCCATGGCGGGCGCCGCGCGCATCAGGCCGCCGGCGTCGCTCCCTGGCGACCAGAATGCTCGTGTTGACGAGGACAACGCGCGTCCAGGGGATGAGAATTCGCGTCCCTTTGGCTTGGCCGAGGAAGAGACGGTGGCATTCCCGGCGCCGGACCTGCCGGATACGGTCGAGCCCCCGGTCGAGGCCGCAGCACTCGTCTCGCCGCCGAAGCGGCTGTCGCGCGCAGCGCCCGCGATGCTGGCTGGCCCTGTTACCCGCTATGCCTTTCGCGATGCCAAACCGATCAATTTCGGGCGCGCCTCGCCCAGGCACCTTGCCGTCCATGGCGTCGACGTGTCGCGCTGGCAGGGCAATATCAACTGGCAAAAGCTGCGCGCCCAGGGCGCCAACTTCGCCTACATCAAGGCGACCGACGGCGGCGACCATCTCGATCCGATGTTCATGAAAAACTGGCGCGGCGCCGATGCCGCCGGGCTGAAGCGCGGCGCCTATCATTTCTTCTACTGGTGCCGCACCGCCGGCGAGCAGGCCGACTGGTTCATCCGCAACGTGCCGCGGGTCCAAGGCGCGCTGCCGCCGGTCATCGATGTCGAGTGGAACGGCGAGTCCTCCTGCAAGCGCCGGCCTTCGCGCCAGAAGGTGCTGGAGAAGATGCAGGTGTTCATGGACAAGCTGGAGCGCCATTACGGCCAGCGGCCCATCATCTACACGTCGCCGGATTTTTATCGTGACAATCTGCGCGGCGCTTTCCTCGACTATCCGTTCTGGTTGCGCGCGGTGGCCGCCCATCCGTCAAAGGTCTATCCGGGCCGCAACTGGCTGTTCTGGCAATATTCGGGCTCCGGCCTGTCGCATGGCGTCAGCGGCCGCATCGACCTCAATGTCTTCCACGGCGACGAGCGGCAGTGGCGCAGGTGGCTGGGCGGCGGCGAGATGGTGGCCGACGCGAATTGAGGCCGTATGCTTCACCCGGCGCGGGGCGGCGATCGACGGCAATTTCAGGATTTCTCTAACCATCGACTCACCGTCTCCCTTAGCGGCGCGGCAACGGCCTTCCGGTAACGTGTCCGTGATCGCGTCTTGGAGGGGTCTATGCGCAAACTGATTGTCACTGCCGCTGTGGTGGCCGCCGTCGGCTACGGATTTTTCAATTCGCACCTGCGCGGCAATACGCCCAACGCCAATGTGGTCGCCTATTCAACCACCGACGAGGCGATGCAGGGCGCTAAGGCCAAGGGCCACTCGACGCTACCCCGCTTCCATGAGTTGATGGCCGCCCGCACGCCTGGCACCTATACGGTCAAGTTCCCGCTGACCCAGAACGGCGCCACCGAGCATATCTGGATGCAGCTTGTGGCTTTCAGCGACGGCCGCTTCGTCGGATTGCTGGCCGACAAGCCCGTCAACGGCAACCAGTACAAGATGGGCGACCGCATGACGGTTGCCGAGGCCGATGTCGAAGACTGGATGATCCGCAACGGCAGCGACGTCTATGGTGGCTACACGGTACGCCAGGCGCTGGCCGACATGCCGAAGGAACAGGCCGCGAAATACGGGATCACGTTCAAGGATTGAAGGCGGCGCTCCCTTCTCCCCACAAGAGCGGAGGAGAGGCCGTCCATCGCGCTTTCGTCGTCCTCGGGCTTGACCCGAGGACCCATGCCGTGACCATTTGCCGTAGGGCGCAGCGTGCAGAATTCTGAAACGCCGCAGCGCCTTGATGTAACGGCATGGATTCTAGGGTCTGCGCTGCGTCGCTTCGCTCCTTGCTCCGCCCTAGAATGACGAAGCCGAAGGGCATCGCCCGTCACGCCTCGTTGATCATCGCTTCGATGTTGTAACCGTCGGGATCGAGCACGAAGCAGGCGTAGTAGTTCGCCGCGTAGTCCGGACGCGGCCCGGGCGCGCCATTGTCCGCGGCACCTGCCTCCAGCGCCGCCCGATAGAACGCATCGACCTCCGCCTTGCTCTTCACCCGGAAGGCAACGTGCAGATGGGTGAGCGGCGGCTTCTCGCCCGCGCGCTGGATTTCGAACAGGCAGCCATTGCCGACATCGAAGGCCCAGAACACGCCCTCCTTGCCGAAGGAGAGGCTGTAGCCCAAGGGCGCAAAAGCCTTTTCGTAGAAGAGCTTGCTCTTCTCGAGGTCGCACACTTCGATGGTGATGTGGTCGATCATGGAAGGTCTTGGACAATCAGGCCAGTGCGGCCGGCCACGATGACGCGGCCGGCTTTGATCTATATTGGCGATGGCTGCATTTGGTTGCAACCAGATACCAGCCATCGGCCTTCAGCTTGCGAATAACTTCGCTGACTGTCAGCCTTGGCGGCATCGGGCCTCAGCTGCACCCGCTCGTCGAACCACACGTGTCGCACTTCTCGCAGGTGCCGTTCCGCACCATGGTGAAGTTGTGGCACTCCGAACATTCGTTGCCGGTGTAACCCTGGAGCAAGGACTGCTGGCGACGGGTGGCGGCTAGCTTCTTGGCCTCGGCGGCCTCGTTGGCGGCGGCGTCGGTGAAGAGCGCCTCGGCGCCGCCGGCGGCCTCGGCTTCCTCTTCCACCATCTCCTCGGCCAGTTCCCTGGCGCGCTCCTCATAGTCGCGCTTGTAGGCAAGGGCCTCGTCGCTTGCCGGCTTCAATGCCAGCACGTTGGAGCCGGCAAAGGCGGTGGGCGCTGCGCGGGCAGGGGCGGTCGTCGGGGCTGAGCCGCCAAAGCCCTTGGGGTCCGAACCGGCAGCCGACACCAGCTTCACCGGCGAGGCACCGCGATAGAGGCCCTTGGAGAAGGGCGTCGCCTTGCCTTCGGTGATGCCGCGGCCGAGCGCCGTCTTGTCGAAGTCCGACTGGTCGACATGGGCGAGGTCGTGGCGGCCGAGATAGGACACGGCAAGCTCGCGGAACACGTAGTCGAGGATCGACGTCGCGTTCTTGATCGCGTCATTGCCCTGCACCATGCCGGCCGGCTCGAACTTGGTGAAGGTGAAGGCCTCGACATATTCGTCGAGCGGCACGCCATATTGCAGGCCGAGCGAGATGGCGATGGCGAAGTTGTTCATCATGGCGCGGAAGGCAGCACCTTCCTTGTGCATGTCGATGAAGATCTCGCCGAGGCGGCCGTCGTCGAACTCGCCGGTCCTGAGATACACCTTGTGGCCTCCGACGACCGCCTTCTGCGTGTAGCCCTTGCGGCGGTTCGGCAGCTTCTCGCGGTCGCGGTAGAGACGCTCGATGACGCGCTCGACGATCTTTTCCGTCACCTGCACGGCGCGCTGCGCGGCGGGCGCCGCAATCAGCTGCTCGACCGCCTCGTCCTCGTCCTCCTCGCCGTCGGCGAGCAGCGAGGCATTGAGCGGCTGCGACAGCTTCGAGCCGTCGCGATAGAGCGCGTTGGCCTTCAGCGCCAGCTTCCAGGACAGCATGTAGGCGTTCTTGGCGTCCTCGACCGTCGCCTCGTTCGGCATGTTGATGGTCTTGGAGATGGCGCCCGAGATGAAGGGCTGCGCCGCGGCCATCATCAGGATGTGGCTCTGGATCGACAGCGAGCGCTTGCCGATCTTGCCGCAGGGGCTGGCGCAGTCGAACACCGGCAGGTGCTCGGCCTTGAGGAACGGTGCCCCTTCGAGCGTCATCGCACCGCAGACATGGATGTTGGCGGCGTCGATGTCCTTCTTGGAGAAGCCCAGCGCCGGCAGCATCTCGAAGGAAAAGTCGGAAAGCTGCTCGTCGGTGAAGCCGAGCGTCTCTTTCACCCAATCGGCGCCGAGCGTCCACTGGTTGAACACGAACTTGATGTCGAAGGCCGACTTCAGCGCCGCATTCAGCGCCGCGATCTTATCATCGGTGAAGCCCTTGGCCTTCAGCGAAGACGGGTTGATGCCGGGCGCCTGGTTGAGGTTGCCATGGCCGACGGCATAGGCCTCGATCTCGGCAATCTGGCTTTCGGAATAGCCGAGCGTGCGCAGCGCTTCCGGCACCGCGCGGTTGATGATCTTGAAGTAGCCGCCGCCGGCGAGCTTCTTGAACTTCACCAGCGCGAAGTCGGGCTCGATGCCGGTGGTGTCGCAGTCCATGACCAGGCCGATCGTGCCGGTCGGCGCGATCACGGTCGCCTGCGCGTTGCGATAGCCATGCTCCTCGCCGAGCTCGATGGCGCGATCCCAGGCGGCGCGGGCATGCTCGGCCAGCGCCTGCTGCTTCAGGTCGGAGGCGACCAGCGGCACCGGATTGACGGCGAGCTTCTCGTAGCCGTCCTTGTCGCCATAGGCGGCGCGGCGGTGGTTGCGCATGACGCGCAGCATGTTCTGGGCGTTGCGGTCATAGTCCGGGAAGGCGCCGAGCTCGGAAGCCATTTCGGCCGAGGTCGCATAGGCGATGCCGGTCATGATGGCGGTGAGCGCGGCGCAGATCGCCCGGCCCTCGTCGGAGTCGTAGGGAATGCCGGACGTCATCAACAGGCCGCCGATGTTGGCGTAGCCGAGGCCGAGCGTGCGGTAGTCGTAGGAGAGCTTGGCGATCTCCTTGGACGGGAACTGCGCCATCATCACCGAGATCTCGAGCACGACGGTCCACAGCCGAACGGTGTGCTCGTAAGCGGCGATGTCGATCGTGCCGTCTTCCTTGCGGTAGGGCAGGAGGTTGATCGAGGCGAGGTTGCAGGCCGTGTCGTCGAGAAACATGTATTCCGAGCACGGGTTGGAGGCCCGGATCGCACCGGCGGAGGCGCAGGTGTGCCAGTCGTTCATCGTCGTGTTGAAATGCAGGCCGGGATCGGCGGACGCCCAGGCGGCATAACCGATCTTTTCCCACAGGTCCCGCGCCTTCAGCGTCTTCAGCACCTTGCCGTCCTTGCGGGCGGTGAGCTGCCAGTCGCCGTCGGCCTCGACGGCGCGCAGGAAATTGTCCTTCAGCGACACCGAGTTGTTGGAGTTCTGGCCGGAAACGGTGAGATAGGCGTCAGAGTCCCAGTCGGTGTCGTAGGTCTTGAACGACATCGAGGTGTAACCCTGGCGGGCGAACTGGATGACGCGATAGATGTAGTTCTCCGGCACGGCGTCCTTCTTGGCCGCCTTGATCTCGCGCTTCAGCGCGGTGTTGAGGGCCGGGTCGAAGCAGTCGTCGCCATTGCCTTCGCAATTGACGCAGGCCTTCATGATCGCTTCGAGGTGCTTCTTGACGATCTTCGAGCCGGTCACCAGCGAGGCGACCTTCTGCTCCTCATTGACCTTCCAGTCGATGAAGTCCTCGATATCGGGATGGTCGGCGTCGACGATGACCATCTTGGCGGCGCGGCGCGTGGTACCGCCCGACTTGATTGCGCCGGCCGCGCGGTCGCCGATCTTGAGGAAGCTCATCAGGCCGGACGAGCGGCCGCCGCCGGACAGCTTCTCGCCTTCGCCGCGCAGCATCGAGAAGTTCGAGCCGGTGCCGGAGCCGTATTTGAACAGGCGCGCCTCACGCACCCACAGGTCCATGATGCCGCCCTCGTTGACGAGGTCGTCCTGAACGCTCTGGATGAAGCAGGCATGCGGCTGCGGATGCTCGTAAGCCGACTTGGACTTGGTCAGCTTGCCGGTGAAGGGGTCGACATAGAAGTGACCCTGGCTCGGCCCGTCGATGCCATAGGCCCAGTGCAGGCCGGTGTTGAACCATTGCGGCGAGTTCGGTGCCACGCGCTGAGTGGCCAGCATATAGGCAAGCTCGTCGCGGAAAGCGCGCGCATCTTCTTCCGACTTGAAGTAACCGCCCTTCCAGCCCCAATAGGTCCAGGTGCCGGACAGCCGGTCGAAGACCTGGCGGGCATCGGTTTCCGAACCATAGCGCTCGGCCTCAGGGAGCTTGGCGAGTTCGGCCTCATCGGCAACCGAACGCCACAGGAAGGAGGGGACGTCGTTCTCCTCGACCTTCTTCAGGCGCGCCGGGACGCCGGCCTTGCGGAAATATTTTTGGGCCAGGATGTCGGCCGCGACCTGGCTGAACTGCGCCGGCACATCGATGTTGTCGAGGCGGAACACCACCGAGCCGTCGGGATTCTTGATCTCCGACAGAGCCTTGCGGAATTCGATCTCCGCATAGGCTGCCCCTTCTTGACCTGCTTGGTCTGGCTTGGTGAAGCGACGCTCGATGCGCATTGGTTCGGTCCCTTTTGTCTGCATATAGCGCTTTTCCCCAGGGATTGCTGCCCCGCCAGGCGAAAAGCACGGTCCGCCGTTTGCCGGCATCGCAGGCGACGCCGGCATTCTCCTCGTCGCGGGCAGCACCGTGCAGACAAGCAAACGCCCTTCCAGGCGCTCACCAGGCTGCAGGCCGACCCGCGGGTCCCTCAAAACTGAAACTTTTGTCGATTCCCTCGGAAGAGGGAGGTTCACACTATCTAGGGTCGAGCCTGCCTGCAAACACTAAATATAGTGTTAACAGATCATTTTTTCCAGCCCGACAATTCTCCCTTTCGCCCACCCAAGCCCCATCATACCCAACGCTTCCGCCGGCCTCGTGAACGGGCGGAAATGTGGGCAAAACGCACAAAATCCGGGAAAAAAGACCGGCTTCTGAACTCTCCGGTCACGCCCGCAACAGGAGCGCATGGCCTATAAAAAGCGACTCGTTCTGACCCGTCAAGGATTCGTTTTTGTAGGTTTTGTGACCCCAATATGTTGTGTGTCACAAATGTGGATAACGGGGACAGAAAGGCGCATCGAAAAGCCTTTATTTGACGGTCCTTGCGGACGGTTCGTCGGGTTGCCCGGGGGCCGGGCCCGACGGGCGGCTTTTCATTTTAGCTGGCTTGCACTATCTGTTGCCCTGCGCGGGGGCGTGTCTTGTCAAGCCTGGAAGCATTCGCTACGCCCCGCTCATGACAGTTACCGTTCGTTTCGCCCCGTCGCCGACCGGCCGCATCCACATCGGCAATGCCCGCACCGCGCTGTTCAACTGGCTTTTCGCCATGAACAACAAGGGCCGCTACATCCAGCGCTTCGACGATACAGACGTTGCCCGTTCGACGCAGGAATTCGCCGATTCAATTCTCTATGACCTGCATTGGCTCGGCATTTTTCCCGACGTTACCGAATACCAGTCGCGTCGCTTTGAAGTCTATGACGCCGCGGTGGAGCGGCTGAAGGCGGCGCGCGTGCTTTATGCCTGCTACGAAACGCCGGAGGAGTTAGACCTGCGCCGCAAGGTGCGCCGCACGCGCGGCCTGCCGCCGGTCTATGGCCGCGAGGCATTGACGCTGACGCCGGAGCAGGTGGCCGAATACGAATCCGACGGGCGCCGGCCGCATTGGCGCTTTCTTTTGCCGAACTTCACCGGCGACCCGCTGCAGCCCGAGCGGACCGAGGTGCACTGGAACGACCTTGTGCGCGGCGAGGAGACCGTCGATCTCGCCTCACTGTCGGACCCGGTCCTGGTGCGTGAGGACGGCACTTATCTCTACACGCTGCCTTCGGTGGTCGACGACATCGAGATGGGCGTCACCCATGTCATACGCGGCGACGACCACGTGACCAACACCGGCGTGCAGATCGCCTTGTTCCAGGCGCTGGGCGCTGAGCCGCCGGTGTTCGGGCACCACAATCTCTTGACCACCGTGTCGGGTGAGGGGCTGTCGAAGCGCACCGGCGCGCTGTCGATCGAAAGCCTGCGCGAGGACGGCATCGAGCCGATGGCTGTCGCCTCACTTGCCGTGCTCGTTGGCACATCGGAGAATGTCACGGCAGCGCACGATCTCAACGAGCTCGCCAGCCATTTCGACCCGGCCGCGACATCCAAGTCTGCCGCCAAGTTCGATCCCGACGAGCTTTTCGTGCTCAATCGCACGCTGATGCACCAAATGCCGTTCGAGGAGGCGCGCGACCGGCTGATTGTGCTTGGCATTTCCGGCGACAGGGCCGAGCCCTTCTGGCTCGCCGTGCGCGGCAATATCGACCGTTTGTCCGACGCTGTCGCCTGGTGGCGAATCCTGAGTGACGGGCCGCAGGAGCCGGCGGAATTTTCCGGCGAGGACCGTGATTTCCTCCACCAGGCGTTCGACCTGTTGCCGGAAGAGCCTTGGAACGGCACGGTCTGGAAGGATTGGACCGGCAAGATCAGGGAAGCGACGGGCCGCAAGGGCAAGCCGCTGTTCATGCCGCTGCGGCTTGCCCTTACCGGGCGGTCTTCGGGGCCGGAGCTTGCAGATCTATTGCCGCTGATGGGTCGGGAAGGAACGCTGGCCCGACGACCCTGACCTTGCGCTGTTCCGGCGGCAGGGCCGAAACCGGTGACGCCGGCACCTTGGCGGTCAGCTGCTTGATAGCCGCGCGGTCGAGCCCGCCTGCAGCGTTGGCGAGCGTTTCGGGATCGGCGCCAGCATCGAGCTTGGCCGCCGGCGCCGGCACGAGGGTCGTCACCCCGCTGTCCGGCTGCGGCTGCTCCGGATTGGGCGGATTACCGCCTATGATCGAGAAGTTTTCGGCCTGGGCGTTGCAGCCGCATTGCGGCGGCCGCGAGTAGTTGGCCTGCTTGTAGAGATAGGCCGTCGGCAGCTTGCTGTAAGGACGGCCGGTCGCCGAGGATGTCATGTTGCCGGCGTCATCGTCCATGCCGCGCGTGTAGAAGACCTGCATTTCGGTGCCGGGGCAGCTCGATTCGCAATTCTTCTGATCGCGCTCGAAATCGCCAACAGAGGCGGCGTTCGACATCGGGAAGAAATAGCCGTCGCAGGTGCGCACGCAGACGGTGCGGAACTCGTCGTTCATCCTCGGCAGGTTCATGCCGTCGGGTTGGTTGATCACCCGGCGGATGTTGCGCGCGCCGGGATCGTCTGGCGGAAGCGCTTCAGGCGTGTCGAGCGAAGCGATCTCCTCGTCGCCACGGCCGAAGAGCTGCTCGAACAGATTGCCGCCACCATTGTTGCGGGCGGCCTCCTGGATCGGGGCGCGAGGCGCCTCGACTTCATCATCGCGGCAGCCATTGGCGTCGAGCGCCGCAAGAATGCGGCTGCGGTCGCGCCGCGTGCCGCCGCCGGCCAGCCGCTGGCGCTTGGCCTGCAAGATGTCGAGATTGGCGTTCATGCGCTTTATCGAGACATTGATCGCCGCGCATTGGCTGGCATTGCGCGAAAACAGCGCGAAGCCGCAATTGGCATCACCGGCGCGGCCGCGCGCCTTGGCCAGCTGCTCGCGCTGGCGGGCGATCGCGTCGTCATATTTGCGGATCAGTCCCGGACCGCCGCTACCGCCGCGCGTGGCTGCAAGCTCCGCTTCGAGCTGGTGGCAGGTGCGAGAAGCCGCCTGCGGCTCGGTCACAGCGACAGCCGACGCCGCCAACGCTGCAAACAGCGCAGCAAGGTGCGTCAGCTTCAACCCCTTCATCCGCCTGGAATCCCGATTGCCGGTGGAAGGCTACCGCGTTCGTGGTTAACTGTTCCCTAGCTTTCGACTCAACACAAATCCGCTGGCGCGAGCTCGCACAACCCAGAGCTCACCCTCAACTCAGATCGGGGCGAGCGCCTGCGCCTTGTGCGCCGCCTCGACGACCGCCAGTGCCGTCATGTTGACAACGCCGCGCGAGGTCACCGAAGGCGTCAGGATGTGCGCGGGCTTGTCGGTGCCGAGCAGGATCGGCCCGACATGCAGCGCGTCCATCATGGCACGCAGCGCCGTCAGCGTGATGTTGGCCGAATCGAGGTTCGGGAACACCAGCAGATTGGCTTCCCCTTTCAGCCGCGAATGCGGGTAGACGCGCTGGCGCAGATGCTCGGAAAGAGCCGAGTCGGCATGCATCTCGCCGTCGCACTGCAGCTCCGGCGCGATGCGGGCGAGGATGGCAGCGGCCTCGCGCATCTTGAGCGCGCCGGGCGAATCGCGCGAGCCGAAATCCGAATGCGACAGCAGCGCAGCCTTCGGCTCGATGCCGAAGCGCTGGATTTCTTCCGCCGCCAGCACCGTCATCTCGGCGATCTCCTCCGCCGTCGGATCGACGGAGACATGGGTGTCGGTGAGGAAGATGATGCCGCGCTGCGAGATCAGCATCGACAGCGTCGAGAGATCGCGGTCCTTGATGCCCGGACGCGGCCCGATGATCAGCGTGACATTGCGGAGATGGCGCTCGAAGCGGCCTTCGAGCCCGCAAATCATCGCATCCGCATCGCCGCGCTTCAACGCAAGCGCCGCGATCACCGTGTTGTTGGTGCGCACCATGGTGCGAGCGGCTTCCGTCGTTATACCGCGGCGGCCGGCGAGCTCGATCAGCAGATCGACATAGTGCCGGTAGCGCGGATCGTCCTCCGGATTGATCAGGCCGAAATCGACGCCCGGCCGGATGCGCAGGCCGTAACGCTTCAGCCTCACTTCCACGACATGCGGACGGCCGATCAGGATCGGCTCGGCGATGCCTTCCTCAAGGACCACCTGTGCCGCCCGCAGCACGCGCTCGTCCTCGCCGTCGGCGTAGATGACGCGCTTCGCGCCGGCGGCCTTGGCCGAGGAGAACACCGGTTTCATCACCAGGCCGGAGCGGAAGACGAAGCGGTTGAGCTTGTCGACATAGGCCGCGAAATCGGCAATCGGCCGCGTCGCCACGCCGGTGTCGCAGGCGGCTCTCGCCACCGCCGGCGCGATGCGCAGGATGAGCCGCGGATCGAAGGGCGAGGGGATCAGGAAGTCCGGCCCGAAGACCGGCGTCTCGCCGGAATAGGCGCGGGCGGCGACGTCCGAGGGCTCCTCGCGGGCCAGCGCCGCGATCGCTCTGACCGCGGCCATCTTCATCTCCTCGTTGATGGCGCTCGCCCCGCAATCCAGCGCGCCGCGGAAGATGTAAGGAAAGCAGAGCACGTTATTGACTTGATTGGGAAAATCGGAGCGCCCGGTGCAGATCATGGCGTCGGGCCGTGCCGCGCGCGCCACCTCAGGCATGATCTCCGGCGTCGGGTTGGCGAGCGCCAGGATCAGCGGCTTCGGCGCCATGTGCTGCAGGAGTTCTGGCTTCAGCACGCCGGCGGCGGAGAGGCCGAGAAAGACGTCGGCGCCGGGGATGACATCGGTCAGCGTGCGCGCTTGGGTGTCCTTCACATAAGGGTCTTTCCAGCGGTCCATCTCCTCGACCCGGCCTTTGTAGGCGACGCCGAAACGATCGGTGACCCAGATATTTTCGACCTTGGCCCCGAGCGAGACCAAAAGGTTGAGGCAGGCGAGCGCCGCAGCGCCCGCGCCGGACGTGACGATCTTGATGTCGGAGATCGATTTGCCGGCGAATTCCAGCCCGTTGAGCACCGCGGCGGCGACGATGATTGCCGTGCCATGCTGGTCGTCATGGAAAACCGGAATGCCCATGCGGGCCTTCAGCCGTTCCTCGACCTCGAAGCATTCAGGCGCCTTGATGTCCTCGAGATTAATGCCGCCGAAGGTCGGCTCGAGCGCGGCCACCGTCTCGACCATGCGCTCGATCTCGGGAGCATCGATCTCGATGTCGAACACATCGATGCCGGCGAATTTCTTGAACAGCACCGCCTTGCCTTCCATCACCGGCTTGGAGGCGAGCGGGCCGATATTGCCCAGCCCAAGCACCGCCGAGCCGTTGGAGACAACGCCGACGAGGTTGGCGCGCGCCGTGTAGTCGGCGGCGGCCGCCGGATCGTCCCGGATCTCGAGACAAGGAGCGGCAACGCCCGGCGAATAGGCAAGCGCGAGATCCCGCTGGTTGCCCAGCGGCTTGGTCGCCTGGATCTCGAGCTTTCCCGGGGTGGGGTGCTTGTGAAAGAAGAGCGCGGCCTCATCGAGGTCCGATCGGGCCGTTTTCTTGCTCTCGCCGTCCATTCGCGGCCCTCCTGCTTCTTGCTTTCGAGCCTTTTAGCATGCAGCGGCGATTCTTCGCGACGCCAAATGTCGGCCCTGGCATTCACAATGCCGAGGCGAAGATAATCGATGCATTTCAGCCTGTTGGCTCGGAAACTTGCGGCGGATTGACGAAGCTCGTCAGAACGCACTGACGTAGAGCCCACCGTCGACCGGGATGTTCTGTCCAGTGAGATAGCCGGCATGAACCGAGCACAGGAAGGCGCAGATCTGGCCGAACTCTTCCGGCGTGCCGAGGCGCTTTGCCGGTACGTCGGCGCTGATGCGGGCCTTGCGCGCGGCGGCCGCTGCCGGGTCTTCCGGCGTGCCGGCTTCATGCGGGCCACGCAACCGGTCGGTGTCGAGCTTGCCGGGCAACAGGCTGTTGATGGTGACGTTGCGGTCGATGACGGTGCGCGCCACGCCGGCAAGGAACGAGGTCAGGCCGGCGCGGGCGCCCGACGACAGGTCGAGGCCCGGGATCGGCACATAGACCGACAGCGACGTGATGTTGACGATGCGGCCGAAGCCGCGCTTGGCCATGCCGTCGATGACCGCCTGGATCAGCTCGATCGGCGTCACCATGTTCTGCGTCACGCCTTCGAGGATTTTCGCGCGGTCGAGCTCGCGGAAATCGCGAAGCGGCGGGCCGCCATTGTTGTTGACCAGGATGTCGGGGGCGGGGCAGGCGGCAAGCAATGCCTTCTGCACTTCCGGCTTCGAGACGTCGCCGGCGATCTCGATCACCTCGACACCGAATTTTTCGCGGATTTCCTGCGCCGTCTTCGCCAACAGCTCGGCGTTGCGACCGTTGATGACAAGGTCGACGCCGGCTTTGGCCAGCGCAATCGCGCATCCGCGCCCCAGTCCCTTGCTCGAGGCGCAGACGATGGCCTTCTTGCCGCGAATGCCGAGATCCATGGTGATTTCTCCTTTTTCGAGGGCGGCACGCTAGCGCCTGGGCTGGACCAACCGCAACCGTCATACGGTTGTTGCATGAATCGAGGCATAGCACGCCAAAGAAAGGTGGAAATCGCGATGTCCGGTCCAGAGCCCCGCACTTTTCGCACCATGTTCATTTCCGACGTGCATCTCGGCTCGAAAGCGGCCAAGGCCGATTTCCTGATCGATTTCCTGCGCCACCATGACGCCGATACCATCTACCTGGTCGGCGACATCGTCGACGGCTGGCGCCTGCGGCGCAGCTGGCATTGGCCGCAGAGCCATAACGACGTGGTGCAGAAATTGCTGCGCAAGGCGCGCAAAGGCGCCTCGATCACCTACATCGCCGGCAACCACGACGAGTTCGCCCGCCAGTTCCAGGGCGTGCATTTCGGCGGCATCGTCGTTGCCGACCGCGCCATTCATGAGACCGCCGACGGCAGGCGGCTTCTCGTCATCCATGGCGACCAGTTCGACACTGTGGTGCACAACCAGCGCTGGCTCGCTTACCTCGGCGACTACGCCTATGACACGGCAATGCTGGTCAATCGCCTCGTGACGAGGCTGCGCCACCTGCTCGGCCTGCCTTACTGGTCGTTCTCTTCCTGGGCGAAGGTCAAGGTGAAGAAGGCGGTGAACTTCATCGGATCGTTCCAGACGGTGCTCTCCGAGGAAGCGCGGCGCTCGCATGTCGACGGCGTGATCTGCGGCCACATCCATCACGCCGCGATCGAAAGCTATGGCGACGTGCAATACATCAACACCGGCGACTGGGTGGAAAGCTGCACCGCGGTGGTCGAGCATTTCGACGGCCGCATGGAGATCCTGACCTGGGCGCATGTGCTGCCCGAAGTTCCGGCCGGCAAGGACGCGCCGGTGCGCGTCGATCTCATCGATCTCAAGGGCAGGGCGGTCAAGGCTGCCTGAGCGCCTTTCCGGCTCCGAGGTTCCTTGTCTTTCAACAGCTTTAGCCAGATCGACTGGTCCAGGCGGTTCCGCCGCGCCTTGCCGCGTGATAGGGATCGAAACGCGTTGCGGGTCGTGGAATGCAGCGTAATTGGATCGATTCATGTCGCTGCCGCCACTTTCGCCTGAGCAACTCGTCAAGCCCGCCCATTTCGAACTGCGCATGAGCCTGATCTTCGCGACATTGTTCGTGTCGCAGGGGACCCATCTGCCCTATTTTCCGCTCTGGCTGGAGGCGAAAGGCTTCCACGCCGAACAGATCGCCGTCATCCTGGCCGCGCCGATGTTCCTGCGCGTCGTGACGACGCCGATGCTCACCGCGTTTGCCGACCGGGCGAAGGACCGCGCCAATGTATATATCGCGCTGGTCGCGGCGACGATGATCATTTCGGCCGGCTATTTCCTGCCGACCACCTATGCGGGCGTGCTGGCCATCTCGCTGTTGCTTTCGATCCCCTGGACGCCGCATTCGCCGATGGCCGATTCGCTGGCTCTGTCGGGCGTCCGCCGCTTCGGCTCCAACTACACCGCCATGCGCAAATGGGGTTCGATCTCCTATTTCTGCGCCAATATAATCGGCGGCTTCATCCTGGCGGCCACCGGCCCCCAAGCAGTTCCGGCGATCATCTTTGTGGCCCTTGCCGCAGCGCTTGCCGCGGGTTTGTGGGCGCCGCGGATGGGCAAGCCTCGCAAGGCGTCGCCATTATCGGCGACCGACATTCAGCATTCGGCGCCAAGCCTCTTCAACGCCTATTTCCTCTATTTCACGCTGGGTGTCGGCATCATCACCGCCAGCCACGCCTTTCTTTACGGCTTCGTGTCGATCTACTGGAAGTCGATCGGCATCAGCGATTCCGTCGTGGGCCTGCTGTGGGCCTGGGGCGTGGTTGCCGAGGTCTGCATGTTCTTGTTCTTCAACCGCATTTTCGCCTCCGTTTCCGTCGTCAGGGTGATGGTGATCGCCGGCATCGGCTCGATCCTGCGATGGGTCGCCTTTCCGCTGGTCTGGCCGCTGGGCCTCGGCGTCGTCGGCTTCTTCGGCGTCCAGACGCTGCATGCGGTTTCGGTGGCGATGGTGCTGATCGGCCTGCAGAAGATGATCGGCGAAACGGTTTCCGAAGAGCGCACGGGCGCCGCGCAAGGCATCGCCTATTTCTTCAACGGCTTCTTCATGGCCGCGGTCACGCTGGTCTCCGGCCCGCTCTACGATCGTCTTGGCGTCGACGGGTTCCTGGCGATGATCCCGATCGCGATCATCGGCCTCGCGCTGATCGGGCTTGCCGCGCGCTCAGCCCCACAGCGCCGGCTGAGGCGGTGAGACCAGCGAGCCCTGGTAGACCAGACCCGGTTCGCGGTCGTGCGCCAAGAGCAGCGGCCCGTCGAGGTCGACGAAATCGGCGCCTTGAGCCAACAGCACTGCCGGCGCCATGGCGAGCGACGTGCCGACCATGCAGCCGACCATGATGCCGAAACCCAGCTCCCGGGCACGATCGCGAAGGATCAGCGCTTCGGTCAGTCCGCCAGTTTTGTCGAGCTTGATGTTGACGACGTCATAGAGGCCGACCAGCGCTTCGAGGTTCTTCGCCTCGTGCACGCTTTCGTCGGCGCAGATCGGCACGGGATGCGCGATTTCGCGCAAGATGCCATCACGGCCGGCCGGCAGCGGCTGCTCGATCAGCACTATGCCGTGCTCGGCTGCGAATGCGAGATTCTCGACGATGTTGTTATCGGTCCAGCCCTCGTTAGCGTCGAGTATGATGCGGCTTTGCGGGGCGGCTTGCGTCAGGGCGCGAATCCTTGCCGCGTCGTTGTCGCCGCCGATCTTGACCTTGAGCAGTGGCCGCGAGGCAGCGGCGCGGGCCTGCGCCGCCATCGCCTCAGGTTCGGCGAGCGACAGCGTGTAGGCGGTTTCAAGCGCCTTCGGCGAAACGACCCCGATTGCGTCCGCCACCGGCCTAGCGCCCAGCTTGGCTTCGAGATCCCACAAGGCGCAGTCGATGGCATTGCGGGCCGCGCCCGCCGGCATGGCCGCGAGCAAGGCGGTGCGGCCGATGCCGTCGATGATCTGGCCGCGCATCGCCTCGATTGCGGCGCGCACGCCTTCCATCGTCTCGCCGTAGCGCCTGTAGGGCACGCATTCGCCGCGTCCGACATGTCCGTTGTCGGCGATCGTCACGGTGATGACTTCGGCCTCGGTTTTCGAGCCGCGCGAGATGGTGAAAGTGCCCGCGATGGGGAATCGCTCCGCCTCGACCGAAATGACACGCGCCATATTTTTCTTCTCCGGCTGTGCGACCCGGTCTCCCGGCAAATCGACACGCCAGTCCCGTCACGCTAAACAGGACGCCATGTTGACCATCCGCAAACGCGACGCAAGCCGCACGCCCGCCGGTGATGCCAATCACCAGCCGCGCATTGCCGTCGGCGAGGAAGGCGACGTGCTCGGCTGCGCTTTCTCGGGTGTCTGGACGACGCGGACCGTGGCATCGATCGATGCCGAAATGCGCAAGATCGAAAACCGCAACAGCGCCAAGAAGCTGATGCTCGACCTTTCCCAGATCGAGAAGATGGACACGGCCGGCGCCTGGCTGATCGATCGGCTGGCGAGCGCTTTCGAGAAGAAAGGCGTCGAAGTCCATGTGCAGGGGCAGAGCGAGATCGCCTCAATCCTGCTCGGCGCGGTCGGCGACGCGGTGCGACGCGAACCCGAATCGGGGCCGGCCGGACCGCCCAACATCATCCTGCGCGCGCTGGAGCTGGTCGGCCGCCGCGTCTACGAGATGCGCGACGATTTTCTGGCCTCGATGAACATCCTCGGCGCCACCATCCGCGGCGCGCAGATGAAGCTCGGCCGCGGCCATGCCGTCAATCCGGCAGCAATCTTCAACCAGATCGACCGTATGGGCGTCGGCGCCATTCCCGTGGTGGTGCTGATGTCGGCCATCGTCGGCGCCATCGTCGCCCAGCAAGGCGCTTATCAGCTTAGCTATTTCGGTGCCGACATTTTCGTTGTCGACCTCGTCGGCGTGCTGATCCTGCGCGAGCTTGGCGTGCTGATGACCGCGATCATGCTGGCCGGCCGCTCGGGCAGCGCCATCACCGCCGAGATCGGCTCGATGAAGATGCGCGAGGAGGTCGACGCGCTGAAGGTGATCGGGTTGAACCCGATCGGCGTGCTGGTGTTTCCGCGGCTCGTCGCCTTGGTGATTGCGCTGCCGTGCTTGACGATCATCGCGAATTTCGCCGCGCTCGGCGGCGGCATCATCGCCGCCTGGCTCTATTCCGACATTCCACCGGCGGCATTCATCGATCGGCTGCGGGTCGCCATCGACCTCAGCACCATTTTTGCCGGGCTGATCAAGGCGCCGTTCATGGCCATGATCATCGGCACCATCGCTTCGGTCGAGGGCATGAAGGTCGGCGGCAGCGCCGAATCGCTCGGCCAGCACGTGACCGCGTCGGTGGTGAAGTCGATCTTCGTCGTCATCATCCTCGACGGGCTTTTCGCCATGTTCTACGCATCGATCGGGTTTTGAGATGGCGGTTGCAAGCGGCAACGGGGTCAACACGGCGCAGAACGCGGACGAGAGCGAGATCGTGCTTTCGGTCCGTGACGTCACGGTTGCCATCGAAGACAAGCTGATCCTCGACAAGCTTTCGCTCGACATCGAGCGCGGCGAGATCCTGGGGTTCGTCGGCGCCTCGGGCGCCGGCAAGTCGGTGTTGCTGCGCACCATCCTCGGGCTTATGCCGAAGCAATCGGGAACCATCAGGCTGTTCGGCGTCGACGTCGACAAGGCAAGCGAGATCGAGCGCCTGCGCATCGACATGCGGCTTGGCGTCCTGTTCCAGCACGGCGCGCTGTTTTCGGCGCTGACGGTGCTGGAAAACGTGCAGGTGCCGATGCGCGAGTATCTCGACCTGCCGAAGAAGCTGATGGACGAGCTCGCCATGCTCAAGATCGAGCTGGTCGGGCTGCCGCCGGACGCAGCGCAGAAATTCCCCTCCGAGCTGTCGGGCGGCATGATCAAGCGCGCGGCGTTGGCTCGCGCGCTGGCGCTCGATCCGGACATCGTCTTCCTCGACGAGCCGACCTCGGGCCTCGATCCGATCAGCGCGGCCGAATTCGACGAATTGGTCGTCAAGTTGCGCGATACGATGGATTTGACGGTCTACATGGTCACGCACGACCTCGACACGCTGTTCACCGCCTGCGACCACGTGGCGGTGCTCGGCAAGAAGAGGGTGCTGGTCGAAGGCACGATCGACGACATGCTGAAAAGCGAGGAGCCGTGGGTAAAATCCTATTTCCGCGGAAAACGCGCCCGGCAACTTGATCTTGCGGCTCGCGCATAGCCATAAGTGGGGCAATGGAAACCAGAGCCAACTACGTCATTGTCGGCATTTTCACGCTGGCCGCTATCCTCGCGGCGTTCGCCTTCGTCTACTGGACGGCCGCGATCGGCGAGCGTGGCGAGACGACGCTGCTGCGGGTGCGCATCCCGGGCTCGGCTTCGGGCCTTGGCCGCGGCAGCTTCGTGCTGTTCAACGGCGTCAAGGTGGGCGACGTCAAACGGGTCTATATCGATGTCGACAACCCGACCGTCGCCATCGCCGACACCGAGATCGACCGCATGACGCCGATCACCAAGTCCACGCAGGCCGATATCGGGCTCGCCGGCCTCACCGGCCAGGCCAATATCGAGCTGAAAGGCGCCGATCCCAAGGAAGTGAAGCTGCTCGACCAGGCCGAGAAAGAAGGCAGGGTTCCGGAGATCGTCGCCAATCCGTCGGCCGTGACCAACCTGCTGCAGACGGCGCAGAACATCTTCACGCGTGCCGATAAGGTGCTTTCCGAGTTGGAAGGCTTCACCAAGGATGTTCGCGGACCTCTGACGCAGACAGTCAAGAACGTCGAGACCTTCTCCAACGCGCTGGCCAAGAATTCGGACGGCATCGATAAATTCCTGTCCGCCGTGAGCTCGCTTTCGGAGCAATTGCAAAATGTGTCGGGCCGACTCGACAGCACGCTGAAGGCGGCCGAGGGCCTGCTCAATTCGGTCGACAAGGACCGGATCAAGAGCATCGTCGCCAATGTCGACACTGTCACCGCGAACCTCAAGGAAACCAGCGGGCAGTTGGACGGCGTGCTGAAGAACGTCGATGCCGCGGTGGGGTCGGTCAACGACTTCGCCAAGCAGACGCAAGGTACGCTCGCCAAGGTCAACGGCGTTCTCGATGGGATAGATCCGGCGGATGTCCGTGCGGCGCTCGCCAACATCCAGAAGGCGAGCGACAGCGCCAACAAGGCGGCCGCCGACATCGCCAAGGTCACCGACAAGATCGCCAACCGCTCCGACGACATCAACGATACGATCAAGAATGCCCGCCAGCTTGCGCAACGCCTCAACGACGCCTCCGTGCGCGTCGACGGAATTCTCGAGAAGGTCGACAAGCTTCTCGGGTCCGGTGAAGCCAATGGCGTAATGGCCGATGCTCGGGCGACGCTGAAGTCCTTCAAGCAGGTTGCCGATACGCTGAACTCTCGGCTGGGCACCATCGTCGACAATCTGTCGCGCTTCTCCGGCCAGGGGCTGCAGGATGTCGAGGCGCTGGTCCAGGCCAGCCGGCGCTCGATCAGCCGAATCGAGGAAGCGGTGACAGATCTCAGCCGAAACCCGCAGCGCATACTGACGGGCGGCGAGGGGGAGGTCCGTCAGTTTGACGGCAGGGCACGGCGTTGACTTCCGCTGCTGCGAACGCCAAGAACATGGATTGCAGCTGTAAGTTGATCGTCAGATCCGGGGACAGTGGGGATCGCGCGTGAAGTCAGTGAGAGGGTTGAAGTCCGTTGCTGCCGCGACGCTCGTGTTCACGCTTGCAGGCTGCGCGGTACTGGGGGGCAGGCCGGCGCCGCTCGACACGTTCGAGCTTTCCGCGCCTTCGCTCGACATGCGAGGCCACAGCCGCCGCCAGATCCTGATCGCCCAACCCTCGGCGCTGAAGGCGCTGGACAGCCAGAACATCGTGATCAGGCCGTCCGACCAGTCGATCCAGTTCCTCAAGGGCGCGCAATGGGCGGACCGCCTGCCGCTGATCGTGCAGGCAAGGCTCGCCGAGACTTTTCAGCGCTCCGGCAGCTTTGCCGGTGTCGGCAAGCCGGGCGAGGGTCTGGCGATCGACTACCAGATCATCGTCGAGGTGCGGTCCTTCGAAGTCCGGGTCAATGGGGGCGAACATGCCGATGTGGACCTGTTCGTGCGCATCCTCAACGATCGCAATGGCGAGGTGCGCGCCTCGAAGGACTTCACGGCCAGCGCACCGGTCTCGGGCGGCGGAAACGCCGCTTATGTCGGTGCCCTGGACAACGCGTTCGGCCAAGCGGCGAAGGACATCGTGCGCTGGACCGATTCGGTGATCTGAACGAATGCGCGTGCCTGTGCGGTGCCGCGCAAGCTACAAACACTCGAAGACGTCTGCCTGCAATTTTTCGGATTTCAACAGATGTTGCAGGGTGTAGGTCAGCGATAGCGCATCGTCGAGCGCGTCGTGTGCCCGCAACGGAACGTGGTCGACGCCATAGTAGTCCGCCAGCTTGTTGCTGGGTGTCCTCGCCAAATCTTCGATCGGCATCCCTGCCGCTAGCAGCAGCTTGACTGCATTGTCGAACCGGTTGGCTGGTATGGAAACGGGAATGCCGGCGATATAACAACTGATCGCGACCATGTTCAGCTCGTCCTTGCCCCAGGACCAAAAGCGCGCACCGTCGGAGAACCGGTCGATGTCGGCAAGAGCTTCTGCCAATCCGACTCCCTCGGTCTCCAGGGTTTCTTCAGTGATGCCGGTGAGCTGGGTGAAAAACGGATCGAGCGCGTATCCCCGGCCGAATCGGTCAATCGGTTGCACATAGGCGCGGTGCGTGCCTAATAGGGGAAACTCCCCCTCAAGTCCGAGCTTTACTGCGCCGACCTGGGCTATGACCGGATCGGGATCATGAGCCGCGCACCAAAATCTGCGTTGCGAGCCTTCGAGGCAAAGAAATTCGCAGTCGAAGATTATCGCTGTCTTCAAGGCCTTCCCGCCAATTCGAAGATGGGACCTGCGTCAAACTAAAAGTAGATTCTAAAATGAAGAAGCGGAGCAATGGCCCCGCTTCAGTGTCTGACAGGTGCCCCGCTCAGTGCAGGCGGCCGCTGGCGTGGGCCAGCATCGTGTAGACCTTGCCGGTGTCCGACGTGAGATAGGTTTGCGCCATGATGTTGTCGCGGTCGTTGCGCGATACGTCCTTGAGCAGCTTCTCGAAATCGTCGCAGTAGCGGTCGACGGCGGCGCGGAACTCGGCCTCGGCCTGATACTTGCGGCGGATCTCGTCGAAGGTCTGCTGGCCCTTCAGCGTGTAGAGCCGGCGCGTGAACACGTCGCGCTCGCCGCGGCGGTAGCGGTTCCACAGCTCGATCGAGGCGTCATGGTCGATGGCGCGGGCGATGTCGACCGACAGCGAGTTCAGCGATTCCATGACATGCAGCGGCGAACGCTGGGCAGGGGTCGCGCGCGGTGCTTCCGCGGGCGTCGCCGGCTTCAGCTCTTCCTCGCGCGAGGCGTTGGTCAGGAGATCGCGCACCCAGCCGCCCTGCTGCGTGCGGCCGTTCGGATCGCGGCGCGGCGCTTCCGCCGGGCGCTCGAGATCGAGGGTGCCGCGCAGCGTCGTCTCGCCGAGCGGTGCCTGCGGCGCCGGGCGCTCCGGCTGAGGCTGCTGCGGCGCCGGCGGGCGGCGCAGCGGCTGCTCGGCGGGGCGAGCGGGCGACTGCGGCGCGGGGCGCAGGGCGCGCGGCTCGCCGGTCTCGCTGCTGCCGCTGCGGCCGGATTTCGCAACGATATCCGACAGTTCCTTGAGCGCGTTAATCTGCTCGGCGACGGCGCGGCGGATGGCCGAGGTCGATTCCTTCGCCTCCTCCGGCATCTCGATGACGCCTTTCTTGAGCTCGGCGCGGGTGAGGTCCAGCTCGCTCTTGATGGAGCCCGCAGTGCGCCGCATCTCCTCGGTCGCGTCGGCGAAGCGGCGCGTCGCCGAATCGACGACCTCGGCGATGGCGGTGCGAATCTTCTCCGCCGATTCCATCGTCCGGCCCTCGGCATTCTGCATCGTCTGGCCCACAAGAGTCTCGAAGGAGCGCATGACTTTCTCGAGGTCTTCCGACTTCTTGACCAGGCCGACGGCGAGGTCTTCCAGCGACGACTGCCGCTCCAGCGTGTGCTCGAGATTGCTCTGCGCGGAGCTCAGCAGGTCCGAGGCGCTGGACAGCAGGCGGCTGTGCTCGTCGAACTTGGTCGCGATCGAGGCGACCTCGCGCAACGTCGCCGACGACAGATCGGTGAGCCGCGTCGTGTTGGAATCAACGAGGCGCGCCGAGCTGGCAAAGGTCTGGGCCGCCTTCTCGGTGGTCGCCGCGAAGCTCTGCGTGCTGCCGCTCAGGCGCTCCTCGACCTGGCCGAGATTGACGGCCGCCTGGTCGATCAGCTGACTGAGCTGCGCGCTGGAGGTGGTCATGCGGCCGATAAGGTCGGCAACGCTGTCGGCCAGCGTCGAGCGGGCGCCCTCGACCGCCGAGAGCGTCTCCGCGGTACGGTTGGCGAGCGCATTGACGAGGGCCGCGTTTTCGCTGCGCAGCTTCTCGGTCGCCCGTTCGGTGACCTCTTCCATGCTCTTTTGCAGCTCGGAGCCGCCCTGGGCGAAGCGCTCGACCAGGGGACGCGCCGTCTCGTCGAGAATCTTCGACATTTCGGCGGAGCGCGCCGCAAGCATGGTGTTGAGCTCGCGGGTGTTGGCGCCGATGGTCTTTGCCGCCTCGTTGGTGCTCTGGCCGATATGCTGGCCGACCGCGGTGAAGGTTTCGGCAATGACGTTGGCGCGCGAGATGAGCTGCGCCTCGGCGCTGGAGACCTGCTCGTTGAGCTTCTGGCCCATCGTTTCGGCGCCATAGGCGAGCCGGTTCTCGACGCTCGCCACCTGTTCCTCGACACGGGCCGCCGCCGCAGCGGCGCTCGAGGCCAGGCGTTCGTCGGCACCGGCAAGTGCCTGCTCGATCTCGCGGGCGTGGACGGCGAGTTCCTGGCCGGTCTGGCGGGCACGGTCGGCGACGCGCTGCTCGGTGGCGGCGAATGCGCCGACAATGGTGTCGGCATGTTCGCCGATGGTCGAGGTGCTGCTGGCGATGCGCGACACCAAACGGTTGTCGGCGTCGTCGAAGATGCGGGCAATTTCGGACGCCCGCGACGACAGCGCCTCCGAACCTTCGGCAATGCGCGAGATCAGATGCTGGTCGGCGGCGTCGAAGATGCGGCCGAGATCCGAAGCGCGGGCGGCCAGCGCTTCGGCCGATTCGGTGATGCGCATGCTGAGGCGCTCGTCCGCGCCCTCGAAGTTGCGCAGGATGTCGCCGGCGCGGGCTGCGAGCGACTGCGCCGTTTCGACCGCGCGGGCGACCAGTTTCTGGTCGGCGGCGTCGAAGGTGCCGGCGATCTCGCCAGCGCGGGCGGCGAGCTTGTCGGCGGTTTCCTCGGCACGGGCCATGAGCGCGTTGGACGCATCATCGGCGCGGGCCATCAGCATGCTCGAGGTGTCCTGAGCGCGCTCGTGCAGGCGGCGGTCGGCCTGCTCGAAGGCGTTGGCAATCTCTTCGGCCCGGGCGAGCAGCGCAGCCGAAGTCTGTTCGGCGCGTTCGGCGATCTTGCGATCGGCGTCGCTGAAGGCGGCGCCCGCCTGCTCGTGAAGCGTGCTGGTGATTTCCATCACCTTGTCGCGCAGCGCGCCGGCAACGAAGACGGCGGTCTTTTCGAGGACGCCGCGGACATTGTCGACGCCGGCCGAAAGCGCACGCTCCATGGTGCCGGCGCGTTCTTCGATGATGCCGGTCTGGCGGCTGAAGGCCTGCTCGATCTTCTCGACATCGGCAGCGATCGCCGCCGAGATGTCGCTGCTCTTGGCCGCGATCTGGTCGATATGGCCGGACACCGAACGGTCGACGTCCTTGCGCGCTTCGGCGAGCTTGACGAGGTCATCTTCCAGGGCGCGGGCCAGCATGTCGCGGCCTTCGGACAGCTTGCCGATGTGACCGGCGATGACGCCGTCGATCTCCGAGCGGCTTTCCGCCAGCTTCTGCAGATCGGATTCAAGCGCCCGCTTGAGGATGTCGCGACCCTCGGCGAGCTTTTCCACCTGGCCGGAGACCAGCCCGTCGATGCCGGCGCGGCTCTCGGCGAGCTTGGCCAGGTCGGCCTCGAGGGCGCGCGTGAGGACATCGCGGCCTTCCGCGAGCTTGTCCACCTGGGCGGCGACGAGGCCGTCGATCGAGGCGCGGCTTTCGGCGAGCTTGGCGAGGTCCGCTTCGAGCGCACGCTTGAGGATATCGCGGCCTTCGGCCAGCTTCTCCACCTGGCCAGCGACCAGACCATCGATCGAGGACCGGCTTTCGGCCAGCTTGGCGAGATCGTCCTCCAAGGCCTTGGACAGGGTCGAGCGGTCCTGGACCAGCCTGTCGGCGTGGGTCTGCATGAGGCCGCTGGCATTGGCCATGTCGGCATCCAGGACGCGCGACAGCTCGGCGCGATGGTCGGCGATCTTCTGCGAATGATCGACGATGGCGCCCTGGATGGTGTTGAGGTCCGCTTCCAGAGCGCGTTTGAGGATATCGCGGCCCTCGGCAAGCTTCTCGACCTGGCCGGCCACCAAGCCATCGATGCTGGAACGGCTCTCGGCCAGCTTGGCCAGATCGTCCTCGAGCGACTTCGACAGCACGGCGCGGTCCTGGACGAGCCTGTTCTGGTGATCGGAGATCGCGCCGCCGACGGTCTGCAGGTCGGCCTCCAGGGCCTGCGACAGCTGAGCGCGTTCCTCCTGCACCTTCTCGGAGTGTCCCGCAATGGCACCCCTGATGGTGTTGATGTCGGCTTCCAGGGCACGCTTCAAGATATCGCGGCCTTCGGCGAGCTTCTCGACCTGGCCGGCAACCAGGCCGTCGATCGAGGCGCGGCTCTCGGCCAACTTGGCGAGATCGGATTCAAGCGTCTGGGACAGCAGGCTGCGGTCCTCGACAAGCCTGCCGGCGTGGCTGTCGATCAGGCTTCGGATTCCGCTCAGGTCGCCCTCCAGCGCGCGGCTGAGTTCACCCCTGTCCTCCGCGAGCTTGGCCGAATGGGTCTCGATCAGGTCCCTTATCCCGGCGATGTCGGTCTCCAGCGCCTTGGCGAGCACGGCGCGGCCCTCGGCGATCTTCTCGACCTGGCCGGCGACCAGGCCGTCGATCGAGGCGCGGCTGTCCGCCAGTTTGCCGAGATCGGCCTCCAGCGCGCGCGCCAGAATGTTGCGGCCCTCGGCCAGCTTGCCGACATGTCCAGCGACCATTTCGTCAATTATGGTGCGGGCTTGCACGAGTTTGCCGGAGTCTTCGTTCAGCGCCTGGGAGAGGCGGTTGCGACTCTCTTGGAGCTGCTCGAGATGGGCGCCGAGCGAGGCGTCGATGGCCGCGTGGGACTCGTTGACCTTGCGCAGGTCCTCTTCCAGCGCGCGAGAGATAAGGCTGCGGCCCTCGGCCAGTTTTTGGACCTGACTGGCCACGGCCTCATCGATGCCGGCGCGACTCTCGGCGAATTTCGCGAGGTCCTCCTGCATGGCGGCGGCCATACGGTTGCTGCTGTCGGAGAGCTTCCGGCTGTGGTCTTCGATGGCTTCGTCAATGCCGGCGCGAGCATCGGCGAGGCGCTGGATGTCGGAATCGAAGGCGCGCGACACGACATGGCGGGCCGCCTCCATGCGTCCGGCGAAATCCGTGGCGCGGGCTTCGAGCATGGAAGAGGTCGACGAGATGATGTCGGCCATGTCGGCCCCGATCTGGGTCTTGCCCTGATCGATCATCGACGACAGCTGGTCCTTGCTCTCGGCGAAGGTGTTGGCGATCTCGCGCGCACGTTCGACCAGAGTTTCGTTGATCTGGCGGGCACGCGCTTCGAGCGCGGCATTGAGCTTCTGGGTGCCGGTGTCGAGTGCTTCGGCGCGGGTCTGGAACTCGCTGATCAGCGCCTGGCCGCGCTCGGCCAGCGTCCGCTCGATGCCGCTGAGGCTTGCTTCGAACTCGGAGTTCAGTGTGCGGGCGGCGCCGCCGAGCAGCGAAACCATGCCGTTGGTGCGATCGTCAAGAAGATCGGTCAGCGAACGGGTAAGGCCGTCCGTGGTGTCGGTCAGCTTGGCGATGCGGGTGTCGAGCAGGCTGGCGAAGGCCTCGCCCGAGGTCGACAAGCGGTCGGTGATCGTGTCGAGCCGGGTTTCCACCGAGTCGAAGATCGACAGCGAGCTCTCGTTGATGCGATCGATCAGCGTGTCACCCGAATTGTTGATCGTCATCGACAGCTTGGTCGAGGCATTGAGGATCGAATCGCGGATGATATCGCTGGCGGCACCGATCTCGTCGCGCAGCGTCTCGTGCGCGCCGTGGATCGAAGCGCGCACGCGCTCGGCATGGCTAACGACAGCTTCGCGCTCGCTGCCCAGCCCGTCGACCAGCGAGCGGATACGCGCTTCGTTCTCGGAATAGGAGCGCTCGATCTGGTTGACTTCGCTGTGGACGAGGGTTTCGAGCTCGACGGCGCGGGCCAAAGTGCGCTCGATGCCTTCGCCCATGGCGGCGACCTCGCGGCGAACGGCCTGACCGATCATCATGACGCGGTCTTGGGCAAGGTTTTCCGGCTCGGCGAGGCGGAAGGCCACTTCTGTCATGGATTGCGCGGCGATGCGCATTTCCTGCGCGCGCCGGATCATGGCGGCGAAGGCCCAGAACAGGATGACTGGGATGATCGCCGCGACCGCCAGGCCGATCAGCTCGGGGCGGGCGAAGAACTGGTCGAGAGTGCGGATCTGCCAGATGCTCGGCCCAAACAGCAGGTTGGCGAGGCCGCCGGCGCCTGCGATCCAGGCGAGTGAAATGAACGCGATCACCCAGTAGACGGTGCTCGAAGCGCGCCGGTTGAGGCCATGCAGAAGCGTCCGGTAATCCTTTTGGCGATCGTCATTGGCCGGCGTGAAACCGGCGGGAGCCGGCGCAAAACCGTTCGGTTGCGAGGCGCGCGATTCGACCGGGCGCAGTTCCACCGGCTTCGGCTGGGGCGCCGCCTTCGCGGCCTGAGGCTCATTTGCCGGCTCGATTCTATGGCTGCGGCCTTCGCGCGCCAGTTCATCCGCGGCCGCCGAAATCTGGGCCTCGAGATCTTCCATCGACGCCGCCATGTCGAGCCCGCCTTCGTCGCCGTTCAGGTCAAGGTCAAGCGCCTTTTCCAGTTCCGCGGCCACGTCGCTCTCGAGAGATTTGGTCGTCGTCGGTTTCTTAGCCATGCCTTCGCTACCCTGTACTAGCTGCCGCGGGACTTATGATTTTGGCCTGATTCTGGCTTGTCTGGTCCCAGACAGGAGGCTGAAAATGGACGTTCGTATCGTAATGACACACACGGGTAAAGAAAACATGCATTCCCGGCGATACGTAAAACTTTAAATATAAGGTTAACGAGAGCGTGATTTGGCTGCCTCCGTGACAACATTTTTCCCCGGCAATCGTTAACCCGTTGGCGACGGGAATCCGCCTATTTTCGGGCCGCCGGCCGGCCCTTTCTTGGAGTAGCAGTGCGTATGCGTGGCGAGATTGGTATTGCGTTTTCCATGCCCGGCGGCGACGTGTCGGGGACGGCAGGTTCGCGACCTGTGGATATGGCCCACCTTGCGCGGCAGACGATGGATGATCGCGCGCTCGAACAGGAGGTGCTGGCGCTGTTCGTGCAGCAGGCGCTTTCGGTGCGCGACAAGATCGTCGATGCCGATGCCAAGGAACGGGTGCTCCTTGCACACGGCCTGAAAGGCTCGGCCCGCGGCATCGGCGCCTTTGCCGTCGCCGAATGCGCTGCAGCCATTGAAAAGCAGCCTGAGGATGGTCGCATCCTGAGGAAGCTGGGCGTGCTGATCGATGAAGTGCGGGACTTCATCGCCGCCATCAGCCGGTAGTCCTCCAGGGAGCACATCCAGAAAAAACGTCATGCGGTGGCGCTTTCGCGCCGCAGTTGACTTGTCCGGCGGAGTGATTATCTCGGCTGCGACTCCTCAGGTGACAAATGGCCAAGCTGACTTACATCGCCAATGACGGTACTCAATTCGACGTGGAGGCCGAGAACGGCTCGACCGTCATGGAAAACGCGATCCGCAACGCGGTGCCCGGCATCGAGGCCGAATGCGGCGGCGCCTGCGCCTGCGCGACCTGTCATGTCTATGTCGACGAGGCCTGGACGGGCGAGGTCGGCGAGCCGGAAGCGATGGAGGAGGACATGCTGGATTTCGCCTACGACGTCCGGCCCAACTCGCGCCTGTCCTGCCAGATCAAGGTGCGCGACGCGCTCGACGGTCTGGTCGTGCGCGTTCCCGAACGGCAGGGCTGAACCAAGTCTCCATTTCCAATTTTGCCGTGGCTGCTTGGCAGCGAGCCAATGCTCATGCACTGTCGCCAGCATTCCCAAAATGGGGCGGAGCTGATGACGGACACGATCAAGACGGACGTACTCATTGTCGGGGCAGGGCCGGTCGGCCTATTCGCCGTGTTCGAGCTCGGGCTCTTCGACATGAAGTGCCATCTCATCGACATCCTCGACCGTCCCGGCGGGCAATGCGCCGAGCTCTATCCGGAAAAGCCGATCTACGACATTCCCGGCTGGCCGATGATCACTGCCCAGGGTCTGGTCGACAAGCTGCTCGAACAGATCCATCCCTTCAAGCCGGACTTCACTTTCAACCGGATGGTCTCAAGCCTCGAAAAGCTCGAGGACGGCAGCTTCCGCGTCACCACGGACGAGGCTGAGGTGTTCGAAGCCAAGGTGGTGGTGATCGCCGCCGGCGGCGGCTCGTTCCAGCCCAAGCGACCGCCCATCCCGGGCATCGAGAGCTACGAAGGCAAGAGCGTGTTCTACTCGGTCCGGCGCATGGAAGATTTCCGCGGCCACGATCTCGTCATCGTCGGCGGCGGCGATTCGGCGCTCGACTGGACGCTCAACCTGCAGCCAATCGCCAAAAGCGTGACGCTTGTCCACCGGCGCCCGGAATTCCGGGCTGCGCCCGACAGCGTCAACAAGATGTATGCCATGCAGGAGATGAAAGAGCTGGAATTCCTGGTCGGTCAGGTGAGCGGGCTCGCGGGCGCCGACGGCCAGCTCTCGTCCGCCACCATCAAGGGTGGCCCCGATGGCGATATCGAGGTGCCATGCACCCGCATGCTGCCGTTCTTCGGCCTCACCATGAAACTCGGGCCGATCGCCGAATGGGGGCTGAACCTGCATGAGAACCTCATCCCGGTCGACACCGAGAAATTCCAGACGTCGGTTCCCGGCATCTTCGCCATCGGCGACATCAACTGGTATCCGGGCAAGCTGAAGCTGATTCTGTCAGGGTTCCATGAGGTTGCCCTGATGGCGCAGGCCGCAAAACGCATCGTCAGCCCGGGCGAGCGCATCATCTTCCAGTACACGACCTCGTCGACCAGCCTGCAAAAGAAGCTCGGCGTCCACGATTGACGTGATCATTCGGCGAGCACGGGCGCTGCGTGCTCGTCCTTGCCGCGCAGCGGCTTTTCCGGCATCAGCGCCAGCGCGATCAATGCCAGAACAAGAGTGATGCCGGCGGTGAGGAAGATCATCACGAACGGCATTGCCGATGTCAGCTCGATATGCGTCTGCGAGCCCTCGGCGGCGAGCGGCAGGCCGTAGCCGAGCGCGACGGCGCCGAGCAGGGCGACGCCAAGCGCGCCGCCCAGTGTGCGCAGGAAGGTCAGGACGCCGGTCGCGACACCGAGATGGGCGCGATCGACCGCGTTCTGTACCGAGACGGTGCTGACCGGGAAGGTCGTGCCACTGCCGAGGCCAATGAGGGTCGTCAGGATTTCGACTTCGAGCAGCGAGGCGTGCGTCGCAATGGCACTCAGCACCCCGATGCACGCGATCGCCAAACTGACGCCGACCATGGCAATGCGCTTGTAGTGGACGAAGCGCGGGATCATGCGGCCGCTGAAGGTGGCACCGGCAACAGTGCCGAGCAGGAGACCCAGCATGGCGATGCCGGATTCGCTGACCGAGAGCCCGACAACCGATTGCAGATAGACCGGCAGGTAAACCGACGCCCCGATGTTTGCCGCCTGCAGCAGGAACATCGACAACGTGCCGGCGAGCACGATCCGGTTGCCCAGCACCTCGAGCGAGATCAAAGGCTCACTGGCCCTCAGCAGCCGCAGCGCGAACAACGCCCAGAACGCGGCCGAGCAGGCCACCAGCCCAAGGATTTCCGGCGAGAACCACGGATAGGTGCTGCCACCCCAGTTGAGCGCCAGAAGCAGCAGCGCCGTGGCGATCACCAAGAGCACTGCGCCCAGCCCGTCGATGCGGTGATGTTTGGCCGCGATCGGCAACTTCTTCAGCGGATTGTTGATGATGGCCATCGCCAGGAAGCCGATCGGCAGGTTGATCCAGAAGATCAACGACCAGTGGAGATGCTCTGCGAAGACACCGCCAAGCAGCGGGCCGGCGACGCTGGCGACCGCCCAGGTGCCGGAGATCCAGGCGGCGTAGCGGGCCCGCTCGCGTGGCGGCACCAGATCGCCGATGACGGTTTGCGTCAGCGCGAAAAGGCCGCCGCCGCCGGCCCCCTGGATCGCCCGGCCGATGACCAGCACCAGCATGTTGGGGGCCAGGGCGCTAACCAGCGATCCCAAAAGAAAGATCAGGATGGCGGCGTAGATGACCGGCCGGCGACCGTAGACGTCGGAAATCTTGCCGTAGAGCGGCGCCATCGCAGTGGCCGTCAGCAGATAGCCGGTCACGATCCAGGGCAGGTATTCGGCGTGGCCGAGCGCGCGCGCGATGGTCGGCAAGGCAGGCGACACAATGGTCTGGTCAAGCGCCGCCAGAAGCATCGACAAGAGCACGCCGCCGATGATGGCGTTCTTCTCGCTCTCGCTGATCGACGGCGGGGCCATTGTCCTCATCGTCGTGCGATTGTCGACGGTCTGGTCCATGCGTCACTCTTTCAAGGTCGGTGCGCCGTCGGCAAGAAGCAGCCGGTGCGGGGCGTCCTGCGCCCGTCATTCGTATCTCGGTTTCCAAAGTCCGCCGGACGGCAAACCCGATATATGTCGGTCGATATAGGCCGTTTTCGACCGATGCTCGAAAGTTTTTTGGAATCTGGCACCATTGTTTCGGCGGTGTTGGCTTTCGCCGGCACCACCGGTCCAATGGTCAAGCCGGCGGCAACCGCCCGCTTTGGGTGCGCTGCATCCGGTAGCGCAGGAGCCGGATGATTCGGCTCTCGAAATTGACGCTTTCGACGCGGTCGAACTGCACCTGGGCGCGATCGTGCTTGGCGAGGATGGCGGCCGAGATCTGGGCGGCCTGGGCCTTCGCGGCTTCGCAGGTCCTTTGCGGATAAGTCGCCTTCAGCGCGTCCTCGAGTTCGCGCGCGTGATTCTTGGCGATCTCGACATGGCGCTCTTCGTGGCGCTTGATGTCGGCCGACAGCGTATCCCAGAACAGCCTGACCTGCGGATCCGCCTTGCGCGGGCGCCGCCATTCCGGGAGGATCACCTTGACCTTCACGGTCACCTGCGCGTTCGCGATCCGGCAGGAATTCGCGGTCTGCGCGTAGCTGACGCGGGTGGTGAAAGCCATCTGCGTTGCGCCCGGATGCCGGGAGCCGGTGCTCTTCACTTCCGGTCCGTTTTTCGTCAGCTGTTTTTCGATGTCGTCCAGCGTGCGGCCGCCGACGCTGAAATAGCTGTAGGTCTTCACCAGATTCGCCGTGGCGGCCGGCGTTGCGGCGAGCGTGAGCATCAGGGCGCAGAGCAGGGAACGGTTCATCATGTTGCCTCTTCACGCACCTTGCTTTACGGCCGTTGCCGGCGCAACGAAATTGATTTCGCGCGGATCACGCATGGTTGATGGACAATGACGACAAGGCGGTGGCAGCTCGCGCATGGACGCCATCTCGACCTCGGCCCCAAGTCGGTCGTGGTCGGCATCCTCAACGTCACGCCGGATAGTTTTTCCGACGGGGGATTGTTCATCGCGCCGGAGAAGGCGATAGCCCAGGCGCGCCGCATGGCGGAAGAAGGCGCGGCCATCATCGACATCGGCGGGGAATCGACGCGGCCCGGTTTTGCCCCGATCAGCGCCGAAGAAGAGCAGGCGCGGGTGCTGCCGGTCATCGAGGCGCTCGCGGCATCGGGCGAGGCGCTGATTTCGGTCGACACCTATCGCGAGGACACCGCGCGGCGGGCCGTCGCTGCGGGGGCGCATATCGTCAACGATGTCTGGGGACTGCAGCGCGAGCCCGGCATCGCGAGAGTCGCAGCCGAGACCGGCGCCGGCCTGATCATCATGCACACCGGCCGTGAACGCCAGAAGCTGCCGGACGTGATCGAGGACCAGCTTCTGTTCCTCAGCAAATCGCTGGAGATCGCGCGCGCCAGAAATGTTGCCGATGACCAGGTCGTGCTCGACGCCGGTTTCGGCTTTGCCAAGGAAACGACCGAGGAAAACCTCGATCTGATGGCGCGGTTCTCCGAGCTTCAGGCGCTTGGCTTTCCGCTGATGGCGGGAACGTCGCGAAAGCGTTTTATCGGCGGCGTCACCGGGCGCGAGCCCGCTGAGCGCGCTGTCGGCACGGCGGCCACGAGCGTCATTCTGCGGCTCAAGGGAGCCGATCTTTTTCGCGTCCACGATGTCGCAATCAACGTGGATGCGCTGGCGATGGCCGATGCTATGCTGGCGCGAGGAAAACTTTCTCCCGGACGCTGACGATGTATGTCATCCGCATGAAGAACTGCGCCTTCTTTGCCCGGCACGGCGTGCTGGACGAGGAGGAGACGCTCGGTCAGCGTTTTTATGTCGACGCCGAACTCACCGTCGAGCCCAGCCGGCCGCTGGAGGACGATTCGATCGAGGATACCGTCAATTACGGCATCGCCTTCGCGGTCATCGAGAAGATCGTCACCGGGCACCGGCGTTTCCTGATCGAGGCGCTGGCGCTGGAAGTGGCGAAAGCGCTGGCGGCACGCTTTCCGCAGATCAGGAAAGCGGAAATTACGGTGCGCAAGCCGAACGCCCCGGTTCCGGGCGTGCTCGATCATGTCGAGGTGACAGTTGTCTGGCCTCAATAGCGCCGTCTACCTTAGCCTCGGCGGGAATCTCGGCGATCCGGCGAAATCCATGGCCGCGGCGCTGCGCATGCTGGACGGCGACGACAAGACGCGCGTCACCGCTGTTTCCTCACTCTACCGGACGCCGCCGTGGGGCAAGCTCGACCAGCCGGATTTTCTCAATGCCTCGGCCGGCATCGAAACCGCGCGCTCGCCACGCGGCCTGCTCGATCTCTGCCTGGACGTCGAGAGGCGCCTGAAGCGGGTGCGCGAGGAACGTTGGGGGCCGCGCCTGATCGACATCGACATTCTGGTGTTCGGTGACCGGGTGATCCACGAGATGGGTCTTGAGGTTCCCCATCCGCGCATGCTGGAGCGGGCCTTCGTGCTGGCGCCGCTGGCCGAGATCGCGCCCGACCTTGTGGTCGGCAACAGAAGCGTGTCGGAGCGGCTCGGCGCCGTCGATATTTCGGGGATCGAGCGGCTGCCGTCCGGCCGGGAGTGGTGGCTCGGCTGAGCCGTTTGTTTTCAAGCAATTTTCTGGGCGGAAAATCGCTACACATTCTGGAATTGGTCCGGCTATCAGCCGGAGAAACCGCCGCCCTCGAGAAACGTCTTTTCCTCTGGCGTCGTCTCGCGGCCGAGCATTTTGTTTCGATGCGGGAAGCGCCCGAAGCGCTGGATGATCTCCAGGTGCTCCTTGGCGTATTTGAGATAATCCGGCGCCCTCGCCGCTGTGAGTTCGAGCGAGCGTTCCTGATCCGCGAGCGACTCCGAATGCTCAAAGGGGAGATAGAGGAAGACGCGAAGCGCTTCTTCGAACTCGAGATCCTGACCAGCGGCGATCGCCCGGTCGGCGAAATGCCTGGCCAGCGGATCGGTCGCATACATATGCCCGGTGCCGCGGAAGCAGTTGCGCGGAAACTGGTCGAGCAGGATCATCAGCGCCAGCGATCCTTCGGCATGCTCGCTCCAGGCGTCGCATTCGCGCCGGGCGGCGGCGTGGTGCAGCTCGAGGAAGCAGTCGCGGAAACCCGAGTCGAACGCGTCGTTCTTTTCGAACCAGGCGTCCTCGCCGGCATCGCGCCAGAATTTGGTGACGGCAAGCGCCCGCGGGTCGAGTTCTGCCATGCGTTGCTCCTCAGCTCTTCGTCTCTGCCTTGTTCAGCACGCCGGCCGTCTCTTCGTTCAGCGCTCGGCCGGCGCGGCGCGGCTGCGCGAGCGGGGTCGGGATCGGCGTGCCGATATTGCCTTTGAGAAAGCGCTGGCCGGCGCGGATACCTTCGGCGAGCTGTGTCTCGATGCGAGCTGTGTCGCGGCGGCGGACGTCCTCGATCACCTCGGCTACCTCTTCCGGATCGACGCCCAGCGCTTCCAGGGCCGAGCCGCCGAAGACCAGCGCCGATTCAAAGGTCTCGCGCAACTGATAGTCGACGCCGGCGCGGATGAGTTGCAGCGCGGTGCCGCGGTCGAAGGCACGCGCCAGGATAGTGACCAGCGGGAATTCCGCCTTGATCAATTGCGCGATGCGCACGGCCACGTCCGGTTTGTCGACGCAGATCAGCACGGCGCGCGCGCGGCCAGCGCCTGCCGCACGCAGGATGTCGAGCCGCGTGCCGTCGCCGTAATAGACCTTGAAGCCGAAATCGGCCGCCGCCTGGATCATCTCGACCTCATTGTCGATGATCGAGACGTCGAGACCGCGCAAAAGCAGCGGCTGGCTGGCGATCTGGCCGAAGCGGCCGAAGCCGATGATCAGCACGCTGCCGGTTAGCCCGTCGGCGATGTCGACGCCTTCCAGCGATTGCTCGTCGCGCGGGGTGAGGTAGCGCAGTGCCAAGATAGCCACGGGCGTCAGCACCATGGAGATGATGACGATGGCGGTCAGAGTGGAATTGGCCTGGCCGTCGATGATGCCGACGACGGCGGCCGAGGAATAGAGCACAAAGGCGAATTCGCCGCCCTGCGCCATGAAGACGGCGCGCTCGAGCGCCTCGCGATGGCCGCTCTTGAGCATACGCGCGACCAGATAGATGCCGAGCCCCTTCATGACCATATAGGCGACGACATAAATGGCGACCAAGCGCCAGTTCTGGGCGACGACGCCAAGGTCGAGCGACATGCCGACGGCAAGAAAGAACAGGCCGAGCAGGATGCCGCGAAACGGCTCGATATCGGCTTCGAGCTGGTGGCGGAAGGTCGATTCGGAGAGCAGCACGCCGGCGAGGAACGCACCCATCGCCATCGACAGACCGGAAAGCTGCATGGCTAGCGCCGACCCAAGCACCACCAGCAGGGCGGCGGCCGTCATCACTTCGCGGGCGCGGGCATCGGCTAGGATGCGGAAGAGCGGGTTGAGCAGATAGCGACCGGCCACGACGAGGCCGATGATCGCCGCGATCCCGATCCCCACTTCGGTCAAGCGCTCAGACAGGCTGGTCTCCGCGCCCCCGGGCGCCAGGAACGCCACCAGCGCCAGAAGCGGCACGATCATCAGGTCTTCGAGCAGAAGGATCGAGACGATGCGCTGCCCCTTGGGTGCGGCGATCTCGCCGCGCTCCTCGAGCAGTTGTATGACGATCGCGGTCGAGGTCAGCACAAAGCCGGCGCCGGCGACGAAGGATTGCGCGATCGGAAAGCCTCCGGCCAGGCCGACGAGCGTCAACAGAACGGCGCAGACGCCAACCTGCAGCGCGCCGAGACCAAAGATTTCCCGGCGCAGGCCCCAGAGCCGCGACGGCTGCATTTCCAGGCCGATGATGAACAGGAACATGACGACGCCAAGCTCGGCGACGTGAAGGATGGCTTCCGATTCGGAAAAAATGCGGAGGCCGAACGGCCCGATGACCACACCGGCAGCGAGATAGCCGAGGATGGAGCCCAGCCCGATGCGCTTGAAGATCGGCACGGCGATCACGCCGGCAGCGAGCAGCGCCACTACCTGTACGAGATCGCTGCCCGATGCTTCAGCCGCCATGACTACCGTCCTTTCGTTTCAGCACTCCTTGCATGCAGCGGGAGTGCGAGGCAAGGGCAGGGGGCCTGGCAGGAAGAGCAGGGGTGTCGGCCCGAAAACGAGCGTGTGCCGTCAGACAAACTCCCGCTGCAGCTTCGTACGCAAGTTTACGCAGCCCGGTCGTTGCGCGCCGCCACAATCAAAGGTTAAGGCCGGTAGGCTTTGGCTATGGAGCTTCAGCCATTGGAGGGCAGCGGCGATGGGCCGCTGCCTTTTTTTGAGGAGATGACTGACATGAAGAAGTTTTTGCTCGTTGCCGTTGGCGTTGCGGCGCTGGCCGTTTCGGCCTGTTCGAAGGGACCGGAGTGCACACAGGAGATCGCCGCCAAGAAGGCGCAGGCCATGGCTGCCGCGCTTCAGGAAGCAATCACCAAGGATCCGAGCAAGGCGGCTGATCTGACGGCCAAGGTGCAGGCCGTGACGACGAAATATCAGAATGCCACGACGCTGGACGAAGCCTGCAAGGCATATGACGAAGTGACTGCCGCCATCAAGGGTTGAGCCAAGTCAAACGAAAGAAGGCGGTGGCCATTGGCTGCCGCCTTTTGTCTTCCTCGATCGCGCTTTTGCTCAGTTCTTCGCGATCGAGCCGACTTCGACCGTGTCGACCCGCTTTAGGCTCATGCCGATAACCGGCACCAGTTGCTTGTCGACGCGCACGGCGACCGTCACGGTCATCGAATTGTCGTCGGGGACGCGCGCCTGCATGACGCCGTTCAACTGGTTGCGGTTAATGGTGAAGACGACCTTCTGGGGATCGACGACATTGCCGCCGACAATGTCCATGCCGTTGCCGGTCGAGCCGCCCATGAAAGTGCCTTTGTAACCATCCCGGCCCCGGCGTTCGACCGTCGCCGACATCTTCTGGGTGAAAACGCCGACCCGGCAGTCGCCGTCCAGCGTCATGCCGACCTTGCCGTCCGGCGTGGAACCGTTGAAATTGCAGGTGAATTTCGTGCCCTTGTATTTGCCGGCGATGATTTCGCCAGGGCCGACCCATTTGCCTTCGACCGAGCGGAAAAACTGCTTGTCAGCGTCTGCTCCAAAGGCCCTTTCGACGAGCCCGAGCGGTACGGCGGCCGCAACCGTTGCGGTCATGACGCAGGACAAGATTACGCTTCTCATTGACAACACCCGGCACGAACGAGTCTGCTGTTGGAACCAGAGTGACCATGAAGAAGATTGGTTAATGCTTCGTCACTGGCGACCGTTTCTGCATTTACCTTACTGCTCGCTTTGGCCACCCTTTCGCGACGCGAACGAGGTCAATGCCGAGAGGAAATCGCCTAGCCCCGGTCGCTTTACCGCAATGAACGGCAGCGGGCGCGTCGTTTCCATCGCCGCGATGCCGATGCGCGCCGTCATCATGCCGTTGACGACGCCTTCACCAAGCTTTGCCGAGAGCTTCGCGGCAAGGCCGTGGCCGACGATCTGCTGCACGAAACTGTCGCCGACGGCGATCGAGCCGGTCACCGCCAGATGCGCAAGCACACCGCGCGCCAGGCGAAAGAAGCCCAGTGTACCGGGACGGCCGCCATAAAGTTCCGACAGGCGCCGGATCAACCTGCCGGCCTCGAACACGACATAGGCGACGTCGACCAACGCGCGCGGGCTGACCGCCGTCACCAGCGAGACGCGCTTCGCGGCCTCCAGGATCATCATCTTGGCGCGGGTATCGAGCGGCGACAGGATCTCGGTTTCGGCGAGCCGCACCAGATTGGCGCCATCGATAATCTCGCCGCGCAATTCGGCGAGTGAGCGGCGGCCGGCCGCAGTCTCCGGTTTTGCCGCGACAAATGCGGAAAGCTCATCGACCAGAGCGCGCGCGGCCTTGGGGTCGTCGCGCGCCACCGCATCCACGGCCCGTCGCTGTAGTTTCTCGACCTCAGCGAGGCGTGCGATGGCGAGGAACTCGCGGATCAGGACGATAAGCAGCGACAAAAGCGCGATGGCCGCCATGCCGGCCGCCAGCCAGCCCAGCCATTCGGCGCGCGCGAAAAGGTCACGGATGAGCTGATCCATCCACAAGCCGACCGCGAGCGAGACAAGCACGCCGAAAGCTCCGAAAAACAGGCGTGCCAGCAGCGAGCGCCTCCTTGGAGCGGTAGCCGGTGGCGGCGGGGCCTGCTCAATATCCGGCTGGTCGAAAACGTCGATCTCCGAGGGAATGACGACGACGACATCGGCCCTGGCGGCGCGTGGCCTGCGCACGGGCTGTTCGGCGCCACGCTTCTGCGGCGCCTCGTGCCTTGGCGCGGACTCGGGCTCGATGCGGAAGGCCGCCGGTTTGCGGGGCGGATTCATGCCAGACGATCTCCGATCAGGAACTGAAGCGCGCGGTCGAGGCGAATATGCGGCAAAGACAGCGTGACGCCTTCGGCCGTCCGCTCGAGCTTCGGCGGACGAAAGCGCACGAAACGGATCGCCGGTTCATTGTTTTCCGCCTGCTGCCCGGAAGCGTCGAACACGGGATCGACCTTTTCCGGCAAGTCACCGGGAAATATGGCTGTTTCGGCTTTGCCGTCGAATGTCTCGCCGTTGATCTTCTCGCCTTTCAAGGGCGTGCCGATGATCACCGGCAATGTCTCGCGGCCTTGCTTCACGGTGCCCTCGCGGGTCGAGCGCACCGCCGCCATGGCGACCACATCGACATCGGCGCCGCTGAAATTGGCCCGCGCCACCGCCCGGTCGGCCAGGCGGCGCACGATCGCCTGCAACCGGTCATGGCTTTCGTGGTGCAACTGGTCGGCTTTGGTCGCCGCCACCAGTATGCGGTCAATGCGCCTCGAAAACAGGTCGGTGACGAAATTGCCCCGCCCGGGTCGGAAGCAGGAGAGGATTTCGGTGACGGCCCGTTCGAGGTCGGCCATGGCGGCCGGGCCGGCGTTGAGCGCCTGCATGGCGTCGATCAGCACGATCTGGCGGTCGAGACGGGTGATATGCTCGCGAAAGAACGGTTTTACGACATGCGTCTTGTAGGCCTCGTAGCGGCGCTCCATCATCGCCTGCAGCGATCCGGGGCGGCGCCGTTCGGACAATTTCATCAGCGGCGCGAAGGTCAGCGCCGGCGAGCCTTCGAGATCGCCCGGCATCAGGAAACGACCCGGCGGCAGCGTCGAGAGCGCACGTTCGTCGAACTTGCAAGCCTTGAGATAGGCGGCGAAGCTTTCGGCGAGACGGCGCGCCGTCATCTCGTCCGCGTCGGCGTCCGGATCGACCGAGGAGGCCAGCTCCTGCCACGCCTGTGACAGGTCGGAGCGGACCGGTAGGGCGGCCAGCTCCACCGCCTCGCGCGAAAAATCGGCGAAAGATTTACCGAGCAGCGGCAGGTCGAGCAGCCATTCGCCGGGATAATCGACGATGTCGATCGACAGCTTTCCGGCCGAAAACAGCCGGTTCCAGCCGGAGGCCGACTCGTATTCGATGGTCAGCCTCAGCTCTGAAATGGCGCGCGTCGAATCCGGCCAGACACGGTCGTCGACCAGGGCCGCAACATGGTCCTCGTACTGGAAGCGCGGGACGGCGTCGTCCGGCTGCTCCTCGAGCAAGGCGCGGGCGATGCGGCTCGATTTTTGCGCTTCGAACAGCGGCAGCCGCCCGCCATGGATAAGGTTATGCACGAGAGCGGAAATGAACACCGTCTTGCCGGCGCGGGAGAGGCCGGTGACGCCCAGTCGCAGGGATGGGGAGAAGAGCCCGGCGGCCCGGCCCGACAACGTGTCGAGCGCAATCCTCGCCTCGTCGGTGAAAGTGGTCAGCGATGATGCCAAATCTGCCTCTGGGTCGCCCGTCAGGGCCCGATATAGGCCTTGGGCAAGGCGTTTGAAATGGTGTCAGAGATCGGCGGGACTGAGAAAGGCCTCGAGATAACCACGGCCCTGGCCTGCTTCACCGAGATTGCCGGGAAAACGCACGACGGCGAGTCCGGAAGTGGGAAAGCCGTGGTTGAGCATGCCTCGCGCGGTCTCATCGCCGTCGCCCGACACCGCCATGGCTAGGTCCTCGGTCATCGGATTGTGGCCGATCACCAGCAATGAGCCGGCCCCGCTGTTCTTACGAATGATTTCGAGGTAACCGGCGGCATCTTCGCTGTAGAGTGTGTCGAAGAACAGCACCCGGCCGGTGTCGGTGCGGCCCGCAAGGCCTTCAAGGGTCTGCCGTGCTCGCTTGGCGTTGGAGCAGAGCGTGACATCCGGCACGTAGTCCCGGGCCCGCATGGCGTCACCCATCGCCTCAGCGTCGGCCATGCCCGATTCGTCGAGCGGACGATCGAAGTCACGAACGCCGGGCAGCGCCCATCCGGCCTTGGCATGCCTCAACAGATAAAGTCTGCTCAACCGGCTCCCCCTTTATGTTGAATACGCTGAGCGTTTTGGCGATTAGTCACCAGAACCGTGTCGTGCACAATGGCATAGGACGCGCAACCGCGCCGAATCGCTGATGAATTCGATCCCGACCGTTGAGAAATGGCCGCCGCGAATGCCTGCTGCTGCGAAGACTAACAAATGCGTGAAACTGTTATTGTTTCCGCTTGTGCAGCCCCTTGTCCGCGAATATATAGGCGCCAAATTTGGGGTTGTTGGGTGAGTCGAATGAACGACATCGTTACCGCCGATTACGTACCCTCCGAAGACGAGCCGTTCATGAACGAACGGCAGAAATCATACTTCCGCCAGAAGCTTATCACATGGAAGAATGACATCCTTCGCGAAGCGCGTGAAACACTCGAAATCCTCCAGCAAGAAAACGCCAACCATCCCGACCTAGCCGACCGCGCCTCTTCCGAAACCGACCGAGCCATCGAACTGCGCGCCCGCGATCGCCAGCGCAAGCTCATCTCGAAAATCGACTCCGCGCTGCAGCGCATCGACGAAGGCACCTATGGTTATTGCGAGGAAACCGGCGAGCCGATCGCGCTGAAGCGGCTCGACGCCCGCCCGATCGCGACGCTGTCGATCGAGGCGCAGGAGCGCCACGAACGCCGCGAGAAGGTCTACCGCGACGACTGACGCGGGTTGGGACAGACGCAGGTTTTGCGAAAATGGCCGGATCTTTCCGGCCATTTTCTTTTTTGAGCGGCAATCGTTTGGGGGTCAGCGTTTGTGGCTGGCCAGCTCGCCGAGAAGCTTGGTCATCTCGTCATCGAGCGAGGGCTTCGCCGCCGGCTTGCTTGCCGGTTTGGAATGGGACTCCTCCAACGATGCCTCGAGCTCGTGCATCAGTGTGTCGTCGATCGAGTCGTTGGAGGGCTGCGGCGGGGCCTGCCGGCCAGTGCCATTCGTCCCATACGCAGGGAGTGGCATGACTTTCGCGGCCGGGGGAGGCGGTACCACCGGCTTTGCCGGAGGGGGCGCCGCGCGCGGGCGCGACACGGGCTCGCTCACGGGAGCCGGCGCCGGTGCGGTCGGCTGCCGGGCCGGGGCGGGTGCGGGCTGAGGCGCCCGCGGGCGCGGCGCGGCGGTCTGCTGCTGGCCGCTGTCTCCGGTCAGCGCCGGGCGGCGAGGTGCTGCCAGCCTTATGTCGCGCTCGACCACGACATCAGTCGGGCCGCCGATCAGGATGAGGTGTTCGATATCGTCGCGCCGCACCAGCACCAGCCGGCGGTGGCTGTCGACAGCGGTGGCGTCCATGACGGCGAGCCGTGTCTTGCGATTCCGGCCTCCGGCAACGAAGGTGCCGAAAGTCAGGTTGCGGACTACCTTGATGACGAGCAGGACCACGACCAGCAGAACAAGGGCCGCGAACGTCCATAGAATTGCAGCGACGTAACCCGGCCCCGCTACGCTATCCAGCCACTGCAGCATCGGTGCACCCAATCGCCTTTGAAGTGACGCGACACTAGACCTTAGGGACTAGCCTCCGCAAGGCGACATCACCCATCGTGAACAGTTTGAAACATGAATCGTTGATTTTATCGGACATTTGCCGTCCGGGCCTTTTCCGCTACAGGAGAATGTGATTCAACCGGCCGTTCGCGGGTGTCGGGGTATCGGAATCACGAGCAGGGGGCACATGGCCAAGGAAACGCGCGGCGATTTCTATCCGGTACCGATCGTCGACCAAAACACGCGTCCGGGCGCCATCGCCAGGCTCATCATCTTCATCGTCGTTTTGACCGGCGCGGCGGTCGTCTTCGGGTTGTTCCGCGAGCGCCTCGGCGATCCGTTCCTGCTCGGCATGCTTGGCGTGCTCGCCATGATCGGCGTCGGCTTTCTGTTCGCGACGGCGATCGGCTTCGTGCAGATCGCGCCGCGTTCAACCGGAGACGAGCTGTCCAAAGCGTTCGTCGATTCAATGTCGCAAGGCCTCCTGGTCACCGACACCAAGGGTCGCGTAATCTACGCCAACCGGGCCTATGCCGAGATGACGGGTGCCGCTTCGGCGGCCGACCTCAAGACGGTCGAGGGGCTGCTTTCGGACGTCCCCGAGGCTTCAATGACCATCTACCGGCTGGCGTCCGGCCTGCGCGACGGCCAGGCCGGCGACGGTGAATTCCGCCTGGCGCAATCGATCAAGCCTGGGGCCGAGCCGGGCGCGCGCTGGTACCGCGTCCGCGCCCGCGCCTTCAATGTGCCGGGCCAGCGGCTGCCGATGCTTGCCTGGCAGATCGCAGACATCTCGCAGGAGCGGGCGGAACAGGAGCGTTTCTTCCTCGACCTGCAAAAGGCGATAGACCATCTCGACCACGCGCCCGCAGGCTTCTTCTCGGCCGACCAGGAAGGCCGCGTTACTTATATCAATGCGACGCTTGCCGAATGGCTGGGCATCGACCTTGCCAGCTTCACCCCGGGCGCGGTCACGCTGCCGGAGATCGTCGCCGGCGACGGTATGGCGCTCGTCCGCTCGGTCAAGGCTGATCCCGGCGCCACGCGCAACGCCGTCATCGACCTTGATCTGACGACAATGAGCGGCCAGGCACTGCCGGTCCGCTTCATGCACCGCGTTTCGGCAAGCCGCGAAGGAGTGAACGGGCCGACGCGCACCATCGTGCTCAACCGCACCCAGGGAGAGGACGCGTCCGCCGACCTGCGCGCCTCGGAGGTGCGCTTCACGCGTTTCTTCAACTCGACGCCGATGGCGATAGCCGGCGTCGATGCCGGCGGGCGCATCCTGCGCACCAATGCGCCGTTCCTGTCGCTGTTTTCGTCCGTCGTCGACCGAGACGCTGTCGACCGGCGCGTGCGTTTCGAGAGCGTGGTGCATGAACGCGACCGGCCGGCCTTCGCCGCCGCCTTCGAGAAGGCGCGGCAGCGGCAGGCCAATATCGAGCCGATCGACTCGCTGCTACCCGGGCATGAGGAGCGCCACATCCGCTTCTACGTGAATGCCGTCGCCGACGGCGCCGGTAGCGAGGGTGCGGAGGAATCGGCCATCGTCTACGCCGTCGAGACTACCGAGCAGAAGGCGCTCGAGGGCCAGATGGCGCAGAGCCAGAAGATGCAGGCGGTCGGCCAGCTTGCCGGCGGCATCGCGCACGACTTCAACAACGTGCTCACCGCCATCATCATGGCGTCGGACCTCCTGCTCACCAACCACCGGCCGTCGGACCCGTCCTTCCCCGACATCATGAACATCAAGCAGAACGCCAACCGGGCGGCGTCGCTTGTTAGGCAGTTGCTGGCCTTCTCGCGCAAGCAGACCTTGCGGCCGGAAGTTCTCAACCTGACCGATGTGCTTGCCGATCTGCGCATGCTGCTTGCCCGCCTGGTGGGCAACGATATCAGGCTGAAGATCGACCACGGGCGCGATCTGTGGCCGGTCAAGGTCGACATCGGCCAATTCGAGCAGGTGGTGGTTAATCTCGCCGTCAACGCGCGCGATGCGATGCCCACCGGCGGCGATCTTACCGTGCGCACCCGCAACGTCATGGCCGAGGAGTGCAAATCGTTCCCGTATCGCGAGCTTATCCCGGCCGATTATGTGCTGGTCGAGGTCGAGGACACGGGCAGCGGCATCGCGCCGGAGGTGCTGAAGAAGATATTCGAGCCGTTCTTCACCACAAAGGAGGTCGGCAAGGGAACGGGCCTTGGCCTCTCGATGGTGTATGGCATCATCAAGCAGACCGGCGGCTTCATCTACTGCGATTCCGAAGTCGGCAAGGGCACGGTGTTCCGGATCTTCCTGCCGCGTCACGTGACGGAGGTGAAGAAGGCGAGCGAGCCTGCCGACACTGCGGCGGCGGCAGCTCCAGCCAAGCCGGCCGACACGGCGAAGGACCTCTCAGGTTCGGCGACCGTGCTTCTGGTCGAGGACGAGGACGCCGTTCGCATGGGCGGCGTGAGGGCGCTGACTTCGCGCGGCTACACCGTTCACGAGGCTTCCTCCGGCGTCGAGGCGCTGGAGGTATTCGAGGCACTCGGCGGCAAGGTCGACATCGTCGTGTCCGATGTGGTGATGCCGGAAATGGACGGGCCGACGCTGCTCGGCGAATTGCGCAAGCGCCAGCCGGACATAAAATTCGTCTTCGTTTCCGGCTATGCCGAGGACGCCTTTGCCAAAAACCTGCCGGCCGACGCGCATTTCGGCTTCCTGCCCAAACCATTCTCGCTCAAGCAACTGGCGACGATCGTCAAAGACGTGCTGGAATCTTAAAGCGCATCGGTGAAGCAGATCAGGCGACGCGCTTCAGATCATTGCTTGATGCAGGTCGTTTCCCCAAAAGCGCTGCGCCCTTTTAGGCGACATGTCTTAAACAGCTATCGCTTGCACATTGCAGCGAGCCTGCCATGATGGCGATCGGATGGGTCCTGTCATGGGGGTGATAGCGCGTGACGCCGCACATCGAGGCGGGCAGGGGAGATTATGCCGAAACGGTGCTGCTGCCGGGCGACCCCGAGCGCGCGCAGTGGATGGCGCAAACTTTTCTGGAGGCGCCGCGCTGCATCAATCTCCGTCGGGGCGCCCTCGGCTTCACTGGCCGTTTCCGCGGCAAGCCGGTCAGCATCCAGGCAACCGGCATCGGCGTCTCTTCTTTCCTGATCTATGCCCATGAGTTGCTGGACTATCATGGCGTGAAGACGCTGATCCGCACAGGAACATGCGGCGCATTGTCGGACGACGTTCCGCTGCGGGGCTTGGTCGTTTCAAGCGCCGTGCGCGCCGAGGGCCCGATCAGCGGGCAGGTGTTCGGACTTTACCAGCCGGCCGGCCCCGATGAGGCGCTCCATGCGCTGGCGCTGCAGCGGGCCGCCAATCTCGGCATTGCCTGCAGCGCCGGCCTGACCGTCTGCAGCGACATCTTCCATCATCCCGATGGCCGCGCCCGCTTCGACGAGCCCAGGGCGCTCGGCGCGCTGGCGGTCGACATGGAAACCAGCGCGCTCTACCGCATCTCGGCGCAGTTCGGCGCGCGCGCCCTATCGCTGCTGACCGTGGTCGACCACGTCGCCGCCGACGAGCAGACCGAGTATTCCGAACGCCAGGCGCTGTTCACCGACATGACCCGCCTGGCACTGGAAGTCGCGGTCACTGCTTAGGCGGTTTCCGCTTCAACTGCCCCTCGGCGACCCGCAGATAAAGCGGCAGGTTGTGCGCAGCATCGAAGCGAAGTTCCTTGTTCGATCAATGTTTCGTGCAGGTGGAGGCGGTAAAGGCGCCGTCCTGCTGCTTCATGATGATGTCGAAGGAGGGAGCGCCTGGATAGTCGAGCGTCGCCTGTGTCAGCGAGATCGAGTTGCCGCCGCTCGTATAGCCGCCGAGCGGGCCGAGCCAGCTGATCTCGCCATTGGCGTCCATCTGGTAGTTGTAGGTTCCCGACGTGCCGAAGGTCACTGGGCCGCTATAGACATTGCCCTTGATGGTGATGTCGCCGAGATTGATGAAGAGGCCGAGCAGATAGACCTCGCAATGATAGACGCCGTCCGGAAGCTTGCCTTCGGCGAAGTCCGCGCCGGCCTTGCCCACGGCCGACGCAAGAAGCAGCAAGCTCAGAAGAATGCGAATCGGGAAGGCCATGCGGTCGCTCATTTCGGCGGCGACCTTGCCCCATTTTGCCGCTGCCCCGCAACTGGCTGGCGAGTGCCGGCACGGAGAGGAGATTAAGCATTGGGCAATTTTATGATTTGGGCAAAATCTAGACAGAGCTGCGCAACGTTTTCTCAAACCCAGGGTGCTTGATCGGCGTCGTTTTATTCGCTTCTCAAGTGCTAAATGTTTGTATTTCATGACTATTTCTCTTGATCCCCGCATGCGTCCGCGTTTGGCACGTCGCTTGCAACCAAGTTTGATGAGATCGGATCGTCAGCCATCACCGGTTGACGAGCGGAAGGGTTGCCTTCGAGGGGAAGGCGCTCGACCGGAGCGCGGCGTATGACCGCGCCCGGTCGGGCATCGCATCGTGCCGCAGGGCAGGGAGATTTCTCCGCTGCTCACGGTCCTCGAAAATCTGAAGTCCGGCTTCGCGCCGCTTCGGCGCGGCGACCGCAACATTCCTTCGCATGTCTTCGAGGTGTTTGCGGTGCTGAGGCAGATGCCTTCGCGGCGCGGCGGCGACCTGTGCGGTGACCAGCGGCAGTTCGCCACTCGGGCGGGCGCTGGTGAAGCGGCCGAAGCTACGCACGCCGTCGCCGGTCTCGCGATGCAGAATAGATTCCTCGTGCGGACGCCTAGATCATTGCTGATTATGCACCGTTGATGACGCTTCTTAGTAACGGAATGGATCCTTGGGTCTTCGCTTCGGTTCGCGTCGTTACGCGGAAGGATGACGAAGTGTTCGACGGCTCTGGTGTGGCCAATAGCGCATGCTAGTCTTTCCATGGCCTTGGTGAGTCGGGCTCTTTCCGTATCAGTCGAGATGAAGGGGATGGCGCGGGCTCCGCCCCGCAAGGTCCGCGCAAGCAAGCTCGCCTAGCTTTCCCCGCAGTGATTGTCGGTCGATGCGTCCAACAAAAGCTTGCCAGGGGAAGGCGATGGAACGTTTTGTCGAGGACTATCAGAAGCGGCGACTGACCGAGCGCGTCGATATCATGACGGCGATCAACATCCTGATGTCGCAGGGCTACGACGAGGATGATCTGCTCGACGAAATAACCAAGGTTTTTTACGTCGACCTCGACGCCTATAACGAAGTAATCGGGCACCACTGACGGCCTGAGCAGCAAGACTTCAACCGTTCCGGAATTGCTCTGAGCTTCAAGCGCAGCGGCGGATGTCGAGCACGCGGTTGCGAGTGAAGACTCCGACATTCCGTAAGGTCAGAGGACGAACACCGACAACAGCAGTATGATGCCGAGCGCCATCATCACCAGACCTGGCCAATTCTGAGACAGGCCGAGGAAACGGAGTCCGCGTCGTCGCGGCTCCAGCGTGGGGCCTGGTGTTGCCAGGTTCGGCGCCGGACGATCCGGGGCTGTAGATGCCGGGTCACTCAGGCGTCCGCGCCTCAAAGTGGCGCCTGCCATGTAGACGACGCCTGCGATGGTAAGCAACGCACCGAGGATGACGGTCATCTTCCCTCGCTCCTTTCCGACGCTGCGGGTTTGGCGAGCGTTTCGCGAGGTCGCCGTACCGATCTTTCGGCGAGATAACCCTCCGCCCACCTCGCGATCGGCTGGGACAGAACGGTCAACATGGCCGGCAGGTTCCGACAAGCCAACTGCCGACGGCGTTCCACGCCGGGCAAACTTCCGGCGTTCCAACAAAGAGCCGCGCCAGTTTAGGCCGCCACCCGCTTCATCAGCGCCATGGCACCGAAGGGCGCGCGCACCTTGCCCTCGCTTATGAAATAGGCGAACACGTCGCGCGGCTTGACCGGCGCATCGGTCTTGGGATCGGCGCGCGGCAGGTCGGCCGGCTGCCTGCCTTCCGACCAGGTCTTGATGCGGCCTGCCCATTCGTCGAGCCCTTTCGGCGTGTAGCAATCGGGATTGTCGTCGCTGCCGGTTTGCAGGCGGGCATAGACGAAATCGCCGGTGACGTCGGCGATCGCCGGATATTTGGCGTGGTCGGCATAGACGATGGCGGCATTGTATTTGCGCGCCAGAGCCGGAAATTCCGGGACAATGAAGCTGTCATGCCGCACTTCGAGCGCATGGCGCAGCGGCACGCCGTCCTGTTTCTCGGGCAGCAGCTTCAGGAAGGCCTCGAGATCGTCCGCATCGAACTTCTTTGTCGGCGCGAACTGCCACAGGATCGGTCCCAGTTTGTCGCCGAGCGCGACAATGCCCGAGCCGAGGAAGCGCATTATCGATTCCCCGGCCTCGCCGAGCACGCGGCGGTTGGTGACGAAGCGGTTGCCCTTGAGCGAAAAGACGAAGCCGTCCGGCGTATCGTTCGCCCACTTGACGAAGGTCGGCTCCTTGAAGCTGGAATAATAGGTGCCGTTGACCTCGATGCTCGGCACCTGGCGGCTGGCATAGTGCAACTGCTTGGCCTTGGCTAGCTTGTCCGGATAGAAGGAGGTGTCCCAGGGCTCGAAGGTCCAGCCGCCCATGCCGGAGCGGATCTTTCCTTGGCTCATCGTCTTCCTCCTCCGAGTTTTGAATGCGGCTCAGGCTGCTTTGTCGACCGGCTTGGCCATGTCGACCAATATCCATCCTGGCCGGTAAGGGTTGGCGCGGCGACCCGTTTCCCGATAGCCGTAAGCCGAATAGAGCGCGATGTTCCGCTCCATGCGCGAATTGGTGTAGAGCCGCACCTCCGGCACGCCCCATGACCGCGCCTGCTCGTCGGCGAAGTCGAGCAGCGCGATGCCGAGTTTCCTGCCCTGGAAGGCCGGCGAAACGGCAACGCTGAAGATCATGGCATGATCGTCGTGCCGCTCGAGGACAAGCAGCCCGGCCAGATCGGAACCATCCTCCAGCAGCCAGACCTCTCCGCGCGTAATACGTGGCGCATAGTCCTCGGTCACCGGGATCGGCGGGGCGCCGAACAGGGCGGTGTAGGGGGCGTAGGCGTCCGTGGTTATCGCGACGACAGCTTGGAGATCACCTGCAAGCGCTTGCCTGATCTTCATTTGAGACTGTTCCAAACGCTTGCCGACCCACTCGCTCACTCGGCCGCTTCGCGCTTGCCCCCGGGGCGCCGCTCCAGAAGCTCCTTCAGGAACTGGCCGGTGTAGCTGCGCTTTTCGCGCACGATTGCTTCCGGGGTGCCGGAGGCGACCAGCTCGCCGCCACCGTCGCCGCCCTCGGGGCCGAGGTCGAGCACCCAGTCGGCTGTCTTGATGACTTCGAGATTGTGCTCGATCACCACCACCGTGTTGCCCTGGTCGACCAGCTCATGCAGCACTTCGAGCAGCTTGGCGACGTCGTGGAAATGCAGGCCGGTGGTCGGCTCGTCGAGGATGTAGAGCGTCTTACCGGTCGCCTTGCGCGACAGTTCCTTGGCTAGCTTGATGCGCTGCGCCTCGCCGCCTGAGAGCGTCGTCGCCTGCTGGCCGATATGGATGTAGCCGAGCCCGACCTGCTTCAGCGTCTCCAGCTTGTCGCGCACGCCGGGCACCGCCGAGAAGAACTCGACGCCTTCCTCCACCGTCATGTCGAGCACGTCGGCGATCGACTTGCCCTTGAACAGCACGTCCAGCGTCTCGCGGTTGTAGCGCTTGCCATGGCAGACGTCGCAGGTGACGTAGACGTCGGGCAGGAAGTGCATCTCGATCTTGATGACGCCGTCGCCCTGGCACGCCTCGCAGCGGCCGCCCTTGACGTTGAAGGAGAAACGGCCCGGCTGATAGCCGCGCGCCTTGGCCTCCGGCAGACCGGCGAACCAATCGCGGATCGGCGTGAAGGCGCCGGTATAAGTGGCGGGGTTGGAGCGCGGCGTGCGGCCAATCGGCGACTGGTCGATATCGATGACCTTGTCGAGGAACTCCAGGCCCTCGATGCGATCATGCTCGGCCGGATGCTCGCGCGAGCCCATGATGCGGCGTGAGGCCGCCTTGAACAGCGTCTCGATCAGGAAGGTCGACTTGCCGCCGCCGGAGACGCCGGTGACGCAAGTGAAAGTGCCGAGCGGGATCTCCGCCGTGACGTTCTTCAAATTGTTGCCGCGCGCGCCGACGACCTTGATACGCCGGTTCTTTTTCGCCTCGCGGCGCACCGCCGGCGTCGCGACCTCGAGCTCGCCCGACAAATACTTGCCGGTGATCGAGGCGGGCGTCGCCATGATCTGCTGCGGCGTGCCTTGCGCGATGATCTCACCGCCATGGATGCCGGCGGCCGGGCCGATATCGACGACATAGTCGGCATGCAGGATGGCGTCCTCGTCATGCTCGACGACGATCACCGTGTTGCCGATATCGCGCAGGTGCTTCAGCGTATCGAGCAGGCGGGCATTGTCGCGCTGGTGCAGACCGATAGACGGCTCGTCCAGGACGTAAAGCACGCCCGTCAAGCCGGAGCCGATCTGCGAGGCCAAACGAATGCGCTGGCTCTCGCCGCCCGACAGCGTGCCGGAATTGCGCGACAACGTCAGATAGTCGAGGCCGACATCGTTCAAGAAACGCAAGCGCTCGCGGATTTCCTTCAGCACCCGGACGGCGATCTCATTCTGCTTCTCGTTGAGCTGCGCCGGCAGATCGGTGAACCACTGGTCGGCCTTGCGGATCGACAGCTCCGTGACCTCGCCGATGTGCCTGCCGGCGATCTTGACCGAGAGCGCTTCCGGCTTCAGCCGGTAGCCGTTGCAGGCGGGGCAGGGGGTGACCGACATGAAGCGCTCGATCTCCTCGCGCATCCAGGCCGATTCCGTTTCTTTCCAGCGCCGGTCGAGGTTGGGGATGACGCCCTCGAAAGTCTTGGTCGTTTTGTAGGAGCGCAGGCCGTCGTCATACTGGAAGGTGATCTCGCGCTCGCCCGTGCCGTGCAGCACGGCCTGCTGCGCCTCGGCGCTCAGATCCTTGAACTTGTCGCCGAGCTTGAAGCCATAGGCCTTGCCCAAGGCCTCAAGCGTCTGCGCGTAATAGGGCGAGGTCGATTTCGCCCACGGGCTGATGGCGCCATCGCGCAGCGAGACATTCTCGTCCGGCACAACGAGGTTGGCGTCGATGGCGCGCTGGCTGCCGAGGCCGTCGCAGGTAGGGCAGGCGCCGAACGGATTGTTGAAGGAGAACAGCCTGGGCTCGATCTCGGGAATGGTGAAGCCGGACACCGGGCAGGCGAATTTTTCCGAGAACATGATGCGCTCATGCGTCTCGTTCTTCGACTTGTTGACCGAGTCCTCGCCCGTCCGGCTGGCGTCGAGCGGCTTGTCGGCGAACTCGGCCACCGCAAGACCGTCGGCGAGCTTCAGCGCCGTCTCCATCGAATCCGCAAGCCGTGTCGCCAGATCGCCGCGAACGACGATGCGGTCGACGACCACGTCGATGTCGTGCTTGTATTTCTTGTCCAGCGCCGGCACGTCGGCGATCTCGTAGAAGACGCCGTCGACCTTGACGCGCTGGAACCCCTTCTTCTGCAGCTCCAGAAGTTCCTTGCGGTATTCGCCCTTGCGGCCGCGCACGATCGGCGCCAGTAGGTAGAGACGCGTGCCCTCGTCCAGCGCCAGCACGCGGTCAACCATCTGGCTGACCGTCTGGCTTTCGATCGGCAGGCCGGTGGCCGGCGAATAGGGAATGCCGACGCGGGCGAAGAGCAGGCGCATATAGTCGTAGATTTCGGTGACGGTGCCGACTGTCGAGCGCGGGTTGCGCGAGGTCGTCTTCTGCTCGATCGAGATGGCGGGAGACAAGCCGTCGATCTGGTCGACGTCCGGCTTCTGCATCATCTCCAGGAACTGGCGGGCATAGGCCGAAAGGCTTTCGACATAGCGGCGCTGACCCTCGGCATAGATGGTGTCGAAGGCGAGCGACGACTTGCCGGATCCCGACAGGCCGGTCATGACGATCAGGCTGTCGCGCGGCAGGTCGAGATCGACGTTCTTGAGATTGTGTTCGCGCGCGCCGCGAATGGAAAGATATTTTTGGTCGGCCATCGCCGGTCGCCGCCTCAGGTCTGGAATTTGCTGGATTGGCGGGTTTGTCCCGGCCATTCCCTATGTAGGTAATCTCGTCGCCGCGTCGAGAGACGCCACAATCTCGACCAAAGCGTTTAACCGCCTTTCGCGCGAGCGGGCAAGCGGAAAGAACAAAGGCCGAACACCCTCCTGACAAAGCGCTGTGGAAACAGCGGCTGCAAAAACCGTCGCGACCGATCAGTCGAAGGCATTCGACTTACCTGGACGTAACCTCCGATCGATCACATTTTTCTGTAACCGGCTCTTCAACGGTTGACGTCTCGGACCCATGGGGGCAGTCTCAAAGGCGTCAACGAAGCCGGCCGTCTGTCGATGGCCTCGTCACCCAGAGGTGGCCTGCGAGACGCCGCAGGCTTCAGCGATTTGCGCTTCGGACGACATTGCCACAACGGACCAGGAGCGGAGCATGACGCCACCGGACAGTCCCTTGAGGCTCCACGAAGGCGATGGAGCCGCGGCGGGCATAGTGCCAGGGTAGGCGCGAGCGCCTCCCGAAAAACGTGACCTGCCGATTCCTACAATCAGAGACCATAGTCGGATCGTCGGCTGAAAGCCGCGTTGCATCCGAAACAGAACGCCGGCAGTCCACTCCCGGCTAAAATTGGGTTTCAGATCCATGAAAGCCCCGTCCACCTGCGGAAGCAGTGGCGGGGCTTGCATTTTGCGAGCCGGAGGTCCGTCGCTGGCGTCCGCAATGCGGGGTAAGCTTCAGTGGTTGGGAGGCCTGATGCCACCCGTTGCCATGTCGATGGTTATGCTGCCCGAAATCCTGACATCGGTGTCGCCGATCTTGAACGTGCCGTTGCTGCCGGCTGGCAGTGCGTCGTCAGGCTCGGGCTGCGGCGCGGGCTTGGCGATGCGGTAGTCGCTGCTCACGCCGGGCAGTTTTTGTGTCGAATTGTCGTCTGCAAAAGCGGCGGTGCCGACCGCAAGCACGCCGGCGACTGCGACAACGGCAAAACCCAGATTCGTCAAGGAACGCGCTCGGATCATGCGCGAACTATAGAGGCGCGCCGAAGGCGAGGCCAGACGCGCCGCAATCAATTTGCCGCGCGGTCAGGCCGCCTTCTTGCGCGTGTCGTAGACATGGTCGACGAGGCCCCAGGCCTTCGCTTCCTCGGCGGTCATGAAATAGTCGCGGTCGAGCGTGCGCTCGACCTCGTCATAGGTCCGGCCGCAATGCTTGGCGTAAAGTTCCGTCATGTGGCGCTTGGTGCGCAGGATGTCCTCGGCGTGGCGCTGGATGTCGGAGGCCTGGCCCTGGAAGCCGCCGAGCGGCTGATGCAGCACGATCCTGGTGTTGGGCAGCGCGATGCGCCGACCGGGCGAGCCTGCCATCAACAGGAATGAACCCATCGAGGCGGCAAAGCCCATGCACACCGTCGACACCGGGCAGGAGATGTACTGCATAGTGTCGTAGATGGCGAAGCCGCTGGTCACCACGCCGCCCGGCGAGTTGATGTAGATCGATATCTCCTTGTCGGGATGGTCCGATTCCAGCGACAGGAGCTGCGCGCAGACCAGCGCCGACACGCCGTCATTGATCTCACCGTTGATGAAAACGATGCGTTCGCGCAGCAGCCGCGAGAAAATGTCGAAGGCGCGTTCGCCGCGGCTCGACTGCTCGATCACCATCGGCACGAGATTGGCAAAGGCGCTCATCGCAGATCTCCTCGGTTCTTTAGTCAAGCCGCGCGCAGCATCATGCTTGGCGCGTTGGCGGCAGCTGGGCTCTTGCGCGCGTGGAGCGAAATCCCGCAGCCGGCGCCGGAAACGGCGACGACAGGTTGCGCGACCGTCGCGAAACCATCATGGACGATGCTGAGATGCGTGCCGCCGGAAACCGTGCGCGCGAGCGTGAAGGTGACAATGCTGTCGAAGATGGGACCGTCGAATGCCGGTAGCCGGTCGGCAGCGTCCACGCCCGGTCGCTCGCGCCAGGAGTAGCGCAGCAGCTTGCCGGGCTCGGCCTCGAGCACTTCGCACTCGATCGGCGCGTTTGGTCCGGCAAAGGCAAAGCGCTCGCCGATCGCCGGCTTGATGTCGTTGGGCATCAGCCAGGCGGCGAGCAGTTCCGGCTCGGTGAGCGCCCGCCAGACTTTTTCCGGCGGATCGGGAAGCTCGCATTCGAAGCTGAGCGGCGCGTTGGCCGCTGCCGGGTGTTTGGCAGTCGTCATTGGTCCATTTCCTTTAGAACCCGCTTCAAACGCTCGATGCGCTCCGGCCAGAAGGCGCGGTAGCGTTCGATCCAGCCGAGCAAGGGATCGAGCCCTTGAGGGTCGGCGCGGTAATAGGCGTTGCGACCGGCGCGCCGCTCGATCACCAGTCCGACGCCGCGCAGCACGGCAAGATGCTGCGAGACGGCCGGCTGCGACACGCTCACGCCGGCGCGCAGCTCGGACACCGTCAATTCGCCGGCCGCGAGCCGCTCGTAGACGGCGCGGCGTGTCGGATCGGCCAGGGCCCGGAAAATCTCTGCTTCGGTCATGCGCAAAGCATAAGTCAATACTTATTGGTTTGGCAAGCGCCGTTTTAGGCCGTCCAGCGTCTCACCGGCTCCGCCGCTCCGTCGAAGCTTGCCTCGAAGATTGGCGATGCGAGCACGGCATGGATGTGAAGCGTGCCGGAAGCCACGTTTCGAAAGCCATGCTTGCGGTGCGCGGGAATGATCAGGGACTGCCCGGCGGCAAGCACAGCCCGTCGGTCGTCGACCCACATTTCGGCTTCGCCGGCAATCACCGTCAGTACTTCCTCGACTTTATGCGCATGCGTTGGTGCGCCGGAACCCGGTCCGACCCACTGCTCGAATATGCAAAGGCCAGCCGCGCCATTGGCGGCGGCAACATGCATGCGGGTTTCGACCCCGGCGCGCCACGTTTCGCGCGGCTGATCCTCATGCGAAACAACGTTCATTCCGATGTCCCCTTTGTTTCCTGCTCAGGAATACTACCTGTTGCTGACATTCCTTGACAGAAACAGCGGTCAAGACTAGAACGAAAAGAGAACAAAAAACCTTGTGGGAAAAGCCAGCCTTCGCGGGCATGGGCGAACCGCAGGCTGTAAGGTGAGCGACTTAAAATTTGTTTCGGATGAGCGCGGAGAAGTACGATGGCGGGTAGCGTCAACAAGGTCATTCTGGTCGGCAATCTCGGGGCGGACCCTGAAATCCGCCGCCTGAATTCGGGCGACCCGGTCGTCAACATCCGCATCGCCACGTCGGAAAGCTGGCGCGACAAGAATTCCGGGGAGCGCAAGGAAAAGACGGAGTGGCACAATGTGGTCATCTTCAACGACCAGCTCGCCAAGGTGGCGGAGCAGTATTTGAAGAAGGGCATGAAGGTCTATGTCGAGGGCCAACTGCAGACGCGCAAATGGCAGGACCAGACCGGCAACGATCGCTACACGACCGAGGTCGTACTGCAGAAATTCCGTGGCGAGCTGCAGATGCTCGACGCGCGCGGCGAAGGCGGCGGTCAAGTCGGCAGTTATGCCGGCGGCGGCAACAGCCGGGGTTCCGATTTCGGCCAGTCGGGCCCGAACGAAGGCTTCAGCCGTGGCGGCGGTGGCGGCTCCAGGGGCGGTGGCGGTGGTTCGTCGCGCGAGCTGGATGACGAGATTCCGTTCTGAAGGTCTCGCAATCGTCGTTTGAGGGGAAGGCGCGATGTCGCTCGGACCGTTGCTGACAGCGCCTCCTCCCATTCCATGGCACGCGTTCGCCGCCTTCGCCGCGCTGGCGATAGGCGGGGCGCAACTGGCATTGCCGAAAGGCACGACACGCCACCGCGTCTTGGGCTATGCCTGGGCCGCGCTGATGCTGGTCGTCGCCGTCTCGAGCTTCTGGATCCAGCAGATACGCCTGATCGGGCCGTTCAGCCCGATCCACATCCTGTCGATCCTGGTGGTTGTCACCGCCCCGCTGGCGGTCTGGTATGCGCACACCCATAAAGTGGCCGCGCATCGCAGCGCCATGATCAAGCTCTACCTATTCGCGCTGATCGGCGCCGGCATCTTCACGTTGCTGCCCGGCCGCATCATGCACACGGTCGTATTCGGCCAATAAACAATTTCCAGCGAAAGTGCGTCGCGGTTTTCCGTCCGGAATTGCCTATAGTTGACAGTTGCAGCGATAGTCCGCTGCAAAGCAGCGTTTAAGGAAGATCATCGTGAAAGCACGCGTCAAATGGGTTGAGGAACGCACCTTTGTCGGCGAGTCCGGCAGCGGTCACAAAGTCGTGCTGGGCACGGCGCATGGGCCGGAAGGCCGGACGCCAGGGCCGAGCCCAATGGAGCTGGTGCTGATCGGCACCGGCGGCTGCTCGGCCTACGACGTGGTCCATATCCTCGAAAAAGGTCGCGAGGCGGTCGAGGACTGCGTGGTCGAGCTGGACGCGGATCGTGCCGAGACGGAACCGCGCGTCTTCACCCGCATCCACATGCATTTCATCGTCAAGGGTCGCGCGCTGTCGCGCGACAAGGTGAAAAGGGCGATCGACCTGTCGATCGAGAAATACTGCTCGGCCACCGCCATGATGGCCAAGACGGCGGCCGTCACGCATGATTTCGAGGTGGTCGATACAGCAGTGAAATAAGGCAGTAGGGATGCTGCTCAGGCAGCCATCAGCGCCCTGACGCCGTCGGCGACGAACTGCACCGCAAGCGCCGCCAGGATGACGCCGAGCAGCCTCGTCAGGATCGAGCGGCCGGTCTGGCCGAGGATGCGGTCGATGCGCTCCGCCAGCACGAACACCAGAAAGGTGAGCACAAGACAGATCGCGATGATGCCGACCAGCGCCGCTTGCGCGGCAAAGCCCTCGAAGTGTCCTGACAGCAGCACTGTCGCCGATATCGCGCCGGGACCGGCGATCAGCGGGATCGCCAGCGGAAAGGCGGCGATGTTGTGGATCATGTCCTTGGTGATGGCGACGTCGCCGATCTTCTCCTTGCGGTCCTGACGGCGCTCGAACACCATTTCGAAGGCGATGAAGAAAAGCAGGAAGCCGCCGGCGACGCGGAAGGCCGGCAGCGTGATGCCGAACACCGACAGGATCGACGCGCCGGCTACGGCGAACAACGCCATCACCAGAAAGCCGATCACCGAAGCTCGCACTGAGACTTGCTGGCGCTCGTCCCGGTTCATGCCACGCGTGACGGCGAGGAAGAGCGGTGCCAGCCCGGGCGGATCGATGGTCACCAGGATGGTGACGAAGGCGTTGAACAGGGTGTCGAAGCTCGGCATCGCTGGTCCCCTCCCGCCTGGCGAAGCCAAGCCCTGCATTCGTAGAGCAAAGCGGGAGCGGTGGGAACAGGACGGGAGGATTTCAGCCGGCTATTCAGCTTTGCTGCAATAAGCCTCGAGCCGGTAGCCGTCAGGGTCGATTACGAAGGCGGCGTAGTAGTTGTCGCCATAGGCGGCGCGCAGGCCGGGCCGGCCATTGTCCTTGCCACCCGCAAGCAAGGCCGCCGCATGGAAAGCGTCGACGCCGGCGCGTGTCGGTGCGGCAAAGCAGAAGTGCAGGCCGGAGTCCGCGTCGGCCGGGACCGGCCGGCCGGCCTCGTTGACCCAGAGTTCTACGGTCTTGGCGCCGTAGCCGAGCGAGCCGGGTGACTGGCTGAGGCACGAGTAGCTGAGGGGCTCCAAAGCGGCGTCGTAGAAGCGCTTCGAGGCGCCGCTGTCGCGGACGCCGATCGAGACATGGTCAAGCATCGTTCTCTCCATAAATACAGGTGGTTAATCGGTCAGGCTGGAGTCGAGCGCCGCGCCAAGAACTCGACCTCGGTGCGCCAGGTTTTGCCGCCGTCATGCGAACGCTCGCCAAGCCAGCGGAATGTGTTCTCGGTGATGTGCGAAAAGCTCCAGCGCACCGAGGAGCCGGTGCCGTCGGCGCCGATCTGAACGATCGTGTCGCCTTCGGCGCGGCCGAGCTGGCGGCTGTAATACTGGTTGCGCGGATCGCTCCAGAAGATATGCCAGGCGTCCGCGCCGGGGTCGTAGACGCGCAACGTCGTGCCGTAGAAGGTCCATGGCCCGAGAGAGGCTTGCATTCCGGCATTCCGCGCGGGCAGGATCCAGACGTCCTGGACCGCCTTGCCCTCCAGAACCCAGCCGAAATGCACCTCGCCGCGCCCGGTTAGCCTGGTGCCGTCCTCCAACGTGCGCGTGGCGTCGAAGGTCCAGGCGCCGATGAAACGGCCGTAGAGTTTCAGCTTTTCGGCGAGATCCGGATTGGGAGCGCCGCTGTGCAGGGCTTCGGCAAAGGGATCGGTCATGGCTGCTGCCTCGTTTGTCAGGAGAGGCGAGCAATAGGGGTATGGCGGGGTTCTGGGCTTGGGAAAAATTGCTATTTTTTCGCGATGGCGACGACTGAGAAAAACCTGGCCTCAGGGCATGGCTGGCAGGTATCCGACGTGATCTGCACGGCTCGCGCCGGCGACCGCCCGTTTGAGGAACAGCATCGCGGTTTCTGCGTCGCCGCCGTGACCAGAGGCACGTTCCGCTACCGGACGCGCCAGGGCACCGCAATGCTTGCTCCAGGCGCCATCCTGCTCGGCAATCCAGGCGCCTGCTACGAGTGCGGCCACGAGCACGGCGCGGGCGACCGCTGCCTCTCCTTCCATTTTTCGCCGGCCTATATGGAGCGCGTCGTCGCCGATGTGCCGGGCGCAAGCCGGCTCGGCTTTGCCGACCCACGCCTGCCGCCCTTGCCGGTGCTGGCGCCGTTGCTGGCGCAAGCGGAGGCGGCGCAGCAAACGGGCGACGGCGAGGCGTTCGAGGAACTCGGTCTGCGCATTGCCTGCGCGGTGGTCGGGGCTGCGGCCAACTCGTCTGAGGTTGCCTGGACACCCAGCGCCCGCGACCAGAAACGCGTAGCCGAGGCGGTGCGTTTGATCGAGCTCAACGCCGATCGCCCGCTTTCGCTGACCGAACTCGCCGACGGCACGGCGACCAGCCCGTATCATTTCCTGCGCACGTTCCGTCATGTCGCCGGCATGACGCCCTATCAGTTCCTGCTGAGGACCAGGCTGCATCGGGCCGCGGTGCGGCTGTGCGCGTCGAACGAAGCGATCTCGACAATTGCTTTCGATGCCGGCTTCAACGACCTTTCGACCTTCAACCGGAGGTTCCGGCGCGAGATGGGAGAAGCGCCCGGCGCCTACCGCTGCAAACGGGCGGGCAGACGCGGGCATTAGCCAAGGCCGTTCGAGATCGACTTGGCCTGCGAGCTCAAAGTGTGGCTTTGGCCATATCGTCGCAATCAGCGGTATCCATTTGAAATTGCCGCCGAAATTGTCTTTGGAAAAGTGTCGTAGCCATTGGAGTTTCAGCCCGGCTTCCTATATAAGCGGCGAGTGATTCCCGACTGGATTGTGACCTGATTTGACCGACCAGAAGACACCGCGCGGGCCGGAGGGCGGCCCCACCGGCATCGAGCCGATTTCGATCATCGAGGAGATGCAGCGCTCCTATCTCGATTACGCCATGAGCGTGATCGTCAGTCGGGCGCTGCCCGACGTGCGCGACGGCCTGAAGCCGGTGCACCGCCGCATCCTCTATGCCTCGCATGAGAGCGGCTATCACTGGAACCGCAAATATGTGAAGTCGGCGCGCCCGGTCGCCGACGTGATGGGTAAATACCATCCGCATGGCGATGCCTCGATCTATGACGCGCTGGTGCGCATGGCCCAGGATTGGTCGCTGCGCGTGCCCCTGATCGACGGTCAGGGCAATTTCGGCTCGATCGACGGCGACCCACCGGCGGCGATGCGCTACACCGAGTCCCGGCTGACCAAGGTTGCGCATGAGCTGCTGGAGGACATTGACAAGGAAACCGTCGATTTCCAGGACACTTACGACGCCTCCGCCACCGAGCCCAAGGTGCTGCCGGCCCGCTTCCCGAACCTGCTCGTCAACGGCTCGGGCGGCATCGCCGTCGGCATGGCCACCAACATCCCGCCGCACAATCTGGCCGAAGTCTGCAATGGCGCCATCGCCATCATCGACAATCCGGCGATCGACCTGCCTGCGCTGATGGAGATCGTGCCCGGTCCGGATTTCCCGACCGGCGGCATCGTGCTTGGCCGCTCCGGCATCTACAATGCCTATTCGACGGGCCGCGGCTCGATCGTCATGCGCGGCCGCGTCAACATCGAGGCGCGCGGCAACGACCGTGAATCGATCATCATCACCGAGATTCCCTATCAGGTGAACAAGGCGGCGATGATCGAGAAGATGGCCGAACTCGTACGCGAGAAGCGCATCGAGGGCATCTCCGACATCCGCGACGAGAGCGACCGCCAGGGCTACCGTGTCGTCGTCGAGCTCAAGCGCGAGGCGGTCGCCGACGTCATTTTGAACCAGCTTTACCGCTTCACGCCGCTGCAGACCTCGTTCGGCGCCAATATGGTCGCGCTGAACGGCGGCAAGCCGGAAGTGCTGACGCTGATCGACATGCTGAAGGCCTTTGTCGGCTTCCGCGAGGAGGTTATCAGCCGGCGCACGAAATATCTTCTGCGCAAGGCGCGCGAGCGCGCCCATGTTCTGGTCGGTCTCGCCATCGCCGTCGCCAACATCGATGAGGTGATCAAGCTGATCCGCACCGCGCCAGATCCGCAGACGGCGCGCGAGCAGTTGATGGAACGGCGCTGGCCATCGCACGACGTCGCTCCGCTGATCCAGCTGATCGATGATCCGCGCCACCGCATCAACGAGGACGGCACCTACAATCTATCCGAGGAGCAGGCCCGCGCCATCCTCGACCTGCGCCTGCAGCGCCTGACTGCGCTCGGCCGCGACGAGATCGCCGACGAGTTGAACAAGATCGGCGCTGAAATCCTTGATTATCTTGACATCTTGTCTTCTCGCGCGCGCATCCAGCAGATCGTCAAGGACGAGCTGATCGCCGTCCGTGACGAGTTCGGCACGCCGCGCCGCACGGAACTCGCCGAGGGCGGGGCGGACATGGAAGACGAAGACCTGATCCAGCGCGAGGACATGGTCGTCACGGTCAGCCATTCCGGCTACATCAAGCGCGTGCCGCTGTCGCTCTACCGGGCGCAGCGTCGCGGCGGCAAGGGCCGCTCCGGCATGTCGACCAAGGAAGAAGATTTCGTCACCCGGCTATTCGTCGCCAACACGCATACGCCGGTGCTGTTCTTCTCCTCGCGCGGCATCGTCTACAAGGAAAAGGTCTGGCGCCTGCCGGTCGGCAACCCACAGTCGCGCGGCAAGGCGCTGATCAACATGCTGCCGCTCGAGCAGGGCGAGCGCATCACCACCATCATGCCGCTGCCGGAGGACGAGACGAGCTGGGGCGAGCTCGACGTGATGTTCGCAACCACGCGCGGCACCGTGCGGCGCAACAAGCTGTCCGACTTCGTCCAGGTCAACCGCAACGGCAAGATCGCCATGAAGCTGGAGGAGGAAGGCGACGAAATCCTCGGCGTCGAGACCTGCACGGACAATGACGACGTGCTGCTGACGGCGAATTCCGGCCAGTGCATCCGCTTCTCGGTCTCCGATGTGCGCGTCTTCCAGAGCCGCAATTCCGTCGGCGTGCGCGGCATCGCCATGGCCGAAACCGACCGCGTGATCTCGATGTCGGTGATCGAACATGTAGATGCTTCACCGGCTGAGCGCGCGGCCTATCTCAAGCGTGCGGCATCCGAGCGTCGGCTTGCCGCCGGCGGTGCAGCCGAGGAGGAAGAGATCGCGCTGACCAATGAGGAGATCGGCGAGGAAGCCGAGCTTTCCGACGAGCGCTACGAATTCCTCAAGATGCACGAGCAGCTTGTGCTGACGGTGACCGAATACGGCTACGGCAAGCGTTCCTCGTCCTATGATTTCCGCCTGACGGGTCGCGGCGGCAAGGGCATCCGCGCCACGGATGTCTCGAAAGTGGCCGAGATCGGCCGGCTGGTCGCGACCTTCCCGGTCGGCAACGACGATCAGATCATGCTGGTATCGGATGGCGGCACCGTCATCCGGGTTCCGGTCGATGGCATCCGCTTCGCCAGCCGCGCCACCAAGGGCGTGACCATCTTCAACACCGCCGAGGGTGAGAAGGTGGTGTCGGTCGAGCGGATTTCGGAGCCGCAGTCGGACGAGGAAGCCGAGGAAGCGCCTTCGGGTGAAGCCGACACTGCAGAAGATCCGGGCGAGGGAAATCCCGAATAGCCTTACTGCGCGCCACCGGCCCCCGGGCCGGTGCGATCATGGCTGGAAGTCAGCGGCGATGGTACAGGTTGCGGCCTACGAAGCCATCGAGCCGCTTGGTGTTGGTCTTGATGCGCACCCGTGCCGCTTCCTGGTGCAACCCGAATGCGGTGGCGATCAGCATCACAATGGTCATTGCAGTGGCAAGCATGTAGATCAGCATTTGCGTGTTCTCCTGCGATCACAACGATAAAGATGGTGCTTTGGTTTCATCTCCTGAAGCGGCAAGCTGGTGAATGCTGCGTGAAGCGTTCGTGATTGTCGCATTCGTCTGTCGTTGACGTCCGTGAAAAGGTTCACGACCGGGTGCAGCAATGGGATTTGCCTTTGTCGGAGAGGCTCGCTAGAAGCCTGCCATGACCGAACGCACCGCCCTTTACGCCGGCTCCTTCGACCCGCTGACCAATGGTCACCTCGACGTGTTGAAGGCTTCGCTTGCCGTGGCCGACACCGTCTACGCTGCAATCGGCATTCATCCCGGCAAGACGCCGCTGTTTTCCTTCGAGGAACGCGTGAAGCTGATCGAGGCCGCGACCAAGGCGGAATTCGGCCGCGACAGCGACCGCATCGAGGTCGTCTCCTTCGATGGGCTGGTCATCGACGCCGCCAGGAAGCATGGCGCCTCGATCATCATCCGCGGCCTGCGCGACGGCACCGATCTCGACTATGAGATGCAGATGGCGGGCATGAACGAGACCATGGCGCCGGAGCTGCAGACGGTTTTCCTGCCGGCCAGCCCGTCTGTGCGCACCATTACCGCCACACTTGTCCGCCAGATTGCGTCGATGGGCGGCGACATCCGCCCGTTCGTGCCGGCGGCCGTCGTAGGCGCCCTCACTGCCAAATTCGCGAAATAGTGCATGTCGCCCAAAGGTGAATCCCGGTTTTGGGGCAACGACATGCACCCAAACAAAGACTTTCGGAGAACCTCATGCAGCTGAAAAAGCTCGCTTCGTTGCTTGTCGTGCTTGCCGGCGTTTTGGCGGCGTCCTTGCCGGCCTCGGCCGCCGACAAGGAAAACACCATGATCATCACGCTGAAGGACGGTGACGTGACCGTCGCGCTGCGTCCCGATCTGGCGCCGAAGCATGTGGCGCAGATCAAGAAGCTGGTGCGCGAGGGCGCCTATGACAATGTCGCCTTCCACCGCGTCATCGACGGCTTCATGGCCCAGACCGGCGACGTCAAGTTCGGCAACATGAAGAAGGGTTTCAATCCCGAGGCTGTCGGCACGGGCGGATCCGACCTTCCCGATCTGCCTGCCGAGTTCTCGCAGACCGAGCAATTCACCCGCGGCGTGGTCGGCATGGCCCGCTCGCAGGACCCGAACTCGGCCAATTCCCAGTTCTTCATCATGTTCGCGCCGGCGCCGAACCTCGACGGGCAGTACACCATTGTCGGCAAGGTGGAGAGCGGCATGGATCTGGTGGACAAGATCAAGAAGGGCGATGAGGCGGACAACGGCACGGTCAAGGACCCGGACCGCATGATCAAAGTCCGCATCGCTGCCGACAACAAGTAACTGCTCGATTTTCAAAAGGATTTTCTGACATGGCTGAGATCAAGGACCGCGAGAACGCGCTCATCATGGAAACGACCAAGGGCGAGGTCGTCATCGAAATGTATCCGGACCTTGCGCCCGGTCATGTCGCGCGTATCAAGGAACTGGCGCGCGAGGGCGCCTATGACGGCGTGGTGTTCCACCGTGTCATCGACGGCTTCATGGCTCAGACCGGCGACGTCAAGTTCGGCAACTCCTCGAAGCCGACCTTTGCTCCGTCGCGCGCCGGCATGGGCGGCTCCGACAAGCCGGACCTCAAGGCCGAATTCTCCAACGCCAATCACGGCCGCGGCACCTGCTCGATGGCGCGTGCGCAGAACCCGAACTCGGCGAACTCGCAGTTCTTCATCTGCTTCGACGATGCCTCCTTCCTCAACCGCCAGTACACGGTCTGGGGCCAGGTTATCGAAGGCATGGAGAATGTCGACAAGATCAAGCGCGGCGAGCCGGTGCAGGATCCCGACAAGATCGTGTCGCTGAAGGTCGCGGCCGACGTCAAGTAAGGCATAGTACGATGATGGGCGCAGTCTGGTCCCTGCTCGGCATCCTGTCCGGCGCCTTCATCGCCATCCAGGCGCCGATCAACTCGCAACTGGCGCGCGGCCTCGGCCTTCCGGTCGCGGCCGCCGCTTTCTCGTTCCTGTCGGGCGCCGTCGTTCTCGGTATCATCGCGATCGCCGTGGTGAAGCTGCAGGGCCTCTCGCTCGACTGGAAGGCGCCGGCACCCTGGCTGTTCGTCGCCGGCGGCATGCTCGGCGGATTCTACGTCACGCTCTCCACCATTCTTACGCCGCGCATCGGCGCGGCGGCGCTGATGGCCTTCCTGGTCGCCGGCCAACTGATCGCCGGCATGCTGGTCGACCGTGCAGGCTTCCTTGGTGTTGCCGTGCGCGAGGTCTCGCTTGGCCGCGTGGCCGGCGCCGTGCTGCTGCTCGTTGGAGCGCTGCTCATCCGGCTCTACTGATGCGCGTCGATCTTTTCGACTTCGACCTGCCGGAGGAGCGCATTGCGCTGCGCCCGGCGGAGCCGCGTGACAGCGCCAAGCTATTGGTGGTCAAACCGGGCGAAACGCTGCGCGACCGCACCGTCAGCGATCTGCCGTCGCTGCTGAGAGAAGGCGACGTGCTGGTATTCAACGATACCAAGGTCATTCCGGCCCAGCTGAAAGGCATCCGCAAGCGCGGCGAGGCTATGGCGCAGGTCGAGGCCACGCTGCATATGCGGGTCGCGCCGGACCGCTGGCGGGCCTTCATGCGGCCCGGCAAGCGCATCGCCGTCGGCGACCACATTCATTTCGGCCACGACCAGAATTCCTGCTTCCTCGGCCAGCTCGACGCGACAGTGATCGAGAAGGGCGAGGCGGGCGAGGTGTTGCTCGGCTTCGACCTCTCGGGCGTCTTTCTCGACGAGGCAATGCACGCCGTAGGCCATATCCCATTGCCGCCATACATCGCCTCGAAGCGAGATGACGACGAGCGCGACCGCAGCGACTACCAGACCATCTATGCCAGGGAAGAGGGCGCGGTCGCGGCCCCCACCGCCGGCCTGCATTTCACGCCGGAGCTGTTTGCAGCGCTGGAAGCCAAGGGCATCGAGCGGCGCTTCGTCACGCTGCATGTCGGCGCCGGCACCTTTTTGCCGGTTAAGGCCGACGATACCGCCGACCATAAGATGCATGCGGAAACGGGTTTGGTGAGCCAAGAGACGGCAGACGCGCTCAACGCTGCAAGGGCGCGGGGAGGGCGGATTGTCGCCGTCGGCACGACCTCGCTGCGCCTTCTGGAAAGTGCCGCGCGTGAGGACGGCAGGATCGAGGCCTGGTCCGGGCCGACCGATATCTTCATCACCCCCGGCTACCGCTTCAAGACAGCTGACATGCTGATGACCAATTTCCACCTGCCGCGCTCGACGCTGTTCATGCTGGTCTCGGCCTTCAGCGGACTGGACGCGATGCGTTCGGCCTATGCGCATGCCATCGAGAGCCGCTACAGGTTCTACTCCTACGGGGACTCCAGCCTGCTTTACCGAGCGGAGACGAGCGATGGACGATGATCTAGAGAGAATGGACCGCGAGGCGCTCATCGCGGAAGTGACAAAGCTGCGCGCCGGTATCCGCGCGCATCGCGATGCGACCGGCCATGATCTCTGCTGGCATCATCCCGACCTCTGGGACCTGCTGCCGGAGAAGACCGAGCCGGCGATCGCCGTGCCGCCGTGGCCGAAATTCATGCGCGGCTGCATCCGCTACCGGCAGTCGCTCGACGAGCAGGCACCCGGCGCCCCGGTGCACGACAAGGAATTCGATGACTGAGACTTTCTCTTTCAAGCTGCTCGCCACCGACGGTAATGCGCGGCGCGGCCTCATCAGCATGCCGCGCGGCGAGATCCGCACGCCGGCCTTCATGCCGGTCGGCACCGGCGGCACCGTCAAGGCCATGTATATGGATCAGGTGCGCGGCGTCGGCGCCGACATCATCCTCGGCAACACCTATCATTTGATGCTCAGGCCAGGCGCCGAGCGTGTGGCGAAGCTCGGCGGCCTGCATGAATTCGCGCGCTGGCCGCACCCGATCCTGACCGATAGCGGCGGCTTCCAGGTAATGTCGTTGTCGAAGCTGAGGAAGCTTAGCGAAACGGGCGTCACCTTCCGCTCGCATATCGACGGTGCGCGCTACGAGATGTCGCCGGAGCGGTCAATCGAAATCCAGGGGCTGCTCGATTCCGATATCCAGATGCAGCTCGACGAGTGTACGGCGCTTCCCGCCAAGCCGAAGGAAATCGAGCGCGCCATGGAACTGTCGCTGCGCTGGGCCGAACGCTGCAAGGCGGCGTTCGGCGATCAGCCGGGCAAGGCGATGTTCGGCATCGTGCAGGGCGGCGACAGTGCTGTGATGCGCGTGCGTTCGGCGCAGGCGCTGGCGGCGATGGACCTCAAAGGCTATGCCGTCGGTGGGCTGGCGGTCGGCGAGCCGCAGGCGGTGATGCTGGAGATGCTGGACATAACCTGCCCGGAACTGCCGGCCGACAGGCCGCGCTACCTGATGGGTGTCGGCACCCCGGACGACATCTTGAAATCCGTGGCATGCGGCATCGACATGTTCGACTGCGTGATGCCGACGCGCGCCGGCCGCCATGGTCTGGCCTATACGCGCCGCGGCAAGATCAACCTGCGCAACGCCCGCCATGCCGACGATCCGCGTCCGCTGGACGAGGAAAGCGACTGCCCGGCCGCGCGCGACTATTCGCGCGCCTATCTCCATCATCTCGTGCGCTCGCAGGAGTCGCTCGGCGCAATGCTGCTCACCTGGAACAACCTGTCCTACTACCAGAAGCTGATGCAGGACATCCGCGCCGCGATCGAGGCAAAAGCCTTCGAGACGCGCGCTGCCGAGATTTCGGAATGCTGGGCGAGGGGCGATCTGCCGGCGCTATGAACGCTTTTATGTGCTCACCGAAGTCGCGGCGCGCAGGCTGCAGCCGGTGATCTTAAAGCTGCCGTCGGGCTGCTGTTCGAGCGTGTACACCGCCTCATAGTCCTTGCCGTCGGGCCCGACGATCAGCACCTGCTGGACGATCGAGGCCGGCCCGGTCTGCTCCACCTTGCCGAAGGAATAGTTCTGCGGCCTGCGCACCGGCGCATAGCCGTTGGTCACCATGTTCATGAAGGTGTCGACGGTCGGGAAGATCCGCTTCACATTTGGCGCGGCGAAGCTGTAGGCGGTGGCGCCGTCATCGGCGAGAAAGGCCTTGAGCTGGCTGTCGATGACTGTTTGCGCCGCTTTGATCTCGGCGTCACCGGCGAAGGCCATGGATGCAAGAACCATCGGAACGAGAGCGAGTGCGAACAATACGCGGCGCATGGCCTGTCTCCAGAATTCGCGTGGAACAACTATCATACGCTGGCCGGCGTGCCGTGGTTTCACCGTTTCGCAGATTTCTTGCCTGCATGGATGCCTCCGCTAGGACCTGACCTGAGGTGTTCCCGAACTGTCCTTGGTGGAGTCCCCGGGCCAGTGTGGCATGCCGATGGCGGAGTTGCGGCAAGCGGCCGCCAAGGCGCGTGCAGCCTGATGCTTGAAAGCCCGTCGCCAGTCTGCCACAAGGGCCGCTCATTCGCGAAGACTGGCAGGACTGGGAAATGAAGGCATTTTTCGTGCAGATAAAGTGCGATCTGGGCAAAGCCTATGAGGTCGCCAGCGCGCTCGCCGATGCCGAGATCGCCTCCGAAATCTATTCGACCGCCGGCAATTACGACCTGCTCGCAAAATTCTATGTCGACGACGAGGAAGACATCGGCCACTTCATCAATGAACGGGTGCAGATCCTGCCTGGAATCAAGGACACCTTCACCATCGTCACTTTCCGGGCGTTCTGATTTGCCGTTTGATGCCCGCTCACCGGGCATGAACTGACCCGGCGTCGCTCCCGCTGCCCTAATCGTAGGCAATTTGCATAGGACGGCCGCCAGCGCCGCCCAAATCATCGATTGCGCTTGATTTTCTCCAGCCGGGCCAGTGAAATGGCTTCAGAGGGGAGTACGCGATTGGCAGCGTTCGACGAAATGCTTCCGGAAGTCTCCGGATTGAGAAGACCATATCAGGCTTATGATCGCTGGCTGAAGGAACAGGACCCGGCCAGGCTCACCCAGAAAATGGAGGACGCCGAACGCGTCTTCCGCAAGACCGGCATCACCTTCGCCGTCTATGGCGAGCAGGAAGCTTCCGAACGGCTGATCCCCTTCGACATCGTCCCGCGCATCATTTCCGGCCAGGAATGGCGCCGGCTGACGCAGGGCATCGAGCAGCGCGTGCAGGCGCTCAACGCCTTTCTCGACGATATCTACCACCGCCAGGAAATCCTGCGCGCCGGGCGCGTTCCCAAGGAGCTGGTGGCGAAGAATGAAGCGTTCCTGCCGGAGATGATCGGTGTGAGACCGCCGGCCGGCGTCTACACCCATATCATCGGCGTCGACATCGTGCGCATCAGCGAGAATGAATTCTACGTGCTCGAGGACAATGCCCGCACGCCGTCGGGCGTCTCCTACATGCTGGAGAACCGCGAGACGATGATGCAGCTCTTCCCGGAGCTGTTCCAGCAGATCAAGGTGCGGCCGGTCGAGAACTACCCGCAACTGCTGCGCCAGTCGCTGGCGGCGGTGCGGCCGCAGAGCGCAAAGGGCGCGCCGACCATCGCGGTGCTGACGCCGGGCAGCTACAACTCCGCCTATTTCGAGCACGCCTTCCTCGCCGACCAGATGGGGGTGCAACTGGTCGAAGGACAGGATCTGCGCGTGGTCGACGGCCATGTCACGATGCGCACCACCGAAGGCTACAAGCAGATCGACGTGCTTTACCGGCGCGTGGACGACGCCTTCCTCGATCCGCTGACCTTCCGGCCGGATTCCGCGCTCGGCGTGCCGGGCATCATGGATGTCTATCGGGCCGGCAACATCACCATCGCTAACGCGCCGGGCACCGGCATTGCCGACGACAAGGCGATCTATTCCTACATGCCCGAGATCGTCGAGTTCTACACAGGCCGCAAGGCGATCCTCGGCAACATCCCGACCTGGCGCTGCTCGGAGCCCGACAGCCTGAAATATGTGCTGGAGCACATCGGCGAGCTTGTCATCAAGGAAGTGCACGGCTCCGGCGGCTACGGCATGCTGGTCGGCCCCGCGGCGACCAAGAAGGAATGCGAGGCGTTCGCCAAGAAGCTGCAGGCCAAACCCGGCAACTACATCGCCCAGCCGACGCTCGCGCTGTCGACATGCCCGATCCTGACCGAGAAGGGGCTGTCGCCGCGCCATGTCGATCTTAGGCCTTACGTGCTGGTTTCGGATCGTATCCAGATTGTCCCGGGCGGCCTGACTCGCGTCGCGCTCAAGGAGGGGTCGCTTGTGGTCAACTCCTCGCAAGGCGGTGGGACGAAGGATACGTGGGTGTTGGATGATTAAAGAGCGAATAGAGAGTAGCGAATAGCGAATAGGGAATAGGGAAAGAGGGGAATCCGACGCAATCAATTCTTACAGAGACCTAATTGTTTGGAAGGTGGCCAAACTGACGAAATCGGAAAAATGCTGCGATCGATGATCAGGAGCCTTCAACAGAGATCATGAAATCTTTTTTTCGCTACTCGCTACTCACTATTCGCTATTCGCTCGACACCGGAGCAAGCTGACATGCTTCTCGGCCGCACCGCCAACGGTCTCTACTGGATGAACCGCTATATAGAGCGGGCCGAAAACATGGCGCGCCTGGTCGATGCCGGCCTGCGCATGGCGCTGACGCGCACGCAGAACGCGTCGGAGGAATGGAACTCCGTCCTGCTCAGCGCCGGTTCCGACCTTGCCTTCTCGCAGAAATACCAGGACTACACCGTCGCCAACGTCTCGGATTTCCTGCTGCGCGACACTTCGAATCCGTCGAGTACGATGGCCTCGATCGAGACGGCGCGCAACAATGCGCGCATGGTGCGCACAGCGCTGACGCGCGAGACCTGGGAGAGCATCAACGAGGCCTGGATGTCGCTGAAGCGGATGCTGGCACGGCCGATCGACGAGCGCGATCTGCCGACGGTGCTCGACGCGATCAAGCGCGAGACGGCGCTGATCCGCGGCTCGTTCTACGGCACGATGCTGCGCAACGAGATCTTCGACTTCTCGCAGCTCGGCACCTATGTGGAGCGCGCCGACAACACGGCCCGCATCCTCGACGTGAAATATTATGTGCTCTTGCCGTCGATCTCCTGGGTGGGCTCGACACTCGACAATTATCAATGGGAATCGATCCTGCGCTCGGTGTCGGCGCACCGCTCCTACCGGTGGGTGTATGACGCGGACTACAAGCCGACCAACATCGCCGACTATCTGATCCTCAATGTCCGCATGCCGCGCTCGCTGACCTTCTGCTATCGCTTCCTGGGCGAGCATCTGAGATTCCTCGCCGACGACTATGGCGAGCGCCATGCCTGCCACGCCACCGCCGAGAAAATTCAGACGATGCTGAAGAAAGGGTCGATCAAGGATATTTTCGACCACGGCCTGCATGAATTCCTGGCGGAATTCATTCGTGACAACACCAGGCTGGGGGATGAGATCGCCTTGGACTACCGGTTCTACTGAGCGCTGGAGAGACAGGCGCCATGCGGCTCAAGATCACACACCGGACCGAGTACCGCTACGATGCACCGGTGCAGTACCTGTTGCAGCGGCTGCGCCTGATGCCGGTTAGCGGATCGACTCAGACGGTTGCGTCCTGGGTGATCAAAATCGACGGCGCGCGAGAGGAGGTTCGCTTCACGGACCATTTCGGCAATGACACGCAGTTGGTGAGCGCCGAGGGCGGCCAGCACACCATGATAGTCGAGGCGGCGGGCGAGGTGACGACGCGCGACACCGCCGGTGTGTCCGGTGCGCATCATGGTTTCGCGCCGCTCTGGCTGTTCAGCCAGCAAACGCCGCTTACGACCGTCGGCGACGGCATTCGCGACCTGGCCGCTTCGGTCGGGGAGGGGACGGATATCGACAGGCTGCACAAGCTGATGGGCGCGATCCGGGAGCGCGTCGCCTATAAGCCCGGGACGACCAGCGCCGTGACGCCGGCGGAAGAAGCGCTAACGCTGAAGGCCGGTGTCTGCCAGGATCACAGCCACATCTTCACCGCCGTGGCGCGCGTGATGGGCTTCCCCGCGCGCTATATCAGCGGCTATCTGATGATGGATGCCTCGGTCGAGCAGGCGGCAAGCCATGCCTGGGCAGAAGCGCATGTGCCGGGCCTGGGATGGGTTGCCTTTGATCCCGCCAACGGTATCTCTCCCGACGAACGCTATGTAAGAGTGGCGGCGGGTCGGGACTATAGCGATGCCTCGCCTGTGTCGGGAATACTGCTGGGGCAAGCGGAAGAGAAGCTTGCCGTCACCGTCACGGTAGAGCAGTAGTCTCTGCCAAGATTCACCAGAAGAGCGACCATGACCTATTGCGTCGGCCTCAAGATCGATCGTGGACTCGTGTTCATGTCGGACACGCGCACCAATGCCGGCATGGATTCGATTTCGACCTTCAGGAAAATGCATGTCTGGGAAGAGCCTGGCGAGCGCGTCATCGTGCTGATGTCTGCAGGCAATCTTGCCACGACGCAAGCCGTGGTCAGCCTGCTGGACGAGCGCAACAAGGCGGCCGGCGACCGTCACGAGAAGCTGCTCGAGACCCCGTCAATGTACCAGACGGTGCGGCTGGTCGGCGAGACGGTGAAAGAGGTGATCGCACACTCTTCGCCGGCCGGCGATCAGGCGGATTCCTATTTCAACGCCTCCTTCATCCTCGGCGGCCAAATCAAGGGCAGCCAACCCCGGCTGTTCATGATCTATCCCGAGGGCAATTTCATCGAGTCGACCGACGACACGCCATTCTTCCAGATCGGCGAGACCAAATACGGCAAGCCGATCATCATCCGTGCCTATGACCGTACGATGAGCCTGGCCGAGACGGTGAAGCTGCTGTTGGTCTCCTTCGACTCGACGCTGAAGTCGAACCTGTCGGTCGGCCTGCCGCTCGACCTGCTCTTCCTGGAACTGGATGCTTTCAAGGTCGGCCTGAAGAAGCGGATCGGTCATGACGACCAATATTACCGAACGATATCGGATGGCTGGTCCAACGCGCTAAAGGCGGCCTTCGCCAGCCTGCCCGATTTTCCCGGCTAGGGCGTTCGCCTACGAAGCGGTTGCCTCATTATATTTAACATGGTCGAAGTGGCGGGCCGATCAAGGTCCGGCGGCTGCTGAGAGGATACATGGACAAGAAAGAATTCCGCGATTGGTCGAGGCGAGCCGCGGATTGGGGCGTGGACTACCGGTCCAGCCTGCGCGATCGTCCGGTGCGGCCGGCGATCGCGCCCGGCGACATATTCAGGAGCATCGAAGAGTCGCCGCCCGAGACGGCCGAGCCGATGGAAAAAATCTTCGCCGATTTCGAAACGAAGATCGTGCCCGGGATGACGCATTGGCAGCATCCGCGCTTCTTCGCCTATTTCCCGGCCAATGCGGCGCCGGTCTCGGTGGTGGCCGAGTATCTCGTCTCGGCGATGGCCGCGCAGTGCATGCTGTGGCAGACCTCGCCGGCGGCGACAGAGCTCGAGACGCGTATCGTCGACTGGATGCGCCAGGCGCTGGGCCTGCCCGAAGGATTCTCCGGTGTCATTCAGGATTCGGCTTCGTCGGCGACGCTTGCCGCGGTGCTCACCATACGCGAGCGGGCGCTTGACTGGCAGGGAAACAGACAAGGTCTCGCCGGCCAGGCGAAGCTGCGTGTCTATTGCTCCAACCAGGTTCACACCTCGATCGACCGAGCGATCTGGGTCGCCGGCATCGGCGAGGAGAATCTCATCCGTATCCCGGTAACCGGTCGTTTTCGCGCGATGGACACGCCGGCGCTCGAGGCGGCAATTATCGCCGATCGCGAGGCCGGCCTGCTGCCGGCGGGCATTATCGCCTGCGTCGGCGGCACCAGCACCGGCGGCACCGATGACATCGCTGCCGTAGCGGCTGTGGCGAAGCGGCACGGCCTTTACCTGCACGTCGATGCGGCCTGGGCCGGGTCGGCAATGATCTGCCCGGCGTACCGGCATTTCTGGGCCGGTGTCGAGAGCGCCGATTCCATCGTCTTCAATCCTCACAAATGGCTCGGCGCGCAATTCGACTGCTCGATCCAGTTCGTCAGCCAACCGGAAGACCTTGTGCGCACGCTGGCCATCAAGCCGGACTATCTCAAGACCGGAGGTCATGACGGCATCATCAATTATTCGGAATGGTCGGTGCCGCTCGGCCGCCGCTTCCGTGCGCTGAAACTCTGGTTCCTGCTGCGCGCCCACGGGCTGGAAGGATTGCGCAAGATGATCCGAAACCATATAGCCTGGAGCGAGGGCCTTGCCGCACGGCTGGTCGGGGAAGCGGATTTCGAGCTCGTCACCGAGCCGATGCTGTCGCTGTTCTCGTTCCGCCATCGCGCCCCTCAGGGTGCCGATCCAGACGAGCACAATTTGCGTCTCGTCGATGCCATCAACACGGACGGACGCATCTATCTGACGCAAACGCGCGTCGATGGTCGGGTGGCGATCCGCTTTCAGGCGGGACAGTTCGAGACCACGGCCGGCGATATTGATGCGGCCTTCGATGTCGTCACAGAGATTGCGCGTCGGCTTACCCTTGAGGCGACAAACTGATTGCGGACCGGTTTGCCTTTGCGAGAAGGTGAATTTCGTTAGCCGGCTTGCCCCTTTCCATCACTTTCGTTTTCCGATATAGACGGAAAAAACGAAAATGAAGGGTAGCGGATGTTCCTTTCGCCACGCCACGCCGAGATCATCCAGATGGCGAAGGACAACGGCCGGGTGCTGGTCGACGACCTGGCGACACATTTCAGCGTGACGCCGCAGACCATCCGCAAGGACCTCAACGACCTCTGTGACCAGCGGTTGCTGACGCGCATCCATGGCGGGGCGCTGTTCCCGTCCGGCATCGAGAACATGGAATACGAGGCGCGGCGCAAAATCGCTGCCGATGAGAAGGAAGCGATCGGCCGCGCCGCGGCCAGGCTCATTCCCGACAACGCCTCGCTGTTCATCAATATAGGCACCACGACGGAAGCCGTCTCAAAGGCGCTTCTCGACCATAACGGGCTTATGGTCATCACCAATAACATCAACGTTGCCAATAGGATGCGGATCTATCCTTCGATCGAGGTGGTGATCGCCGGCGGCGTTGTGCGCGGCTCCGACGGCGGCGTCGTCGGTGAGGCCGCGGTGGATTTCATTCGCCAGTTCAAAGTCGACTACGCCGTCATCGGCGCCTCGGCCATCGACCATGACGGCGCGCTGCTCGACTTCGACTTTCGCGAAGTGAAAGTGGCGCAGGCCATCATCGCCAATGCGCGTCATGTGATTCTCGTCTCCGACCGGACAAAATTCGAGCGCACGGCGCCGGTTCGCATTGGTCACCTGTCGCAGGTGAACACCTTCATCACCGACCGTTGCGACATTCCTTCGGTGCGCCGGATTTGCGAGGAAACGGAGGTTCGTTTGATCGAGACAGCGCTCGGATAGAGTCTCTTCACGGACATCTCACGCATCTGTGATATTTCGTTTGACATTCGGATTGAGTTCGAAATAATCCCGCCACGGTTTCGCGAAACACAAAAATGGTGCAATGCGAAATCGTGGAGGAACCCTGTGGACGCATCTCCGATCCATGACATTTTTGTCATAGGCGGCGGCATCAATGGCTGCGGCATCGCCCGCGACGCCGTTGGCCGCGGATTTTCCGTATACCTCGCCGAGATGAACGATCTCGCCAGCGGGACTTCCTCCGGCTCGACCAAACTGATCCATGGCGGGTTGCGCTATCTCGAGTTCTACGAATTCCGGCTGGTGCGCGAAGCGCTGATGGAGCGCGAGGTTCTGTGGAAGAACGCGCCGCATATCATCTGGCCGATGCGCTTCGTGCTGCCCTACGCCAAGGGCCTGCGTCCGGCCTGGCTGATCCGGCTCGGCCTTTTCCTTTACGACCATATCGGCGGGCGCAAGCTGCTGCCGGCGACCAAGACGTTAGACATGGCCACCGATCCGGCCGGCAAGCCGCTGAAGCCGCTGTTCCGCAAGGCGTTCGAATATTCGGACGGCTGGGTCAACGATGCCCGCCTGGTGGCGCTCAATGCCCGCGACGCGGCCGACCGCGGCGCCGTCATCCGCACTCGCACCAAGGTGGTCAGCGCGCGCCGCGAGAGCGCGCTGTGGACGATCAAGATCCAGAACGTGCTGACCGGCGAGACCGAGGAAGTCCGCGCCCGTCTTCTCGTCAACGCCGCCGGGCCGTGGGTGGATCAGGTGCTGGCAAAATCGGTCGGCCAGAACGATGTGCACAATGTTCGGCTGGTGCAGGGCAGCCACATCGTCATCGGCAAGAAGTTCAACGATCCGCGCGCCTATTTCTTTCAGAACAAGGACGGGCGCATCATCTTCGCCATTCCTTACGAGGAAGAGTTCACGCTGATCGGCACCACCGACCGCGACTTTCCGGGCGATCCGCATGAGGTGAAGATCAGCGATGCCGAGATCGACTATCTTTGCGCCGCCGCGAGCGAATATTTCGCCCAGCCGGTCAAGCGTTCGGACATCGTCTGGACCTATTCGGCGGTGCGCCCGCTTTATGACGACGGCGCCTCGAAGGCGCAGGAGGCGACGCGCGACTATGTGCTGAAGGCCGATGGCGGGGAGGGTGCTGCCCCCTTGCTCAACGCCTTCGGCGGCAAGATCACCACGTTCCGCCGGCTGGCGGAATCGATGCTGGAGAAGATCGAAGGCTTTCTCGGCAAGCGCGGCAAGCCATGGACCGCCAACGCGCCGCTGCCCGGCGGCGATTTTCCGGCGACCGGGTTCGACGCGCAGGTATCGAGGCTCAAGAACGCCTATCCGTTCCTCGACCAACGGCTGGCACGCAGGTTGACCCGGCTTTACGGCACGTGCGCGGAGAAGCTGCTTGGCCTCGCCAAGTCGAATGCCGATCTCGGCCGCAATTTCGGTGCCGACCTCTACGAAGCCGAGGTGCGCTACCTGGTCGAGAACGAGTGGGCGATCACCGCCGAGGACGTGCTGTGGCGCAGGACCAAACGCGGCCTGCATTTCAGCCGCGAGCAGACGGCGGCATTGGAAGAATTCATGCGCGGGTTGAGCAGCCGCCATGTCGCCGCGGCGGAATGAGGATCGAGCGCTGATGCGCAAGGCCTGGGAGGAGGCGTGATGCTGGAACTGAGGAACGTGACGAAGACGGTCGGCGCGCAGGAGCATATCCGCGACGTGTCGCTGACGCTTCAGCACGGCTCGCTGAATGTCCTGCTCGGGCCGACGCTTTCCGGCAAGACCAGCCTGATGCGGCTGATGGCCGGGCTCGACGCGCCAAGTTCCGGCTCGGTGTGGTTCGACGGCAAGGACGTCACCGGACAGCCGGTGCAGAAGCGCAACGTCGCCATGGTCTACCAGCAATTCATCAACTATCCGGCGATGACGGTGTACGAGAACATCGCCTCGCCGCTTCGGGTTGCCGGCATCGAACAGGCCAGGATCGACAAGGAGGTCCGCAACGCTGCGGCACTTCTCAAGCTCACGCCCTATCTCGACCGCACGCCGCTCAACCTCTCGGGCGGCCAGCAGCAGCGCACGGCGCTCGCCCGCGCCATCGTCAAGAACGCCAGCCTGGTGCTGCTCGACGAGCCGCTCGCCAATCTCGACTACAAGCTGCGCGAGGAGTTGCGCGCCGAATTGCCGAAGATTTTCGCCGCGGCGGGCACGATCTTCGTCTATGCCACGACCGAGCCGCACGAGGCGCTTTTGCTCGGCGGCAACACCGCAACGCTTTCGGAAGGCCGCGTCACGCAGTTCGGCCCAACCGTCGAGGTGTTCCGCAAGCCGGTCGACCTGGTGACGGCGCGGACCTTCGCCGACCCTCCGCTCAACACCATTGTTCTCGCCAAGAAGGGATCGGATTTCCTTCTCGAAGGCGGCGTCAAGCTGCCGGTGCCGCCGGAACTGCTCGGCATTCCGGATGCCAGCTACACGATCGGCTTCCAGCCGCACCATTTGTCGCTCGAGCGTCCCAACGCCGGCGCCGTGCCGGTGCGGGCCAAGGTCACCATCACCGAGATCACCGGCTCGGAGAGCTTCGTCCATCTCGACTTCGCCGACGCGCGCTGGGTGATGCTCGCGCACGGCATCCTCGATTTCGAGACCGACGACGAGGTCGAGGTGTTCATCGACCCGCGCCACATCATGGTCTTCGACCAGAACGGCCGCGCGGTGACTGCGTCGAAGCTGGCGGCCTGAGGAGGAAGCGATGGCACGCATCGACGTCAACCACATCCGCCACTCCTACCTGACCAATCCAAAGAAGGATTCGGATTTCGCGCTGAAGGAGGTGCATCACACCTTCGAGGACGGCGGCGCCTATGCGCTGCTCGGGCCGTCCGGCTGCGGCAAGACCACCTTGCTCAACATCATTTCGGGGCTGCTCCATCCCTCGCACGGCCAGCTTCTGTTCAACGGCCGGAACGTGACCAATCTGTCGACGCAGGAGCGCAATATCGCCCAGGTGTTCCAGTTCCCGGTCATCTACGACACCATGACCGTCTACGACAATCTGGCCTTTCCGCTGCGCAACCGCCGCGTGCCGGAGGCCGATGTCGACCGCAAGGTGCGCGAGACGCTCGACATGATCGATCTCGCCTCGATGGCGAACCGGAAGGCGCGCCGGCTGACCGCCGACCAGAAGCAGAAGATCTCGCTCGGTCGAGGACTGGTGCGCTCGGACGTCAACGCCATCCTGTTTGACGAGCCGCTCACCGTCATCGATCCGCATATGAAATGGGTGCTGCGTTCGCAGCTGAAGCAGCTGCATCGCCGGTTTGGTTACACCATGGTCTATGTCACGCACGACCAGACCGAAGCGCTGACTTTCGCCGACCGCGTCGTGGTCATGTATGACGGCGAGATCGTGCAGATCGGCACGCCGGCCGAGCTGTTCGAGCGGCCGCGCCACACCTTCGTCGGCTATTTCATCGGTTCTCCGGGCATGAATGTGCTTCCGGTTGCGCTCGAAGGCAGGACGGCTTTGCTGCGGCTCGCAGCGCATCGAACTGCCGGGCGCACCCAAGGCCGAAGCCGGTCCCGTCGAGCTCGGCATCCGTCCCGAATATGTCCGGCTCGGCCGCGAGGGCATGGCGGTGTCAGTCAGCAAGGTCGAGGATGTTGGCCGCCACAAGGTGGTTCGCGCCAATCTCGAGGGCAAAGAGATCGCCGCCGTCATCGGCGAGGACGATGAGGTGCCGACCGAACCCAGGGTCCGCTTCGATCCGGCCGGCATCAACATCTATGCCGATTCATGGCGCGTCGAGATGGGGGCGTAGATGGAAAAGACCTGGAACAACAAAGCCTGGTTCCTCGTCCTGCCGGTGTTGGTGCTGGTGGCCTTCTCGGCCGTCATTCCGCTGATGACCGTCGTCAACTATTCGGTGCAGGACACGTTCGGCAACAATGTCTTCTTCTGGGCCGGCACCGAGTGGTTCGAGGAGTTGCTGGCGTCCGACCGCTTCTGGGAAGCGATGGCGCGCAACCTGATCTTCTCCTTCATCATCCTGGCGATCGAGGTGCCGCTCGGCATCTTCATAGCGCTCAACATGCCGAAGAAGGGCTGGGGCGTGCCGGTCTGCCTGGTGCTGATGGCCCTGCCGCTGCTCATCCCATGGAACGTCGTCGGCACGATCTGGCAGGTGTTCGGCCGCAACGACATCGGCCTGCTCGGCTACTACGTCAACGCATTCGGCATCGACTACAACTATGTCCAGGATCCGATCGACGCGTGGGTCACCGTCATCATCATGGACGTCTGGCACTGGACGAGCCTGGTCGTGCTGCTCTGCTATGCCGGCCTGGTTTCAATCCCTGACGCCTTCTACCAGGCGGCCAAGATCGACGGCGCCTCGCGGTGGGCGGTGTTCCGCTACATCCAACTGCCGAAGATGCAGCGCGTGCTGCTGATCGCGGTGCTGCTGCGCTTCATGGACTCCTTCATGATCTATACCGAGCCCTTCGTCGTCACCGGCGGCGGTCCCGGCAATTCGACCACCTTCCTGTCGATCGACCTCGTCAAGATGGCGCTCGGTCAGTTCGATCTCGGTCCGGCGGCGGCCATGTCGCTGGTCTATTTCCTGATCATCCTGTTGTTGTCGTGGGTGTTCTACACCGTGATGACCAACTACGACGCGGAGCGCTGAGATGGCGAGCGCAAACGAGACGACACGCGTAAGCGAAGCGGCGGTCACCGAGGTAGGCAGCACCCTTTCGCAGGACGAGGTGGCGAAGCTGATGCGGCGCCGGGGCGAGGAATCGCGCTGGTGGTGGATTGTGCCGACGCTCTACATCCTCGTGCTGCTGCTGCCGATCTACTGGCTCATCAACATGAGCTTCAAGACCAATGCGGAGATCGTGTCGTCGCTGACGCTGTTCCCGCACAATCCGACGCTGGCAAATTACCGCACCATCTTCACCGATGCGTCCTGGTATTCGGGCTACATCAGTTCGATCACCTATGTGGTGATGAACATGGTGATCTCGGTGGCCGTGGCGCTGCCCGCGGCCTACGCCTTCTCGCGCTACCGCTTCCTCGGCGACAAGCACCTGTTCTTCTGGCTGTTGACGAACCGCATGGCGCCGCCGGCGGTGTTTGCCCTGCCGTTCTTCCAGCTCTATTCGGCCTTCGGCCTGATCGACACCCATATCGCCGTGGCGCTGGCGCACTGCCTGTTCAACGTGCCACTGGCGGTATGGATCCTGGAAGGCTTCATGTCCGGGGTGCCGAAGGAGATCGACGAGACCGCCTATATCGACGGCTATTCCTTCCCGCGCTTCTTCGTAAAGATCTTCTTGCCACTGATCGCGAGCGGCATCGGCGTCGCCTGCTTCTTCTGCTTCATGTTCTCTTGGGTGGAGCTTCTGATCGCCCGCACGCTGACGACGACCGACGCCAAGCCGATCGCGGCCACCATGACCCGCACCGTCTCGGCCGCCGGCATGGACTGGGGGCTGCTCGCCGCGGCCGGCGTGCTGACGCTGATCCCCGGCGCGCTGGTGATCTGGTTTGTGCGCAACTATATCGCCAAGGGCTTCGCCCTGGGGAGGGTGTGATCGATGAACCTCGACTTCTCCTGGATGGCGTGGACGTTGCCGACAGCGGCTTTCTTCGGAACCGTATTGCTGCTGCTGGTCGGCATGGCGGCCTGGGAATATGCCTCGCCCGGCGGCAATCCGCGCGTCGGGATCCTGCGCTTCGAAACGACGCGCGGCGACCGCCTCTTCCTGTCGCTGCTCGGCAGCGCCTTTATCCATCTCGCTTGGCTGGGTCTTGTTGGACCCAACCTGTGGTGGGCTCTCGCTCTCTCCGTGGTCTACGCGATCGGCGTATTCCGATACGTATAGAGGGGGAAATAGTTGGAGCGGCCGCGTGCCGGCGGCCGCTCCAGATCGCACTTGCAACCTAAGACTGGAGGAAACACATGCGACGGCAAATTTTTACATCAACGACAGCCATTGCACTATTGCTGGGCGTAGGTAACGCCTATGCCGGTATGGACGAGGCAAAAGCTTTTCTCGACAAGGAGATAGGTGATCTGTCGACGCTTTCGCGCGCCGATCAGGAAAAGGAAATGCAGTGGTTCATCGACGCAGCCAAGCCGTTTGCCGGCATGGACATCAAGGTCGTGTCGGAAACCATCGCCACCCATTCCTATGAATCGCAGGTGCTGGCGCCGGCCTTCTCGGCCATCACCGGCATCAAGGTCACCCACGACACGATCCAGGAAGGTGATGTGGTCGAGAAGATCCAGACCCAGATGCAGACCGGTCAGAACCTCTATGACGGCTGGGTCAACGACTCCGACCTGATCGGCACGCACTGGCGCTACCAGCAGGTGCGCAACCTGACCGACTGGATGGAAGGCGACGGCAAGGACGTCACCAATCCGAATCTCGACCTGAAGGACTTCATCGGCACCTCGTTCACGACGGCGCCCGACAAGAAGCTCTATCAACTGCCGGACCAGCAGTTCGCGAACCTCTACTGGTTCCGCTACGACTGGTTCAACGACGAGAAGAACAAGGCCGACTTCAAGGCCAAGTACGGCTACGACCTCGGCGTTCCCGTCAACTGGTCGGCCTATGAGGACATCGCCGCGTTCTTCACCGGCCGCGAAATCGATGGCAAGAAGGTCTACGGCCACATGGACTACGGCAAGAAGGACCCATCGCTCGGCTGGCGGTTCACCGACGCCTGGCTGTCCATGGCCGGCAACGGCGACAAGGGCATTCCGAACGGCCTGCCGGTCGACGAATGGGGCATCAAGGTCGACGAGAATTCGCGGCCCGTGGGCTCCTGCACCGCGCGCGGCGGCGACACGAATGGTCCGGCTGCCGTCTACTCGATCCAGAAATACCTCGACTGGCTGAAGGCCTACGCTCCGGCCGAAGCGCAGGGCATGACCTTCTCCGAATCCGGGCCGGTTCCGGCGCAGGGTGGGGTTGCCCAGCAGATCTTCTGGTACACCGCTTTCACCGCCTCGATGGTCGACGCCAGCGCCAAGGCGGTGCTGAACGACGACGGCACGCCGAAGTGGCGCATGGCGCCGTCGCCGCACGGCGTCTACTGGAAGGACGGCATGAAGCTCGGCTACCAGGACGTGGGTTCCTGGACGTTGATGAAGTCGACGCCGACCGACCGCGCCAAGGCCGCCTGGCTTTACGCCCAGTTCGTCACCTCGAAGACCGTCGACGTGAAGAAGAGCCATGTCGGCCTGACCTTCATCCGCGAGAGCACGATCCACGACAAGAGCTTCACCGAGCGCGCTCCGAAGCTCGGCGGCCTGATCGAGTTCTACCGCTCGCCGGCCCGCGTTCAGTGGTCGCCGACCGGCACCAACGTGCCTGACTATCCGAAGCTCGCTCAGCTTTGGTGGCAGGCGATTGGCGACGCGTCGTCGGGTGCCAAGACCGCGCAGGAAGCCATGGACTCGCTTTGCGCCGAGCAGGAAAAGGTCATGAGCCGCATCGAAAAGTCGGGCGTCCAGGGCGATATCGGCCCGAAGATGGCCGAAGAGCATGATCTCGAATACTGGAACAAGGACGCGGTCTCGAAGGGCAACCTTGCGCCGCAGTTGAAGATCGAGAACGAAAAGGAAAAGCCGATCACCATCAACTACGACGAGTTGGTGAAGAGCTGGCAGCAGCAGTAACTGCATGACGCAGGCCCGCGAGCCTGTGTAGGAAATGCGGGGGAGGCGGCTTGGCCGTCTCCCCTGTTGCATGAGAAGTGGAGGGACGGAATGAGCGGTTTTGTGCTGGCCATCGACCAGGGAACGACCTCGACCAGGGCGATCGTCTTCGACAGCGAAATGAAAGTCGCCGGCACGGGCCAGCAAGAATTCACGCAGCATTATCCGGCTTCCGGCTGGGTCGAGCATGATCCGGAAGACATTTGGGCAAGCGTGCTCGCGACAGTGAAGGCGGCGCTGAAGGCTGCCGGTTGCGCAGCATCGGATATGGCCGCGATCGGCATCACCAACCAGCGCGAGACGGTGGTCATCTGGGACAAGGCGACGGGAAAACCGATCCACAACGCGATTGTGTGGCAGGACAGACGAACCGCGCCGCTTTGCCAGAAGCTCAAGAAGCAAGGGCTGGAGAAGACGTTCACGAAAAAGGCCGGGCTGCTGCTCGATCCGTATTTCTCCGGCACCAAGATCGCCTGGATGCTGGACAAGGTGAAGGGCGCGAGAAAGCGCGCCGAGAAGGGCGAATTGCTCGCCGGCACGATCGACAGTTTTCTCATCTGGCGCCTGACCGGCGGCAAGGTACACGCCACCGATGCCACCAACGCCTCGCGCACGCTGGTCTACAACATCGAGAGGAACGTCTGGGACGACGAGCTGCTGTCCATCCTGAACATACCGGCCGCGGTCCTGCCGCAGGTGAAGGACTGCGCCGATGATTTCGGTGTCACAGAAAAGAGCCTTTTCGGCGCCGAGATGAGGATTCTCGGGGTCGCCGGCGACCAGCACGCAGCGACCATCGGCCAGGCCTGTTTCGAGCCGGGCATGATGAAGTCCACCTACGGCACCGGCTGCTTCGCGCTGCTCAACACCGGCGCCGATCTGGTGCGATCGAAGAACCGGCTCTTGACCACCATCGCCTATCGGTTGAACGGCAAGACCACCTATGCGCTGGAAGGCTCGATCTTCATTGCTGGTGCCGCCGTGCAATGGCTGCGCGACGGCATCAAGGTGATCGGCAAGGCCGAGCAGAGCGGCGCGCTGGCGGCGACCGCCGATCCGGCGCAACAAGTCTATCTGGTGCCGGCCTTTGTCGGACTAGGCGCGCCGCACTGGGACGCGGATGCCCGCGGCGCGATCTTCGGCCTGACGCGCAATTCAGGCCCGGCCGAGTTCGCGCGCGCGGCGCTCGAATCCGTCGCCTTCCAGACGCGGGACCTGCTCGACGCCATGCGCAAGGATTGGAAGGGCGCTTCCGCCAAGACCGTGCTGCGGGTCGACGGCGGCATGGTCGCATCCGATTGGACCATGCAGAGGTTGGCCGACATCCTCGACGCGCCGGTCGATCGGCCGACCATCCTGGAAACGACCGCGCTGGGTGCCGCCTGGCTTGCCGGATCGAAAGCCGGCGTGTGGCCGAAGGCGAAGGAGTTTGCCAAGACCTGGGCTCTCGATAAGCGCTTCAAGCCGGATATGGACGCCGCCACCCGTTCCGCCAAGCTGAGTGGCTGGCGCGACGCAGTGCGCAGGACTCTGAGTGTGCAATGAGGGGCGCGGGAGACACGGCAAGGCGAGGGGGCATGAAGCATCCGGACTGGTACCCCGCATGGCGTGACGAGGCTTTCGACCAACTGAACGCCAAGAACCATCGTTTGGAGGATGAATTCCGCCTCGGCAGCTGGCAGCGCTACGACTATGACTTAACCACCGGAAAACTGCTTTTTTCGGCAGATGGTGTCGTCAAGGTGGTCGCTCACATACAGATTGCCGGCTCTACAAGCGCCAAGGCGGACAACTGGCGATGGGCTTGGGCAAATTCAAATTTGCCGGGCGACCTTCTCAGCGACGCCAAACTGGTTCGGTCATTCGGCGAGGAGAAGGGCATAGACGAACTGGCGCAGGCTTATGTGCTCGACGTGGCCGATGACCTCGAAGCGCTTGGTTGGGGACTGACCGGTGCCATGGTTCGGATTTGCAACGCGCTCGGAGCCTATCGCTCACCGCGAGGGGAAGGCGGGGGCCTGTACCTGATATTGAAAAGCGTCAACTGGGCCAGTTGAATGAACAGAGAGCCCGTGCCTTGCGGCACGGGCTCGGTCAACGACCCTGGATACTGACTGGAGGCTGTCAGTAGGGCGAAACGCACTGCTGACGCGGGCCGTTGTAGGGCTGGAAAGTGTTGTCCGAGGCGCGATAAGACCGATAACGGTCATAGCACCACTGCACATGCGCATCGCCGCCACGATAGACGCGGTTCTGGCTGTTGATGATGGCGCCGGTAATCAGCGCGCCGGTGGCGAAGGCAGCGAGCGGGAACCAATAATCGCCATGCCGGCGATAGCCGCGGCGATATTCACGGTAGCCGCGATGGCCATTCCAGTAGACGACGCCGTCGCGACGCGAGAAATCGCGGTTGAAGCTGCGGTGTCGTCTCCAATCCCGATACTGCACGGTCTGGACATCCGACCAGAGGCCCTGGGATTGTGGCACATAAGCTGGCTGAGCGTTGACCGGCACCACCTCCGCCGCGATGAACGACGCCGAGAGGGCGGCTGCCATCAGGCCTGATGCGATCCTTTTCATCGATGTACTCCTCGAGGGTTGGTAATCGTCCCTGTGTTGCGAAACGGGTCTGGGTTGCAATTGGTTCCCGCTTCTCCATCAACCTATTGTTATCGTAGGGCTTTCTGAAGCGGCCCGGGTCCGGGTGATCGGCGGAGGCACCGAAAGCTTCTCCCGGGCACCTTAAGCGCTCCGTTGGAATCCGTTCAAAATCCGCCTTGGAAGCTGGTGTTTTTCCGGTTGACCGGTCGCGGCACTCTCCCTATGTTCCGCGCAATTTCGAGGGCGGCGTTTTGAGCCCGCGGGAGCGCGTAGCTCAGCCGGTAGAGCAACTGACTTTTAATCAGTAGGTCATGGGTTCGAATCCCATCGCGCTCACCAAATTCCAAGCCATTTCAACGAGATAAGCTTTGGCAGCGAAACGGGCAGACCGCTTTTGACGCCCCGCGTTACCTGTGGCTGCCCAATTCGTGATTGGGACCGAGAAAGCCCGGCAGCCGAAACGACCCGACCAGCGGCATCTGGTCTTCCTGTCTCATTTCAGGACGGGAATGCTTGGCATCGGCTTTGCACCCAGACATGGCCGGCTTGATCCCCGGCAGCTCGTCGGGCTTGAAGGCCGTTGTTGGGGGCCTCGCCCGGCGAGTTCTTCCCAAAGCGACCCTGCCGGCGCCGCTGCTGCCTTCCGCCTAGGCTCAACAGCCTCCGTGAGTTCTGATTGTCAGGTTCCGCAAGATCGCTTGCGGGGAGTCACTCATGCTCGGCAGGCGGCTTGCGCGGGCAGGACGGTTGCGCGATGCTGCCGTTGGGGAGTGGTGTCGCAATATCGATTCTGTGGAATCACCACTATGTTCGTTGACTACTATGAGCTGCTCGAGATCAGCCCGAACGCGAATTCGGAAACGATCGAGCGGATATTTCGTTACTTTGCCATGCGCTACCATCCCGACAATCGGGATACCGGCAATGAGTCACGCTTCAGCGAAATCGTAGAAGCCCACAATACGCTCAAAGATCCAGTCAAACGCGCCCAATACGATGTCCAGTATAGAGACCATTTGAGCGTTCGCCGCGAGCTCGCCGAAGAAGCCAGCGATGCCAGAGGGCTTGAACGGGACGTTGTCATCCAGGCCAAGCTGCTGTCGCTTCTCTATGTAAAACGTCGACAGGACGTCAACAATCCTGGCATCGGCGATGAAGAGCTCGAACGCTTGTCAGGCTGCCCGCGAGAACATCTGGAATTTCATCTTTGGTATCTGAAGGCAAAGAGCTGGATAGCAAGGATCGAAAACGGGATGTTCGCGATCACCGTAGACGGCATCGATCGCGCCAATTCAGAGCATCGCCGTGAAACCGTCGCAACCAGGCTGCTGGATCATGCAACTTGACGGTGCCCTCTGATACTGCCGGCTGATCGGTTGCTCTTACATTCGCGAATGCTTGTGTTCGAATTCCGCCGGGGCCATGGTTGCCCGGCGAGGAGGAGCGATCCGGTGTGGGCCGGCCGCGCCATGCCTGGTTCCGTGCAACCGGGCAGGTAGCGTCAGGATGGCGGCCCAAGGGGAGGATAAATTGCCCGAGAAGAAGGTGATTGCCGTCAAAGACTGGACTTGCGCCATGAGTGACGAACTCGGCCGCGTGGCCCTGACGGTCAATCCGACAGACGGTGAGCCGATCCTGGTCTTGCTGACGATCTTTCAGGCGGCAAAGATGGGGCGCGAGCTGCAGTCGCCGAAACGCGTTCAGTTTTCCATCTAACTGGGGATCGAGACGTCGGCAAAGGCTGGAGCGGCACCCCAACCTTGTCGCCAGGCGGGGTGGCGGCTAAGGTCGATCCTTCCCGAAGGAGAGCTCGACCATGGCACTTGACCTTTCGGTGGATGCTTCAGCCGCTAAAGCGGCGACGCTGCCTGGCAAATATCTGTTTGGCCCGGTCGCCGATTTCCTCATGCTCGGCGGCAGCGCGTTTCTGATCCTGCCCATCCTGTTCCTGGTGCCGCTCGAATATGAAGGCCTCGTCGCTGCAACCATGGTCGTCGTGGCATATCTGGTCAACTACCCCCACTTCGCCCACTCGTACCAGATTTTCTATCGCAATTTCGGGCGCAAGGTGAGGGGCAACGGATACGAGAAGAGCCTGCAGCTTCGCTACATTTTCGCGGGCATCGTCGTCCCCCTGATCATGGCCGCGTTCTTTGCATATGGCGCGGCAAGGGCGGACACTCAGCTGCTGGGATACGCAGCCAACGCCATGTTCTTCTTCGTCGGTTGGCACTACGTCAAGCAAGGCTACGGCATGCTGATGGTCGACGCCGTCCTGAAGCGTAAATTCTTCGACAATCGTGACAAGAAGGTGCTGCTGGTCAACAGCTATGTCGTGTGGATCCTGGCATGGCTCCAGACGAACACGGCGGTGACCCAAGGGAAATATTACGGCCTGGAATATTACACATTCGCGGTCCCTTCCTGGATAACCAACATTGCCCTGCTAGCGGCCGTCGCCTCGACGGCGGCCACGGTTCTGATGCTGATCAACCGCTGGCACAGAAATGGTCATGCGCTGCCGTATAACGGCATCGTAGCCTATGTCGCGTCGCTCTATCTGTGGATCCTGATTGCGAGGATAAACCCGCTCTGGCTGCTAGTGGTGCCGGCGCTCCACTCGCTGCAGTATCTGGCCGTGGTCTGGCGCTACCAGACGAACGTCGAGCGCGACGTCGCGGATGCCGCACAAAATCCGCAACCGAAGGTACTGTCCTTTCTCGGACCTCTCTACAGGCTTAGGGTTCTGGGATTCATCGTCGGGGGTGGTGCGCTCGGATATCTCGGCTTCTGGCTTATGCCGATGGCGATGACCGCCTTGATCCCCTACGACAAGCAAGTCCTCGGGTCCTCGCTGTTCTTCTTCATCGTGCTGATCTTCATCAACGTGCACCATTATTTTCTGGACAACGTGATGTGGCGCCGCGGCAATCCTGAAGTGTCCAAATATTTGTTCCGCTAACGCTGAAGCCGCAGGTCGGAGCAGCCGGGTTCACGCCACCAGCGACACATTCCCGCCGGCATGGCGCTCGAGGCGTCCGGCGAGGTCGAGCTCCAAGAGCACCATGGCGATCTGCGCGGCGCTCAGGCCTGTGTGGCGGATGATCTCGTCGACCGCGATCGGCGTCGGGCCGAGCGCTTCCAGCACGTCGGCGCGTTCGTCTTCGCCGGGCGGCGGCATTGCCGACAAGTCGGGCGCCTCGGCGAGCGGCATGGTCCTTGGCGGGCGAGTGCCAGCCAGCGGTGCCAGCGCGCCCAGAATGTCGGCCGCTTCGGTGACGAGCGTGGCGCCGTCCTTGAGCAGCGCATTGCTGCCGGCGGCACGCGGGTCGAGCGGCGAGCCCGGAACCGCGAAGACCAGTCGGCCCATCTCGCCGGCCAGCCTGGCGCTGATCAGCGAACCCGAGCGCTGTGCGGCTTCGACCACGACGAGCCCGAGCGCAATGCCGGCGACGAGGCGGTTGCGGCGCGGGAAATCCTGCGCTCGCGGCTGCCAGCCGAAGGGCATTTCCGAAACGATGGCGCCGCCGCGCTCGGCGATGTCGTCGCACAGACCGGCATTTTCCGGCGGGTAGGGCACATCGAGGCCGCCGGCCAGCACTCCGACCGTGCCGGTCGAAAGGCTCCCCTGATGCGCCGCGGTGTCGATGCCGCGTGCGAGGCCGGAGACGATGGCGTAGCCCTCGCGACCGAGGTCGCTCGCCAGCATGCGCGCCATCTTGATGCCGGCGAGCGAGGCGTTGCGGGCGCCGACGATTGCCACCGCAGGGAGACGGAACACCGCGCCTTCACCCTTCACCGCCAACAGCGGCGGCGGGTTGTCCAGGGTCTTCAGCAAAGCGGGATAGTCTGCTTCGCCGATGCCGACGAAGCGGGCGCCGGCGCGCCGGGCCGCTTCCAACTCCGCCTCGGCTTCGCCGGCGGAGGGAATGCGAGCGATGCGGTTGGCGCCGCCCGAGATCATCAGCTCGGGCAGCATTTCGAGCGCGGCTTCGGCCGAGCCGAAGCGGTTGATCAGTTCGCGAAAAGAGGCAGGGCCGACATTCGGCGTGCGGATCAGGCGAAGCCAGGCAAGCCGTTGCCGCTCGCTAAGCCGCGGGCCGGCGACCGGAGCACTCACCCCTTCGCCCCGATCTTGCCCTCGGTGCCGGCGAGCAGCCGCGAGATGTTGGCGCGGTGCTTGACGAAGACGATCAGGCTCATCAGCGCGAACAGGCCGGCGATCTGAGGCGTGCTGATGAAGTAAAGCGCGATCGGCACGACCACCGTCGCCGCGAGCGCCGCGAGCGAGGAGTAGCGGAACAGGAAGGCCATGGCGAGCCAGACAACGGCGAAGACAACCATGCCCTGCCAGGCAAGCCCGAGCAGCACGCCGAGGTAGGTGGCGACGCCCTTGCCGCCCTTGAATCCTAGCCAGACCGGAAAGAGATGGCCGTGGAAAGCGCCGAAGCCCGCGAGCAGTCCCAAGTCCGGCGAGAAATGTCCGGCGATCAGCACTGCCGCGGTGCCCTTCAGCGCATCGAGCAGCAGCGTCGCAGCGGCGAGCCCCTTGTTGCCGGTGCGCAGCACATTGGTCGCGCCGATGTTGCCTGAACCGATCTGGCGGACATCGCCGAGACCGGCCGCGCGGGTAATCAAAAGCCCGAACGGGATCGAGCCGAGCAGGTATCCGAAGATCAGTGCGAGCCCGTAACCCATTGTCCCCCACCTATTTCAGCCGATCCAGCTGCTTCCGGCTTTGGTCGATTGATGTTCAGGCCGAAAACACTGTGCGGCCCGCCACCATGGTTTGCAAGACTTTGCCCTGGAGGCGCGCGCCTTCGAAACAGGTGTTCTTCGACCGCGAGCGCAGGCCGCTCTCGCTGACGATCCAGGGCTCGTCAAGATCGACCAGCGTAAGATCGGCCGCGCCACCCGGCTTCAGCGTGCCGCCGGGCAGGCCGAACAGTCTTGCCGGCGCGGTGGACAGGGTCTCGACCAGCCTGAGCAGCGGCACATCGCCATTGTGGTGGAGCCGAAGTGCTGCGCCAAGCAGCGTCTCCAGCCCGATCGCCCCGGCGGCGGCATCGGCGAAAGGCAGTCGCTTGGTATCAACGTCCTGCGGGTCGTGCGAAGAGACGATGATGTCGATCGTGCCGTCCTTGATCGCCTCGACCATCGCCAGCCGGTCGTCCTCGGCGCGCAAGGGCGGGGTGAGCCGGAAGAAAGTGCGGTATTCGCCGACATCGTTCTCATTGAGCGACAGATTGTGGATGGCGACGCCCGCCGTGACATTGGCGCCGTCGGCCTTTGCCCGGCTCACCGCGCCAACCGCCATCGCAGTCGAGATCTTGGCGGCGTGATAGGCGCCGCCGGTCAGCCGCGCCAGCGCCAGGTCCCGCTCCAGCGGGATGAGCTCGGCCTCGCGCGGGATGCCGGAAAGGCCGAGCCAGCTCGCATAAAGCCCCTCGTTCATCACGCCGGCCGAGGCAAGGTCGGCATCCTGGGTTTCATGCGCGATCACGCTACCGAAATCGCGGGCATAAGTCAGCGCGCGGCGCATGACCAAGGCGTTGGCGATCGTGTGTCGACCATCGGTGAAGGCCACGGCGCCGGCTTCGCGCAGCAGGCCGAACTCGGTCATCTCGCGGCCGTAGAGACCCTTGGTGATTGCCGCCGCTGGGAAGATGTTGACGCTTGCGGTGTCCCTTGCCGTGCGCAGCACGAATTCGACCAGCGCCACATTGTCGATCACCGGATTGGTGTCAGGCATCATGACGATGGAGGTGACGCCGCCGGCTGCCGCAGCGACGCTTGCCGAGGCGATGGTCTCGCGGTGCTCACCGCCGGGTTCGCCGATGAAGACGCGGGCATCGATGAGACCCGGAATAATCGTCTTGCCGGCGCAGTCGATGACGACAGCGCCTTCGGGCGCGCCTTGGTTCAGCGCCGCCTTGCCGGCGGCGACGATCCGGCGGCCGTCGACGATGACGGCGCCGATCTCGTCGACACCGCGCGAGGGGTCGACGATGCGGGCCTTGTTGAAGAGCGTCACGCTCATGCGCCGCGTCCCTCCTGGTTGCGGCGCGGATCTAACAGCGCTTGCATAACCGCCATGCGCACGGCTACGCCCATCTCGACCTGTTCCTGGATGACGCTCTGCGGCCCGTCGGCGATCTCCGAGGCGATCTCGACGCCGCGGTTCATCGGCCCGGGATGCATGACCAGCGCATCCTCCTTGGCCGCTTTCAGCTTCTCGGCGTCGAGGCCGAAATAGCGGAAATATTCACGGATCGACGGCACGAAAGCGCCTTCCATGCGCTCGCGCTGCAGGCGCAGCATCATCACGACGTCGGCGTCCTTCAATCCTTCCGCCATCGAGCGCGACACGATCACGCCCATCCTGTCGATGCCCGCGGGCAGCAGCGTCGAGGGTGCGACCACCCGCACCTGCGCGCCGAGCGCGTTCAAGAGCATGATGTTCGAGCGGGCGACGCGCGAATGCAGAATGTCGCCGCAGATCGCCACGATCAGCTTCGACAGCGGGCCCTTGGCGCGGCGGATGGTCAGCGCGTCGAGCAGCGCCTGCGTCGGGTGCTCATGTGCGCCGTCGCCGGCGTTGACCACCGAGCAGCCGACCTTTTGCGCCAGAAGTGCTGCCGCGCCCGCCGACTGATGGCGGATGATCAGGATATCCGGACGCATGGCGTTGAGCGTCATGGCGGTGTCGATCAGCGTCTCGCCCTTCTTCACCGAAGAGCTCGCCACCGACATGTTCATGACGTCGGCCCCGAGCCGTTTTCCGGCGAGCTCGAAGGACGATTGCGTGCGGGTCGAGGCCTCGTAGAAGAGGTTGATCTGTGTCCGGCCGCGCAGCGTCGAGGTCTTCTTTTCAGATTGCCGCGAGATCGAGACGGCCCGGTCGGCGCGATCGAGCAGCAGCTCGATATCAGCGGGGGAAAGATCGCGGATGCCTAGAAGATGGCGGTGAGGGAACAGCGGCAGGGACGAAGCGTCGGTCATCTCAAGGCGCTGCTATAGGGTGCGGTCCGGCCAGCCGCAAGCGCCAGCTTTGGATTGCGCGCGTTCTCCCCGGTATTTTCGTCGCGCGCCTTGCATTGCTTGGCTATAAGGCCCGATGGCTTCGGATTCGCGACCGCGGCCTTGAGATGGTAAGGACCTCTCTGCCAACTGAAGGATTGGGCGTGACTGACGAGGTGATCAACCAGCCGCCGCCACTGACGGGCGGCAACGCATGGCGGGGCGATCCGTTGCTCATCCAGCTTGCCGAGCGTTTTTCCGATTCCGTCCGCAAGGATCTGGACGGGCTCGGCAGGTTCGTCATGACGCAGGAAGCACAGGAACTTGCCCGGCTCGCCAACACCGACACACCGAAGCTCAGGACGCATGACCGCCAGGGACGACGCGTCGATCTGGTCGAGTTTCATCCCGCTTATCACGCGCTCATGCGACGCTCGGTTGCCGGCGGCCTGCATTCCTCGGTTTGGGAAAACGGCGATGCCGAGATCGGCCGCCGGCATCAGGTGAGGGCGGCGCGCTTCTACCTGACCGCGGAGCTCGAGACCGGACATCTTTGCCCCATCACCATGACCAGCGCTTCGCTGGCGGCGCTGATGGCGAGCCCAAAGCTGTTCCGCGAATGGGCGCCGCGCGTGACAACGCGCAAATACGACCAGAGCCAGAAGCCGCCGGTGCAAAAGACCGGGCTTACCCTCGGCATGGGCATGACCGAGAAACAGGGCGGCACCGACGTGCGCGCCAATGTCACAAAGGCCGAGCGCGCGGGAAACGGCTTCTATAGGCTGACCGGGCATAAATGGTTCATGTCGGCGCCGATGTCCGACGCCTTTCTCGTGCTCGGGCAGGTGCCGGAAGGGCTTTCATGCTTCCTGGTTCCGCGCATCCTGGGCGACGGCTCGGGCAATGGCTTCCGCTTCCAGCGCCTGAAGGACAAGCTCGGCAACCGCTCCAATGCCTCGTCGGAGGTCGAGTTCGTCAATGCCATCGGCGAGATGGTCGGCGAGCCGGGCGCCGGGATCAAGACGATCATGGACATGGTCACGCTGACCCGGCTCGACTGCGCCGTCGCTTCGTCAGCGCTCATGCGCGCCGGGCTGGCCGAAGCCGTCCACCACGCGCGCCATCGCCAGGTGTTCGGCACCAATCTGGTCGACCAGCCGCTGATGCAGCGGGTCCTCGCCGACATGGCGCTCGACGTTGCCGCCGCGACGGCGCTGTCGTTCCGGCTGGCGCGTTCCTTCGACGAGGCGGCGAGCGATCGCGGCGAGGCGGCCTTTGCCCGCGCCATGACGCCAGTGGTCAAATACTGGGTATGCAAGATTGGGCCGGCCTTGCTTTACGAGGCGATGGAGTGCCTCGGCGGCAACGGCTATGTCGAGGAAGCGCCGCTTGCCCGCTATTACCGTGAGGCTCCGGTCAACGCGATCTGGGAAGGCTCCGGCAACGTCATGGCGCTCGACGTGCTGCGTGTGCTTGGCCGCGCGCCAGGCCTGTTCGAGGAGGTGCTGGCCGGCATCGACCGCGACCTCGGCGCCGGCGGGCGGGGCACCATCGGCGTGCTCAACGCGGCCATGCAGGTGGCTTCGACCGACCAGGGCTCGGCGCGCCTGCTGACCGAACAGCTGGCGCTTTCGGCGGCGGCGGCGGAGCTGCGCCGGCTGGGGGCAGGGCGGATCGCCGACGCTTTCGTCGAAACAAGACTCGGCGGCCAATGGCGCACCACCTACGGCATGCTCGATTCGCGCCATGACGCGCGCATGATCATCGACACGCTCTACCCGCCACTGAGCTGAGCAGCCCGAAAGGCGTTCGATCGCCGGCCTGTGGATTGTCGTTAACCTTAACGAATGGTTTCCATTGCGGGGAGGCTTCGCGGAGCCCACTCTGTCCACCGGAGTAGGGAAATGTTAACCATGACGATCCCGTGCTCCCAGGCAGGAAGCGCATGCGGCACGTTTTGACATCATTTCTGGCCTTGCATTGGGCGGTCGTCTTCGCCCTGCTGGCCTACATCTGCATGGATGGCAATCGCGGCATCGCGTCGGCGCTCGGCGTGCTTGGCGTCTCGCTGCAAAGCAGCCGTTTCCCGGATCTCGATCATGCTCTCGTCGTGGCGCCGCTCGCGGTCGCTCTGCTGATCGTCGCGCTGCTGTTCTGCTGGGCCTTCGTCGAGACGCTGCTCAACATCGCGACAAGGCCGGATGCGGGCGATACGGTGGTGCGGATAGCCTTCATCTCCTCCTCCTTCCTGCTTTCGGTGATTCTCGTCGGCGGCGCCGCGCAAGGCATCAACGGGCTGTTCATGGTCGTCGCCATCCAGATGACGGCGCTGCTCGCCTCTTATGTCGCGGTGCTCGCCGAGCGACGCTCGGCTCTCGCCGCGATGACCTTGCATGAAAGCGAAGCCCGCCTGGTTTCCCATCGCATGGGGGCGGGCGTCGCGCACAGCTCGCTCCTGTCCCGCATCTCCAGCCGGCCGGAAACCAGACCCGGAGGTCGCCGCTGATGCGCGCCTTGTTCGCATTCTGGGCGGCCCCGCTGGTCCTGTTCTGGGGCTGGTTCTTCCTGTCTCTCAACGACATCAATTTCGGCTACGTGATGCTCAGCCGCCAATTGCACGACCTGGTCTTCCAGCTTTACGGCCAGATGCTCGGCGTCGATCCGGGAATCATCCCCGGTATGGTGGCGCGGGCCTGTGTGTTCGACAGTTTCCTGCTGCTCGGGCTGGTGGCATTCCGCCGCCGGCGCCAAATCGCCGAGTGGATCAGGCGGCGCCGGGAAGGCCCTGTCAGCCCCGATCAGCTCGGCCGAGCGACTGGAGTCGGTCCAACGCTCCCTGCAGAATAAATGCCGCCGCCGCCGAATCGATCTTGCCGGCGCGCTTCTTGCGCGAGAAATCCATCTCGATCAGCGTCCGTTCCGCCGCGACCGTCGACAGCCGCTCGTCCCACAGCACGAAGGGCAGGTCGGACAAGGCGGCCAGGTTGCGCGCGAAGGCGCGGGATTTCTGGGCGCGCGGTCCTTCCGATCCGTCCATGTTGACGGGAAGGCCGAGCACGATCGCGCCGACATTGTCCTTCTCGAGCTGAGCCAGCAACTGGGCGGCATCGAGCGAAAACTTCTTGCGCAGGATGACCGGGCGCGGATGGGCGAAGGACAGGCTTCGGTCCGACACCGCCACGCCGATCGTCTTGTCGCCCAGATCAAGCCCGGCGAGCGTGCGGCCGCCCGCGAGAAGTGCCGGCAATTCCTCGATGCTTATGATGCCCAACCGCTCGTCCTGGTTAGTCGCCGCGCGGCTTTTTTGATCGGCCGCGGACTTTCAATTTGCTTTCGGCGTTCTATCCTTTGGCAACGAGAAAATCGAGGAATCCCTTCATGAAACTGACCTGGTATGGACATTCGGCATTCCGCATCGAGACCAAGGACGCCAACATCCTCATCGACCCGTATCTGGTCGGCAATCCGTCTTGGACGGGCGGCTGGGAAAATCCGGCCGAAGGGGTGACGCATGTTCTTCTGACCCATGGCCACAGCGATCATATCAGCGGCGCCGCCGAGGTGCTGAAGAAGAGCGGCGCCATGCTTGTCGCCAATTTCGAGATCTGCATGTATTTCGTCGGCCAGGGGGTCAGCGATAAGAAGATAAACCCCGGCAATATAGGCGGTACGGTCGATTGCGGTCCCTTCACCGCCACTTTCGTCCAGGCTTTGCACTCCTCTTCGTTCGGCGGACAAGACGGCACCAACACCTATCTCGGCAATCCGGGCGGGCTCGTGCTGCATTTCCCGGAGGACAAGACGCTCTACCACATGGGCGACACCGACATCTTTTCCGATATGGGGCTGATCAACGAATTGCATGAACCGAAGATCGGCATCGTGCCGATCGGCGATCGCTTCACCATGGGCGGCGCGGTGGCTGCCCTAGCCTGCCGCCGCTTTTTCCGCTTCGATACGGTCGTTCCCTGCCATTTCGGCACCTTCCCGATGATCGACCAGACCGCCGACAAATTCGTCGCCGGCATGGAGGGATCCGGCGTCAAGGTGGCGCTGCCCGAGATCGGCAAGGCGATCACGATCTAGGCGTTCGTCCTATGTAGTAGGGTACACTACCTAGAGCGGCGCCCGAAGCACCGCATCCCGGTCGGCGGCATGATCTATGTTGCGCCGCAAGCGCGGCGCCGCTATAGCCCGCACTGGTTTTCCCGAGGCAAATAGACATGTCCGTTGATCTTCAGACCGTGAAGCGCGTCGCGCACCTTGCCCGCATTGCGGTGAGCGAGCAGGATGCCGAGCGCATGACAGGCGAGCTGAACGCCATCCTTGGCTTCGTCGAGCAGTTGAACGAGGTGGACGTCTCCGGCGTCGAACCGATGACTTCGGTCACGCCGATGGAGATGAAGAAGCGGCAGGATATGATCACCGACGGCAACAAGGCGGTCGACATCGTCGCCAACGCGCCGGCCACGGAAGAGAATTTCTTCCTCGTTCCCAAGGTCGTGGAGTAAGGGCAGGATGGCCGTCGAAATCGGCGTCGAGACGCCCTTGCAGGACGACGTGCGCGCGCTGGTCGCAGAACTCAACACCGCGCTGCTCGAACTGACGCCGCCGGAACATTGCTATCACCTCACCGTCGAGCAGATGGCTAGCCACGACACGACCGTGTTCGTCGCCCGCGACGCTGGCCTTGCGGTCGGCTGCGGCGCGCTGAAGCGTCATGCCGACGCGGTCGGCGAGGTCAAGCGCATGTACACGCGGCCGACGCATCGCGGCCAGAAGATCGGTGCCCAAATCGTTGCGCGGATCGAGGGTCTGGCGCGGCAGGAAGGCCTGAAGCGCCTGGTTCTGGAGACCGGCGATCGCCACCCTGCCGCCTGGGCCGTCTACGAACGCGCGGGGTTTTCGCGTTGCGGCCCGGTGCTGGATTATCCCGACTCGGAATGGTCGGTGTTTTACGAAAAGAGCCTTACCTGATGAGCGATCTCACACATCTCACCATTTCCGAGGCCCGCGCCAAGCTGCGCGGCAAGGAGATTTCGGCTGCCGAGATCACCGAAGCCTATCTCTCGGCGATCGAGCGCGCCAATCCGGTGCTCAATGCCTATGTCGCGGTGACCGGCGACAAGGCGCGCGAGATGGCCAAGGTTTCCGACGCGAAGCTCGGCAAGGGCGAGGGCGGGGCGCTCGAAGGAATTCCGCTCGGCATCAAGGATCTGTTCGCCACCGAAGGCGTCCACACCCAGGCCTGCAGCCATGTGCTCGACGGTTTCCAACCGCGCTACGAATCGACCGTCACATCCAATCTGTGGGCCGACGGCGCCGTTATGCTCGGCAAGCTCAACATGGACGAGTTCGCCATGGGCTCCTCCAACGAGACCTCCTATTACGGCCCGGTCATCAATCCTTGGCGGCGCTCGCGCCTCGACACGGTGGTGACGCCGACGACGCATCAGGGCGACGGCGGGTTTGTCTCGGCCGGCGGCGCGAAGACCGCGCGGACGTTGGATAACGCCCAGCTAGTGCCGGGCGGCTCCTCCGGCGGATCGGCTTCCGCGGTCGCCGCCTTCCTCTGCGCCGGCGCCACCGCGACCGATACCGGCGGCTCGATCCGCCAGCCGGCAGCCTTCACCGGCACCGTCGGCATCAAGCCGACCTATGGCCGCTGCTCGCGCTGGGGCGTGGTCGCTTTCGCGTCCTCGCTCGACCAGGCCGGTCCGATCGCGCGCGATGTGCGCGACGCCGCGATCCTGTTGAAGTCGATGGCCTCCTCCGACCCGAAGGACACGACGTCGGTCGACCGGCCGGTGCCGGACTACGAAGCGGTGATCGGCAAGCCGATCAAGGGCATGAAGGTCGGCATTCCGAAGGAGTACCGCGTCGACGGCATGCCCGAGGATATCGAGGCGCTCTGGCAGAAAGGAATTGCCTGGCTGAAGGATGCCGGCGCGGAGATCGTCGATATCTCGCTGCCGCACACCAAATACGCGCTGCCGGCCTACTACATCGTGGCGCCGGCCGAGGCCTCGTCCAACCTCGCCCGCTATGACGGCGTGCGCTACGGGTTGCGCGTGCCCGGCAAGGACATCGTCGACATGTATGAGAAGACGCGCGCCGCCGGCTTCGGCCGCGAGGTCAAGCGCCGCATCATGATCGGCACCTATGTGCTTTCCGCGGGTTACTACGACGCCTACTACCTGCAGGCGCAGAAGGTGCGCACGCTGATCAAGCGCGATTTCGAGACCGTCTTTGCTGCCGGTGTCGACATCATCCTGACCCCGGCCACACCGTCGGCTGCCTTCGGCGTCGCCGACGAGGACATGAACGCCGATCCGGTGAAAATGTATCTCAACGACATCTTCACCGTGACGGTGAACATGGCCGGGTTGCCGGGGATATCGGTGCCCGCCGGCCTCGACGGCAAAGGCCTGCCGCTCGGCCTGCAGCTCATCGGCAGGCCGTTCGACGAGGAAACGCTGTTCCAGACCGCCCACGTCATCGAACAGGCCGCGGGCAGGTTCCAGCCGGACAAGTGGTGGTAGCGTTGTCCCTCATTTAGTCCGTTAGCGTTGTGGCGTCCTTTGCGCGCCCAAAGGACGCGCGGCGCCGTAATGGGGTGACGGAATGTTCTACTATCTTTCCAAGATCCTCTGGTTTTTCGTCCAGCCGCTCAACCTGGCGATCTTCCTGCTGCTTGCCGGTCTGCTGGCGGCGCTCTTCCGCCGCCCTCGGCTGGCCGGCACCGGCAGCGTGCTCGCCTTCCTGATCCTCGCGCTTTCGGCCTGGACCTCGCTTGGCGCAATGATGCTCAATCCGCTGGAGGAACGCTTTCCCAAGCCGCCGCTGCCGGACAAGGTCGATGGCATCGTCGTGCTCGGCGGCGGTTTCGAGGGCGCGATCAATCTGGCGCGCGGCGGCTATGAGCTGAACAGCGGCGGCGATCGCATGGTCGAGACGGCGATCCTCGCCAGGCGTTTTCCGCAAGCGAAAGTGGTCGTCTCCGGCGGCAATGGCGAGCTTTTCGTCGACGGCGAGGGCGATGCCGACACCGCGCCGCGCCTGCTTGGCGCGCTGGGGGTCGCGCCCGATCGCCTGATTCTTGAGAACAAGTCCCGCAACACGTACGAAAATGCAGTCTTCACCCGCAGGCTGGTCGAGCCGAAACCGGGCGAGACATGGCTGCTGGTGACGTCTGCCTTCCATATGCCGCGCGCCAAGGCGCTGTTCGACAAGGCCGGTTTTCCAACCGTCCCTTGGCCGGTCGATTACCGGACCTCAGGCAAGGAAGGCATCGGACTGTTCCGCGACAATCCGGCCGATTCGCTGCAGGCGACCACCATGGCGATCCGCGAATGGATCGGGCTCTCCGCCTATTGGCTGTCGGGCCGCATCGATCAACCTTTCCCGGCGCCGGGCGGCTGACCAAGCACTGCCTGGCGCGCGGCCGAGAAGAACTGACGGCGCACAAGCACGGCAAGCAGCACCAGCGTCGACAGCACGAACACCGTCGGGCCGACGAACGAGCCGAGATAGCCGATCGAGAAGAAGACGGCGCGCAGGCCGGAATTGAAATGCTTGCCGGCTAGCACGTTCATGCGGGTGGCCCGCCACACCGCCGTCCCGCTGACCGGATTACGCGAGGCCCCGCCATGCGGGACCGGCACGGCACCAATCAGGATCGAGCAGTAGTTGAACAGCCGGTAGGCCCAGCCGAATTTGAAGAAGGCGAAGGCGAGGATCAGCACCAGGCCGAACATCTTGGTCTGGAAGGCCTCGCGGGAGAATGCGGAGGCCAACGGCAGGTGAGCCATTATGGTTAGAACCCGGTCGGAAGCCCCGAGAAGGGCAAAGCAGCCGCCGAGCGCGATCAGAGAGCTCGAGGCAAAGAAGGCGGTGCCTTGCTGCAGCCCGGACATGATGGCGGTGTCGACTATGCGCACCTCGCGCTCGGCCATGTTGCGCATCCAGGCTTCGCGCTGAGCGTTCATGGCCGTGGTCAGCGACACGCGGCTAACGAGCTTGCCGTCGGAGGCCAGCGTATGCAGCACCCAGACGGCTAAGAAGAAGCCTAGAGCGGCCAAGTCTGCCGCCGAAAGATGAAGGGAATCGCCCATACGTTCTTTTACCACAGGCCCGGCGGGCGCTTCGACGGCGGAAGCAAGCGGATACATGTCGCTGCCGGAGCAAACAAGGTCGGCTGACGCCGCGCCGCGACATGCAAAACAGCGGAAACATCGCGAGAATTCCTATATGTAAGTTTTGAGCGGCCTCCAGGAGACAGCGGCGCGTGTTCCTTTCGGTTTTCGACCTGTTCAAGATCGGTATCGGTCCATCGAGTTCGCATACGATGGGGCCGATGACGGCTGCCCGGCGTTTCCTCGACGAAATCCTCGCCGACGACTGGCCGCGCCCGGCCGGCGTCAAGGTCGATCGGATCGGCGCCAGCCTGCACGGCTCGCTCGCTTATACCGGCATCGGCCATGGCTCGGACCGCGCCGTCATCCTCGGCTTGGCCGGCGAGACGCCGCAGACGGTCGATCCGGATGAGGCGGATAGCATCGTTGCCCGCATCGGAACGGAGAAACGGATTTCACCGCGTGGGCATCCGGCCTACCGCTTCGACCCGGCCAAGGATCTGGTGCTCGACCGCAAGACGCCGCTGACCGGCCACGCCAACGGCATGGCCTTCTATGCCTACGATGCGTCCGACCGGCTGCTGCTCAAGCGCATCTATTATTCAATCGGCGGCGGCTTCGTCGTCTCCGAGGAAGAGTTGCAGCGCATGAAGGCCAAGGGCTCGGTGACGACGGAAGGCAAGAAGGTGCCTTATCCGTTCAAGAACGCCGTCGAGATGCTGGCGATGGCGGCCAAGAGCGGGCTTTCGATCGCCGAGATGAAGCGGTCCAACGAGGAAACGCATATGTCGCGCGAGGAGCTGGACGCCGGCCTCGACGCGATCTGGAGCGCCATGAAAGGCTGCATCGACCGCGGGCTGTCGCAGGACGGCATCATGCCGGGCGGACTGAAGGTGCGGCGCCGCGCACGCCAATTGCATGACAAGCTGCAGGAGCAGTGGCAGCAGAACCGGCCCAACCCCTTGCTCGCCAATGACTGGCTGTCGATCTATGCCATGGCGGTGAATGAGGAGAACGCCGCCGGCGGGCGCGTGGTGACCGCGCCGACCAACGGTGCCGCCGGCACGCTGCCGGCGGTGCTGCGCTACTGGCTGCATTTCCATCCCGAAGCCGACCAGCCGAGCATCCGCGACTTCCTGCTGACGGCCGCCGCCGTCGGCGGCATCATCAAGTCAAACGCTTCGATCTCGGGCGCCGAGGTCGGCTGCCAGGGCGAAGTGGGATCCGCTTCGGCAATGGCGGCGGCCGGGCTTTGCGCGGTCATGGGAGGCACTCCGGAGCAGGTCGAGAACGCCGCCGAAATCGCGCTCGAGCACCACCTCGGCATGACCTGCGATCCGGTCGGCGGCCTGGTGCAGGTGCCCTGCATCGAGCGCAATGCGCTGGGCGCGGTCAAGGCGGTGACAGCCGCCTCGCTCGCCATCAAGGGCGACGGCACGCATTTTGTGCCGCTCGATGCTGCTATCGAGACCATGCGCCAGACCGGCCTCGACATGAACGAGAAATACAAGGAAACCAGCCTCGGCGGACTGGCTGTCAACGTGGTCGAGTGCTGACCTTGCCCTTTCCACCGGCGGGCTTGGTTTGCCGAAGCGATCGAAACGGCCACGCTGGCCTCACGATCTGGCTGAAGTCGGCCTGTGCATAATCCCGCTTGGCGTTGAATGCCTCCGGCGCTGTCGCTAGATTGCGGGCATGTCTCTCAATCTCGTCAAACTCTGCGTCGGCTGCGACAGCGTCGAGGACCTGGAAGAGTGGATCGCCTTCCGTCTCGACGAGCGGTGCCGCGCCGGCGAGCCGGCCGAGCACTGGCACACCACGCGCATGGTGCCGACGCGCGGTGGGGAGATCACCGATGGCGGCTCGCTCTACTGGGTGATCAAGGGCAACGTCCAATGCCGGCAGCTGATCACGGAGATCCGGCCTTTCGTCGACGGCGAAGGCATCGGCCGCTGCCATCTCGTGCTTGATCCCGAAGTGGTGCGAACCGACTGGCAGCCGCGCCGCGCCTTCCAGGGCTGGCGTTATCTTAAGCCCTCCGATGCGCCAGCCGATCTCGGCAAGGGCAGGGCCGCATTGGCCGAGATGCCGCCGAAACTGCGCCTGGAGCTTGCGGAACTCGGCCTGCTCTAAGACTGCAGGTCCTCATCTTCCGCTTGCTGGCCCTTCGAGCGGCCCGGTGTGGGGCTTGCAAGCACCGCCCCTGCGCCACATCTTGATTTCGATGCACAATCATTTGGATGGCGGTGCAAACTATGGGCGTGATCATCGCATTGGCAGCCGTGCTCCTGGTGCTTTTCGGCGCCGCGACAATCTTTGTGCGTGCCGACGCAGCGAGGATGGCGGACAGTCTCAGAACGCTTGGGCCCGCGCTGTTGGGCCTGATCGGCGCGACGATGCTCGTGGTCGGCCGCAGCAGCTTTGGCGGCCTGCTGATGATTGCGGCTGCAGGCTGGTATGCCTGGATGCGGGCGAGGCGACCGCCACCGAAACTTGTCGCGGCCAAACGCTCAACCGTGCGCACCGCGGCTCTCGAAATGGAGCTCGACCACGACAGCGGCAAGCTCGAAGGCCTTGTTCTCGCCGGCCATTATGAGGGGAGAATGCTGAGCGCCATGGAGATCGCCGAGCTGCAGCAACTCCATGTCGAGCTGCGGCCGGACCCGGAGAGCCGCCAGCTGCTAGAGACGTATCTTGACGGCCGTTTTCCCGTCTGGCGCAAGGACGCGCAGCCGGACAGTGGCGAAGGGCTGGGTGTTGCGCCAGGTGCGGGCGCCATGACTAAGGAGGAGGCCTACAAGATCCTTGGTCTTGAAGCGGGGGCTGCCGCGGCGGATATCCGCAAGGCGCACCGCCGCCTGATGCAGCGCCTGAACGCCGATGTCGGCGGCACGTCTGTCCTGGCGGCGCGGATCAATGAAGCCAAGGACGTCTTGCTCTCCAATCACGACTAGTCTCCTTCGACGCGGAACTTCCCGGGAGGTTCAAAAGCCGCCTATTGCTGGACGGCGTAGCACTCGATCTTCTTTCGCTTCAGGGCGTCGCAAGCTTTCCAGGCTGCGTCCTTCGAGCCGAAACCGCCGAAGCGGGCGCGGTAGTAGGTGACGCCGCCCTTGTCGAACGCGACCGTGAAGCCCGATGCGTCGGCCAGCACCTTCGGCGCCTGCTTGGTCGTCTTGTCGAGAAGCGCCTGAGCCCCCGATTGCGTCGGCGAGGACGCGACCTGCACCACCCATCCCGACGGCAGCGAGGCCGTCTTGACCGGATCGATGGCCGGGGCGGCGGCTGCCGCCGGCTCGGCGTAAGCGGCAACCGTCGGGGACGTGGCTTCGGGCTGTGATGCGGTTTCGGTCTCTGAGGTGGTTTCTTGGGGCGCGGGTGCCGGAGCCATGGCGGCCACCGCAACCGTCTTCACCTTCCTGACCTGGATCACCGGCTCGGTTTCCTCAGCGACCGGCGCGCTGTAATCGGCTGACGCGACTTCGGTGTCGTCGACAGCCGGTTTTTCGTCCGGAGTCGGCGCGTCATGCTTGGGCAGGAGGACCTTGGCCAGAGCCTTGATCGGATTGCCGCCGCCCGCCTTGGCGATCAGGTTGCCGCCGCCGCGGGCCGAGGCGCGCGGCAGATAGGTGTTGATCAGTGAAGCCATCTGGTTGTCGCGGCTGCGGCCGGAAGCGCCGCCCATCACCACTGCGACGAGGCGGCGATCGCCATCGGCGACTGAGGAGACCAGGTTGTAGCCGGAAGCGCGCGTGTAGCCGGTTTTGATGCCGTCGACACCCTTGATGCGGCCGAGCAGGCGATTATGGCCGTTGATGCGCTGGCGGCCATAGAGGAACGAGCGCTGCGAGAAATAGCCGTAATATTGCGGGAAGTGCTCGCGGAGCGCGATGCCGAGCATCGCCATGTCGTGCGCCGTGGTGAACTGGCCCGGGTCGGGCAGGCCATTGGCGTTGCGGAAGACAGTGCCGTTCATGCCAAGCTGGCGTGCCTTGGCCGTCATCATGCGGGCAAAATTGTCTTCGCTGCCGCCGAGCAACTCGCCCAGCGCGGTCGCCGAGTCGTTCGCCGACTTCGTCACCATCGACAGGATCGCGGTCTCGACCGGCACCGACCCGCCGGCGCGCACGCCGAGCTTGGTCGGCGGCTCGGACGCGGCATGGGCCGAGAACGGCACCGGCGTGTTCTTGCCGATCCTGCCCTTCGCCAATGCCTCGAAGGTGAGGTAGAGCGTCATCATCTTGGTGAGCGAAGCCGGATAGCGCCGGCCGTTGGCGTCAGCCGAATAAAGCACCCTTCCGGTCTTGGCGTCGACGACAATCGCGGCAGACTTTGCCGCCATCGCGGAGGCGACGTCGGCGGCGACAATCGTCACCGCGAGCGCGGCAATCATGATCGCTTTGAAGGAGAATGAAGATTTGGAGACGAAGCCCGACAACGCCTGACGCACCGTTACTTACCCTGAATTTTCGTTGCCCCGGAGGCGGCAGAGGGGTGCCTGCCTCACTTGCGGCCAAGCTATCGCGGTCAGCGTTACCAATCCGTTTATGGTAACCGCCGCGTTCACCATTTTCTGGCGATTTGAGCCTCTGTTTATTCGAACTTTAGCGGTCGCTGTCGCGCGGAGCCCTTGCGGCTCAAGGCAATCTTGACTTTTGTGCAGCGCACAATATATTCCGGTGCATTGCACAAGGGCGCCCGGGGCTAAATGGGCGTTTCAACCAAGGGAAGGCATGAAATGACCCAGACCTATGAGGACTTCGCGAAATACGGCAAGGAGTTTGCCGACACCGGGCTGAAGAGCTTTGCCTCGCTCACCAAGGGTGCGCAGGCGATCGCGACCGAAGCCGGCGAATACACCAAGAAGAGCTTCGAGGCCGGCAGCGCCGCCTTCGAGAAGCTGTTCTCGGCCAAGTCGATCGAGAAGGCCATCGAGATCCAGACCGACTACGCCAAGCAGAGCTACGAGAGCTTCGTGGCCGAGGCCAGCAAGATCGGCAATCTCTATGCCGAGCTCGCCAAGGAAGCCTACAAGCCGTTCGAATCGGTCGTCGCCAAGGCGAAGTAATTTCGTCCGATCACATCGGGCAGGCTAGCCGGCCCGCAAAAACAACCCGGTCGCGGAAACGCGGCCGGGTTTTTTCATGCGCCGCCGCAACCACCCGCGCCTTGCCGCATTCACGATTGAGAAATTCGCTGAAGTTTGCGTACCTAGCCATATTGTCAGCTAAACAGAAGGGCTTAAAATCGGCCATCGAAGACCTACATGTTGAACTCGCATGAGGATTCGAAAAGGCAGGACTACGTGACGATCGGTTTGACTGCCACGGCAGGCGTGGTGCGAATGCAAGGTGACGGCGACCGCAACGATCCCGGTCGCGGCACGGCGGTCATCACGCGCACCAAAACCAAGACAAAAAAGCCCAGCCTCTACAGGGTCCTCATCCTTAACGACGACTACACTCCCATGGAGTTCGTGGTCCACGTCCTGGAGCGTTTTTTCCAGAAGGACCGCGAGGCCGCCACACGCATCATGCTGCATGTTCATAATCATGGAGTGGGCGAGTGCGGGGTCTACACATTCGAGGTGGCCGAGACCAAAGTGTCTCAGGTCATGGATTTCGCCCGACAGAATCAGCATCCGCTGCAATGCGTGATGGAGAAGAAGTGAGGTAACATGCCGGCTTTCTCCCAAGGCCTGGAAAAGGCGCTACATCAGGCGCTGACGTTCGCCAACGAGCGGCATCATGAATATGCAACGCTCGAACACCTGCTGCTGGCGCTCATCGACGACACCGAGGCGGCCGCGGTGATGCGCGCCTGCAATGTCGATCTCGACGAGCTCAAGCACACCGTTCTGACCTATATCGACACCGAGCTCGACAACCTCGTCACCGGTTACGACGAGGATTCGAAACCGACCGCCGGGTTCCAGCGCGTCATCCAGCGCGCCGTCATCCATGTGCAGTCGTCCGGCCGCGAGGAGGTGTCCGGAGCCAATGTGCTCGTCGCAATCTTTGCCGAGCGCGAAAGTCACGCGGCCTATTTCCTGCAGGAACAGCAGATGACCCGCTACGACGCGGTCAACTACATCTCGCACGGCATCGCCAAGCGCCCCGGCGCTTCGGAGTCGCGCACGCCGCGCGGCGCCGACGATGAGCAGGGCGGCCAGAACGGCGCCGAGCCGCAGGAGGACGGCGGCAAGAAGAAGCCGCAGGACGCGCTGACGGCCTACTGCATCAACCTCAACAACAAGGCCAAGGCCGGCAAGATCGATCCGCTGATCGGTCGCGAAAGCGAAATCAATCGCACCATCCAGGTGCTGTGCCGGCGCTCCAAGAACAATCCGCTCTATGTCGGCGACCCCGGCGTCGGCAAGACGGCGATCGCCGAGGGCCTTGCCAAGCGCATCGTCGAAGGAGACGTGCCCGAGGTGCTGCAGGACGCCACCATCTTCGCGCTCGACATGGGCACGCTGTTGGCCGGCACCCGCTATCGCGGCGACTTCGAGGAGCGGCTGAAGCAGGTCGTCAAGGAGCTTGAGGATTATCCCGGCGCGGTGCTGTTCATCGATGAGATCCACACCGTGATCGGGGCAGGGGCCACGTCCGGCGGCGCCATGGATGCGTCCAACCTGTTGAAGCCGGCGCTGTCGTCCGGCGCGATCCGCTGCATCGGCTCGACGACGTACAAGGAGTTCCGCCAGTTTTTCGAGAAGGACCGCGCGCTGGTGCGGCGCTTCCAAAAGATCGACGTCAACGAGCCGACCATCGAGGACGCCATCGAGATCATGAAGGGCCTGAAGCCCTATTTCGAGGAGTTCCACAAGGTCCGCTACACGAGCGAAGCGATCAAGGCTTCGGTGGAGTTGTCGGCCCGCTACATCAGCGACCGCAAGCTGCCGGACAAGGCGATCGACGTGATCGACGAGACCGGTGCCTCGCAGATGCTGGTGCCTGAGGCCAAGCGCAAGAAGACGATCGGCATCAAGGAAATCGAGGCGACGATCGCCACCATGGCGCGCATCCCGCCGAAGACGGTTTCGGCGGACGACGAGAAGGTGCTGCAGGGTCTCGATGTCGAGCTGAAGCGCGTCGTCTACGGTCAGGATACCGCAATCACAGCGCTGACGTCGGCGATCAAGCTGGCGCGGGCGGGCCTGCGCGAGCCGGAGAAGCCGATCGGCTCCTACCTGTTCTCAGGGCCGACCGGCGTCGGCAAGACGGAAGTGGCCAAGCAGCTCGCGGCCTCGCTCGGTGTCGAGCTGATCCGCTTCGACATGTCGGAATATATGGAACGCCACACCGTCTCGCGGCTGATCGGCGCACCTCCCGGCTATGTCGGCTTCGACCAGGGTGGACTGTTGACCGACGGTGTCGACCAGCATCCCCATTGCGTGCTGTTGCTCGACGAGGTGGAGAAGGCGCATCCGGATCTGTTCAACATCCTGTTGCAGGTGATGGACCATGGCAAGCTGACCGACCACAACGGCAAGCAGATCGACTTCCGCAACGTCATCCTGATCATGACGACCAATGCGGGCGCATCGGACGCTCAGCGCGCGGCGATCGGCTTCGGCTCGACCAAGCGCGAGGGCGACGACGTCGAGGCTATCAACCGGCTGTTCACGCCCGAATTCCGCAACCGTCTCGACGCGATCATCCCGTTCGGCTCGCTGCCGATACCGGTGATCCATCAGGTGGTGCAGAAATTCGTCATGCAGCTCGAGGCCCAACTTTCCGAGCGGGGCGTCACCTTCGACCTGTCGCCGGACGCGATCGCCTGGCTGGCCGACAAGGGCTATGACGAGCGCATGGGCGCGCGTCCGCTCGGCCGCGTCATTCAGGAGCACATCAAGAAGCCGCTGGCCGACGAGGTGCTGTTCGGCAAGCTGAAGAAGGGTGGCACGGTGCGCGTCACCGTCGAGAAGAAGGAAACCGGCGAGACCGGCCTGAAGCTCGAATCGTTGGCCGATGAAGCTCCGGTGAAGCCGAAGAAGGAAGAGCCCGAGGACGCGCCGAAGCCGAGGAAGGCGGCGGCGAAGAAGCCTGCCGCCAAGAAGGCGGTGGCGCAGAAGCCGGAGCCGAAGGGCAAGGACGGCGGCAAGCGAAGCCTGGTGCCGCAACTGCCCCGCAAGGGCTGATCGACCTGAGCGCGTCCCGCTGAAACGGATTCAGGCGGCGCACGCTAGTCTAGGTGCTTGTTACCAAAACGGCCGCCCGCCTTTGGGCGACATGCATTGAAGTCAAAAAGCCCCGGCAACGGGGCTTTTTGATTGGGAGGAACCGGCACGTGACGGCTGGCCAAATCATCCATACCGAATGGCGCGCGGCCCTCCGGAAGTCGAGCATTGCCGCCCCGGGAAATGTTTGCTGGCTGCAGAGTCAAGCAACGCCGTCCGGCGCGAAGCGTGTCAGGAAATATCCGCACGCCTTCCAGATCATGATCGACAAGAGCGCACCCGCGTAGCCGTCGATGGCATAATGCCAGCCAAGCGCAACTGAGCCGACCATTATCAAGGCAGCGAATGCCCACATCAGGATACCGGCCGGCCGGGAGCGCTGCGTTGCGTACAAAGAGAAAAGCACCGCCATCGCCACGTGCATGGACGGGAAAGCGGATATGCCGATGCTGCCGACGGTCGCGCCGGTATAGCCGCTCCATAGCATGTCCTGCGTGCTAAGCGCCCAGATCGGATAGATGCGATCGGCGGCGGCGAGTGCCTGCATGAGGGGACGGAAGTCACCGCCGAGTCCCAGTCGGTCGTAAAAGCACGGCCCTGCCGACGAGAGCCCCATCGCCAGGAAGAAGCCGCCAAGCGTCCATATCAGCATGAAGCTCATCAGGAACTGATGGCGCAGCTTCGTATCTTTGCGCGTGATGCAGGCGGTGAAAACCGTGGCGATGAGCACGATGAACCAGAAATTGTAGGCGAGATTGAGCATCCTCAATGCAAATGGCGACTGGACGACAAACCACAGCCATTCGTCCGGGGCTCTACCGAAATGCAGGATCCGATCGGCGTGGGCCAGCGCCTTGTCCCATGCAAAAGGGGAGAGGATTGCGATGGCTCCTTTCAGAACACCGACGGCGGATACGAAGGCGATGCTGGCGGTCAGGCCGTTGAGACTGTTGGCCGTGCGTTCGGCGTCGCCGAAAAAGCTGCCCAGCGATTTCAGGAAGGTGCCGAGCGGTTCGGGATCCCGTTTGACCAGCGCAAGGTGGAGAAAGATCCCAAGTGCAAAGACGCAACCGCAGATCCAGAAAGCGATCAAAAGGTACTCAATGTATTCTTTCAATATGCCGAAATCCGGCATGTTTCCGGTGCGCATGCCGATAGCTATTGCCAGAAGCAGAGCGCCGACGGCCAAGGCGTGAAGCAATCTGTGTCGTCGAAAGGCGTGTGCCAGGGCGATCAGAAAAGCCCGTCCGCCAGCCATCCTCGCAAGGGGGGTCGACGCCGCAACCGAATTGTCCATGGTTTGAAACCCAATAGCTCGCCACGCCCCAGCGTTCTACAACGAGATGGTTCGATATTTCCTAACCAAACGATTCGAGTGCAAACGGTCGCATCCGGGCGCCGCACGCGGCCGGCCGGGGAAAAACGCGCCGGGGTTGTCGCGGCAAACCGATATAGGATCGTCAGTGCGAGGCTGTCAGTCGGCCTTCAACGGCGACGGGGCCGCGCGCTTTAGTTTCCCAGTGCCGCGCGGATCTTGCCGGCGTTCTCGGCCAGCACTTCCGGCTTTTCCATCTGCCCGGAATGGGGCTTCAGCGGCACGCCGTCGAAGCGCGGAATGACGTGGACATGGAGATGGTAGACGGTCTGCCCGGAGGCCGGCTCGTTGAATTGCATCAAGGTGACGCCGTCGGCGTTGAAGGCCTTTTTCACGGCAACCCCCACCTTCTGCACCACGGCAAACAGCGGACCGAATGTTGCCGGATCGGCGTCGAGGATATTGCGCGACGGCGCCTTCGGCACCACCAGCGTATGGCCGACTCCTTGCGGCATCACATCCATGAAGGCTACGACCGCATCGTCCTCATAGATGCGGTGCGAGGGGATTTCGCCGCGCAGGATTTTCGCAAAGATGTTGCCGGGATCGTAGGCTTCGGCCATGGCGGGCACTCCGGATTAGGTCGTCGTCCGGTGTAGCGAAGCCGCTTCCGAGCGGCAAGACGATTGAGCCGATCTGTCGGCAGCGCGGTCGGCCATCGCTGTTCCATGATCGCAGGTGTTGTCGTCTGATACGTCAATGTCAGGATGGAGCGACTGTGAAGTGGATCGTCGCCGGATGGCTGTTGTTCATTGTGTCGGCGCTGTTCTTCATCGCCGCCGCGTGGCGCGCAGGCGATCTGCTGGCGCTTGGCGGCGGCATTTTCTTCCTGGTTGCCTGCTTTTCGCTCCTCGTTCCGATCGCGGCCCGAAAGCCGCAATGACTGTGGATGGCAAGGCCCGAGCTATTCCTTGAGATCCTTGCGGAACGGGGTGTGCTCTTCGAGATACTCCCCCATCCGCTCCACCTCGCGACGCTCGCGGCGAAGGTAGTCGGCAACCGCGTTGCGCAGGCCGGGATGGGCGATGTAGTGCGCCGAATGCATGGTCACCGGCTGGTAGCCGCGCGCCAACTTGTGCTCGCCTTGCGCGCCGGCCTCCACCACCTTCAACTTGCGCTCGATCGCGAAGTCGATCGCCTGATGGTAGCAGACCTCGAAATGCAGGAAGGGGTGATCCTCGATGCAGCCCCAGTTGCGGCCGTAAAGCGCGTCGGACCCGACGAAGTTGATGGCGCCCGCAATGTAGCGGCCGTTGCGCTTGGCCATGACCAGGAGAATGTCCTCGGCCATGCGCTCGCCGATCAGCGAGAAGAACTGGCGGTTGAGATAAGGGCGGCCCCATTTCCTGCCGCCGGTATCCATGTAGAAAGCGAAGAAATCGTCCCAGACGCGTTCGGTGATGTCCCTGCCGGTCAGCCAATCGATGCTGATGCCGTCGGCCAGCGCCTCGCGACGCTCCTTTTTCATCGCCTTACGCTTGCGTGAAGCGAGCGTGGCGAGGAAGTCATCATAGCTCGAAAAGCCTTCGTTGAAGAAATGGAACTGCTGGTCGGTTCGGTGCAGGAAACCCGCTGCTTCGAGCGTCGCAATGTCGGGCTCGGCGGCGAAAGTGACATGCGCGGAAGACACGCCGAGCTTGTCGGTCACCAATTTCAGGCCGGCGGCGAGGCCGGCCCTCACCGCGCCTTCGTCCTCGCCCCTGCTTACGAGCAGGCGAGGCCCGGTGACGGGCGTGAACGGCACCGAGCATTGCAGCTTCGGATAATAGCGCCCACCTGCGCGCTCGAACGCGTCCGACCAGCCGTGGTCGAAGACATATTCGCCCTGACTGTGCGATTTGAGATAGCAAGGCACGGCGCCCAGCAGCTTGCCTTGCGCCGTCTCGAGCCTGAGGTGATGACCCTGCCAGCCGGTGCGCCGTACGGCACAGCCAGAATCCTCAAGCGCGCTCAGAAAACCGAATGAAACGAGCGGGTTGTAGCCGTTTGCTGTGTCGCCGCGCGTGGTTGCGGCGAAGCCGTTCCATTCATCGCAGGTGAATGCGCCGATGGTCGTCGCGATGCGGACCGAATAGTCCGCATTCGCTGTCGGTCCATCGTCGTCGTCACCCTGATCCATCCGGCTTATTTAAGCGTCCTCAGGGCTGCTACAAGTCACGTTTCAGGCACTGCCTCACAGCATGATGCCGAAAGTGCGAAGCGGTTTTCGGACGGCATCATGCTCTCTCTCAGATTGATTTCGGCGGATCTGATCCAGGTCATTCGACCTGAAATCATCCAGCTCTAGGCGACCTTGACCAGGTCCGGCTCAAAGCCCTCGAAGGTCATCTGGTCGGCATATTTGAAGGTGAGGTCGACCGCCGGCTGGTCGTGCACAGTCCAGGTGATGACCGGCATCTTGAGCTTTTCGCGCACGAAGCTGACGAACGGGTTCGGCAGATCGCCGGCGGCGTAAGAGGTGAAGGCGAGGTTGTGCGCCAGCATGGCAAAATGCGCCTCGATCAGCTGGTCGTCCTTGCCGTAGGCGGTGAGCCCGCCGGGAATGCCCGGCGCCTCCTTGGCGAAGGCGCGGATCAGCCAATGGTCAAACGACATGATCGCCACCTTGCCAGTGTAGCGCTTGAGCAGCCTGCCGACGCTTGCGACCAATCCTTTGTCGTGGCCGGGAACACCTTTCAGCTCGACCACCAGCGGCACGCGTCCGTCGATCAGGTCGAGCGCGTCCTGCAACGTCGGCACATGATCTTTCGTGCCGCCGACCTTGAGCGCGGCAAGCTCGGCCGCGGTGCGTTGCCAGACGAAGCCATCCTCGCCTGTCAGTCGTTTCAGGTCGCAGTCGTGGATGATGACGGGAACGCCATCGGACGAGACATGCACGTCGCATTCGATCGCGTAACCGCGCTCGGCTGCCGCGGCGAAGGCCGACAGCGTGTTCTCCCAGCGTGTCTTGTTCATGTCGTGGAAGCCGCGATGCGCGACGGGGCGGGCAATCAGCCAGGAAAGGTCGGTCATGTCAGGCTCGTTCACTCGACTTCGAAGATCGCTTCGATCTCGACCGCGGCATTGAGCGGGAGCGACGCAGTGCCGACGGCGGAGCGAGCGTGCTTGCCACGTTCGCCGAGGACCGCGACGAGGAAGTCGGAGGCGCCGTTGGCGACCAGATGCTGCTCGACGAAGTCCGGCGCCGAGGCGACGAAGACCGTGATCTTGACCAGCCGGCGAATTTTTTCGAGATCGCCAAGTGCTGCCTTGGCCTGCGCCAGAATGTTGATGGCGCAGAATTTTGCGCCCTCCTTGCCGGCGGCGGTATCGATGTCGCGGCCAAGCAGCCCGCTTGCCTGCAGCTTGCCGTCCTTCAGCGGCAGCTGCCCGGCGGTGAAGAGCGTGTTGCCGGTCCGGCAGTAGGGCACGTAGTTGGCGGCCGGCGCTGCTGCGGCCGGAATGGCGACGCCGAGATCGCTTAGCCGCTTTTCGATTGTTTCGCTCATTGGTTTTCCCTATTGCTGGAAGGCGCCGCGTTGGCGGGGCCGAAATTGCTATTTTTGCCTCGCTTCCGCCACGACTTTTTTTAAGCTGGACCATCTTTCCCTGCGGCCTGCCATCGGCCGCGACGATCGGAGCACTGCATGCGCTTGACGCGCCTTTTCCTTTCCGCCGCTCTCGTGTCGGCGGCCATCCCGATGGCTCCGGCCCTTGCCGTGCCAGCGCTGCAGGCGCACCGCGCCGTCTACGATCTCACCCTCAACAAGGCGTCCGACCGCTCCGGCATCACAGGCATCTCCGGCCGCATGGTCTATGAGTTCAACGGCTCTCCCTGCGAGGGCTATACGGTGAAGTTCCGTTTCGTCACGCAGATCGTCACCAGCGAGAACACCAGGCTGACCGATCAGCAGACGACGACGTTCGAGGACGCGGAAGGCAAGACCTTCTCCTTCGTGACGAAGTCCTTCGTCGACCAGAACCTCGACAAGGAAGTCAAGGGTATGGCGACCAGGGAGCCGAAAGGCCTCAAAGTCAACATCGACAAGCCCGAGAAGAACACGCTCGAGCTCGCCGCCACGCAGTTCCCCACCCAGCACCTCGTGGAGCTGATCGGCAAGGCCGAGAAGGGCGAGAACTTCTATCAGACCAATCTGTTCGACGGCTCCGAGGATGCCAATAAGGTGATGACGACCACCGTCGTCGTCGGCAAAAGAGCCGACGCCGACAAGGCGGACCCGGAAGCGCCGGCGCTCGCCAAGCTTGCCACCGACAAATACTGGCCGGTCGACATCGCCTATTTCGACGACACCGACAAAAGCGGCGAAGAGGTGCCGGAGTACCGGATCAGCTTCAAACTGCATGAGAACGGCATCACGCGCGACCTCGTCATGGACTATGGCGACTTCTCGATGACCGGCAAATTGGTGAACCTGTCGCTGTTCGATCAGGCCAAGCCCTGTCCGGCCTCGAAATAGCGGCGGGTTAACCACTACGGCGATCCGTCGCCGAGCCCGACTTGAAGGCGCCGCAATCCCGTTCCAGCATTCCCGTAGGCATTTCGGGGGAAAGCTTGGGCAGGATCGACGTGTTCGTGGCGCCGCGACCCAATCCGGCGCTGATCAAGGTGATGACGATCGTCAACCGGATCGTCATGCTGCGAGGGGTTCCCGGCTTCCGCGACTTGTTGCCGTTCAATCGGCTCGCCGGCCTGCGCGGCGTCGCCAATGTGCGTCACATCGACTTTCCCGTCGCCGACCAACAGAAGCTGCAGACCTGCTGTGGCCAAGGCCAAGCGACGTTCATCACGCCCAACCATCCGGAATTCTTCACCGACTGGATGATCGACAAGGAGATCGTCTCGCGCGTCAGCCCGCTTGCCGCCTCATGGGCAACACATGGGGTGGTGAACGGGCTCGGTCGGCTGATGCAGAAATTTTGGCTGGCCAACAATCTGATCGCGCAGATTCCCGGCAACAGCGAAGCCGCCAAAGCGCATTCGGTCGATTGGGCGCTGAAAGGCCATGGCGTGCTGCTTCATCCGGAAGGCAGCGTCGGCTGGCACGGCAACTATGTCGCGCCGCTGCTTCCCGGCGCGGTGGAGATGGGGCTGGCGGCCCTGAAGCGCGGGCGCGAAACCAACAAGGATTTCAAGGTCTGGGTGGCTCCTGTTGTCTGGAAGCTCGCCTTCATCGGCAATGTCGAGCGGCCGCTCGCCAGGGAATGCGCCTATGTCGAGAAAAAGCTGAAAATGGAAAGTGTTGCAGCCGGCTCCCTGCCGGAGCGCGTCTACAGCATCTATTCAGGCCTGCTCTCCCTCGACGAGCAGGCCTGCGGCCTGACCGCAGAGGCGGGCGCTTCCTTTGCCAGCCGCCAGCAAAGGGTGCTGGCCGAGCTTGGCCTGCGGCTCGCCGATGCCGTTGCGGCCGAACCCGACCTCGATTTGGCCGAGTTGCTGCGGCGTTCACGCCGGTGGCTGCGCGAGGGCAAGGCTGATGCGGATGAGCAGAAACGCGTGCGAAAACTGGCGGAAACGATCCAGCGCGTCCAGCGCGTCGGCTCCTGGGCCTTCGCCAATCAGACGATAACCCAGGAGGAGATCGCCGAGCATCTGAAGCGCATCCGCAACGACTATTGCAAAGGCAACTTGCGCGATTCGATCAACCGCTTCATTCCGCAGCCCGCCGGGCCGCGCTGCGCTCACATCCGCGTGCCCGAGCCGTTGGCGCTTCATGCCTATGATGGTTCGGTCGAAGAGGCGCTCGCCGTGCTGCGCTCAAGGATGCAGGAAGCGGTGTCGAGAATCGTGACCGAACTTGAAGCCGCCGGCGGCTTCATTTCCTATCCGAATCCCTTCTATCATCGCTGACTTCGCGTCGGCCCGGGATGATTGTGAGCGGGCCGCCGATGTCGGTTGGAGTGCGGCAAGCTCGATGGCTGTCTATGTCGATGCGGCGATCTGGAAATGGGCCGGCCATCGCTGGTGCCATCTGCTCGCCGACGACACCGACGAGCTCCACCGCTTTGCCGCCGAACTCGGCCTCAAGCGCTCGTCCTATCAGGGGCCGCCGAAGACTTCGGCGCCGCATTACGATATCACCGGCTTTGAGCGCGACCGCGCCGTGCGGCTTGGCGCGGTCGAATGCAGTCGCGAGGAGATTGTCGCCGTCTTCCGCCGCGTCAGAGTGCCGAACGGCAAGACCCGACGCTGACGGAGTTTTGATGCATGTCGTTGTCCCAGAACCGCCGAACACTTCTGGGCCACATGCATAAGTGCGCGGATCGCCGCAGGTGAGGGCGTTTTCTGGTAGCTCGCTTGCGTTTACGAGACTTCCCCTCTATATGCGCGCTCATTCCACACACGGACTTTGGTGTCTGCCCGGGAGAAGTCCGGCTGAAACCTCCGGTGGCATCAGGACATAAGTCCGAAATGCCTGTGTCCGTGGAGGCCAACCGGAAAGGAACTAAGGAATGGCTCTGCCTGATTTCAGCATGCGCCAGCTTCTGGAAGCTGGTGTTCACTTCGGCCACCAGACCCACCGCTGGAACCCGAAGATGGCGCCCTACATCTATGGCGCCCGCAACAACATCCACATCATCGATCTGTCGCAGACGGTGCCGCTGCTGCACCAGGCCCTGAAGCAGGTTTCCGACACCGTCGCCAAGGGCGGCCGTGTGCTGTTCGTCGGCACCAAGCGCCAGGCTTCGGACATCGTCGCCGACGCCGCGCAGCGTTCGGCCCAGTATTACGTCAACTCGCGTTGGCTGGGCGGCATGCTGACCAACTGGAAGACGATCTCGAATTCGATCCAACGCCTGCGCAAGCTCGACGAGACGCTGGCCGGCGAGGCCCAGGGCCTCACCAAGAAGGAGCGCCTCAACCTCGACCGTGAGCGCGAGAAGCTCAACAAGGCGCTGGGCGGCATCAAGGACATGGGTTCGACGCCGGACCTGATGTTCGTCATCGACACCAACAAGGAAGCGATCGCCATCCTCGAGGCCAAGCGCCTCGGCATCCCGGTCGTCGCCATCATCGATTCCAACTGCGATCCGGACAAGATCGACTTCCCGATCCCCGGCAATGACGACGCGGCCCGCGCGATCCAGCTTTATTGCGACCTGATCGCCAAGGCTGCGATCGACGGCATCGCCCGGCAGCAGGGCGCGCTGGGCATGGACATCGGCGCGTCGGCCGAGGCTCCGGTCGAACCGGCGCTCGACACTCCGGCCACTGAAGCTCCGGAAGCTTGAAAAACGAAGGCCGGCTTCGGCCTTCATCTTTCCAATAAGTTGGCGCGTTAAAGCGCTTTTGCCGGGCGCATCATCGGGATTCGATGGTGCGTCGGCGCTTTTGAAACAAAGAGGCGACAATGAGCATTTCGGCTGCACAGGTCAAAGAACTCCGCGACTTGACCGGCGCGGGCATGATGGACTGCAAGGCGGCGTTGAAAGAAACCAACGGCGACATAGAAGCGGCCGTCGACTGGCTGCGCAAGAAGGGCATCTCCAAGGCCGACAAGAAGGCCGGCCGCACCGCGGCGGAAGGCCTGATCGGCGTCGATTCCGGTGTTCGCGAAGCCGCGGTCGTCGAGGTGAACTCCGAGACCGACTTCGTCGCGCGCAACGCCGCCTTCCAGGAAATCGTCGCCAACGTCGCCAAGGTGGCGCTCGCCTATGGCACGACCGAAGCAGTTGCCGCGGCCAAGTATCCGGGCTCCGACAAGTCAGTCACCGACACCATCAAGGACGCGGTCGGCACCATCGGCGAGAACATGGGCTTCCGCCGCTCGGCCAAGCTCACTGTCCCGCATGGCGCGGTGGCGACCTATGTCCACAATGCCGTCGCGGATGGCCTCGGCAAGCTCGGCGTGCTGGTCGCGATCGAGACCACCGGCAATGAGCATGCGGCGAACGCCTTCGGCCGCCAGGTCGCCATGCATGTCGCCGCCACCAACCCGGTTGCGCTGACTGCCGAGGAAGTCGACCCGGCCCTGATCGAGCGCGAGAAGGCGATCTTCTCCGACCAGGCGCGCCAGTCCGGCAAGCCGGAAGCCATCATCGAGAAGATGGTCGAGGGCCGGCTGCGTAAGTTCTATGAAGAGGTGGTGCTCCTGAAGCAGGCCTTCGTGCTCAATCCCGACATCACCGTCGAGAAGGCGCTGAAGGATGCCGAGAAGGAGATCGGCGCGCCGGCCAAGATCACCGCTTACCTGCGCTTCGCTCTGGGCGAAGGCATCGAGAAAGAAACGACCGATTTCGCGGCGGAAGTCGCGGCCGCGGTCAAGAAATAGCCCGAAGCAAAAGTAAGGCTACAGAGCTCAGGCAACTCGGCCGGGTGTCCGCATGGATGCCCGGCCGATCTCTTGAGCGGTATCGATAAAGGCTCTGAGCTTCGGCGCCATCGATGCCCGGCGCGGGAAATAGAGGAACAGGCCCGGCTCCTCGATCGCCGTCTTCGGCAGGATCTGAACCAGACGACCCGCGGCGAGATCGGCGCGCACCAGCGGCTCGAATGCGTAGGCGAGCCCGACACCAGCAAGCGCAAGATCGATCGCCGCAAGGGAATCGGTGACGATGGCCGTGCCGCGCGTCTCGACCACGACATCCTTGCCGTTCTCGTTCAGATCCCAACGATAGAGCCCGCCGGCGCGGACAAGCCGGTAGCCGATGCAATTGTGCTTGGCGAGATCGGCCACCGCGCGGGGACGGCCGTGCTTTTCGACGTAGGCGGGCGAGGCGACAACCACCGCCTTGAAGGGAGGCGTAAGCCGCACGGTGATCATGTCCTGTGCGATCATCTCGCCCAGCCTGATGCCGGCATCGAAACCCTCGCCGACGATATCGACCAGGGCCTGGTCGGCGAAGACCTCGACCGTTACCTCCGGATAGCGTTCGGCCATGGCCGCGATCACCGGCGTGACCGCCAGGGGGATCGCGATATTGGACGCATTGATCCTGAGCAGGCCGGAGGGCCTGCCGTTGACGCCGCGGATGCGGTCGATGCGCTCGGAGATGTCCTGCAGGGCAGGGGCCGCGGTCTCCACCAGCGCCTTGCCGGCTTCGGTCAGCGAAACGCTGCGCGTTGTGCGCGCAAACAGCGGCTGGCCGATGCGCTCTTCCACCAGCCGCACCGCATGGCTGACGGCCGACGGACTCATGCCGAGCTCGGCCGCGGCAAGCGCGAAGCCGCCGCGCCGAGCCACGGCGACGATCACCGGCAGATGCGTCAGCAGATCTCGATCCATTCATGAATAACATCGCATAGTCCTTGCGAACAATGCAATCTTATCGATGCCGTCAAGGTGGTCCACATTGTCGCCAAACACATCGGCGGTGGGGCGCGATGCGCAAGGAGAAGAAAAACATGAATGCTTTGAGACACGTGACCTTCGCGGCAGGACTGGCACTGGCGCCCGTCGACGCCGGCGGAGCCGAACCAATGGGCTGGCAAATGCTCGCCGACGAGCGCGCCGTCATCCGCATCGCGGATGCCATTGACCGCGCCGTCGATGCGCAGGATTGGAAACTCGCCCGCAGCTTCTTCGCCGACCGGGTTACCGCGGACTTCAGCAGCCTTTCCGGACAGCCCGCGGCCACGGTCGCCTCCGACGATCTGATCGGCGCCTGGGCTGCCAATCTCAAAGGCAGCCAGACGAGCCTGCACCTGCGGACCAACCATCAGGTCGAAATAGAGGCCGATACGGCGACCGTCCGTTCCAACGGCTATGCCTGGAACAGGATGGAAGGCAATGGCGATCCGCTCTGGGAGGTCTGGGGCACCTATGAGCATCGCCTGACCCGATCGGGTCAAGGCTGGAAGGTCGACGGCTTCACGTTCCGCATGACGCATGAGCGGGGCAATCCCTGGGTGAAAGCGACGCCTGGCCAATAAGCCCATACTAAACACGATCGGAACACGTCATGAGCATGAACTACTACACGCTTGGCAACAGCGGCCTGCGCGTCAGCCGGCTGGCGCTGGGCACCATGACCTTCGGCACCGAATGGGGCTGGGGTGCTGACAGGGAAACCGCCCGCGCCATGTTCGACGCCTATGTCGAGGCCGGCGGCAATTTCTTCGACACGGCCGACCTCTACACGGACGGGACCGCAGAGACCTGGCTCGGCGAATTCGTCGGCGAGCGCGGCTTGCGCGACAAGGCGGTGATCGCCACCAAATTCACGATGAACAAGGAACCCGGCAATCCGAATGCCGGCGGCAATGGCCGAAAGAACATCATGCGCGCGGTGGACGCTTCGCTGAAGCGGCTCGGAACCGACTATATCGATCTTTACCTCATGCATGTCTGGGACAGGCTGACGCCGGCCGAGGAGGTGTTGCGCACGCTGGACGACTTGGTGCGTGCCGGCAAAGTACGCCATATCGGTCTTTCCGACGTGCCGGCCTGGTATGCCGGGCGGGCGCAGGCGATCGCCGAACTGCGCGGCTATGAGCCGGTCTCGGCCCTGCAGCTCGAATATTCGCTCGCCGAGCGCTCGATCGAACATGAATTCGCGCCTTTCGCCTCGCGTCACGGCGCCGGCATGATGGTGTGGAGCCCGCTGGCCAGCGGCCTGCTCAGCGGCAAATACCGCCCGGCGCGGGCCGGCAATGCCGGCCGGCTCGACGGGTTCCGCAACACCACGCATCCGGGTTTCCAGAAATTCAGCGAACGCAATTGGGCGATCGTTACGGAACTCGAGAAGGTGGCTTCCGAACTCGATCGAAGCATGGCGCAGGTGGCGCTGAACTGGGTTGCGGCGCAGCCGGGTGTGGCCACCGTCATCCTCGGCGCGACGAAACTTGCCCAGTTGCAGGACAATCTGCGGGCGCTCGACTTTTCAATCCCTGCCGAGTTCCGCAAGCGGCTCGATTCGGTGAGCCTTGCGCCCTCGCCGTTCCCGCATTCCTTTTTTGGACCCGAGATCCAGGTCAGGGTGGCCGGCGGCGTCGTGACCGGCGACAAGCCGTCCGGCTATTCGCTGCCGGTCCTGATCGAAGGCGAGGCGGTCAGCATCAGCAGCAACTGATCGGAAAAGCCTGGAATTTTGCGCGAGGGCGCGGCGTGACATGGCCGCGCCCTTCGTGTATCGGGTCGAACCATCGTGCCAGCGCCGCCAGGCGAAGCGAGGCGCCTTTCGCCTCCAGATTTGCCCGCGCCGAGATTTTTCGAGGAACCAGATGACGGTGAAGCCCCTCTATCGACGTGTCTTGCTGAAAGCTTCGGGCGAAGCCTTGATGGGGGAACAGCATTTCGGCATCGACGTCTCGGTCGTCGACCGTATCGCAGCCGACATTGCCGAGGCGCGGGCGCTTGGCGTCGAAGTCGGAGTCGTGATCGGCGGCGGCAACATCTTCCGCGGCGTGGCCGTCGCCTCCAAGGGCGGCGACCGCGTCACCGGCGATCACATGGGAATGCTCGCCACCGTCATCAACTCGCTGGCGCTGCGCACCTCGCTGAACAAAATTGGCGTCGACGCCGTAGTGCTTTCGGCCATTGCCATGCCGGAACTCTGCGAAAGTTTTTCACAGCGCCAGGCGACCGCCTATATGAACCAGGGCAAGGTGGTGATCTTTGCCGGCGGCACCGGCAATCCGTTCTTCACCACCGATTCGGCCGCAGCGCTGCGCGCCGCCGAGATCGGCGCCGACGCGCTGTTCAAGGGCACCCAGGTCGACGGCGTCTATTCGGCCGACCCGAAGAAGGATCCGGATGCGGTGCGCTTCGACCGCATAAGTCATGCCGAAGTCATCAAACGCGGGCTTACGATCATGGATACGGCCGCGATTGCACTTGCGCGTGAAAACAACATTCCGATAATCGTCTACTCGATCCACGAAAAAGGTGGTTTCGGCGAAATTCTAAGAGGCGGCGGCCGCTGCACCATCGTCGCGGACAATTGACTGGGGCCGAAGACGGCTGAATGATCGCCGGTCCCGGACGAGACTAGAAGACAAGCAGTGAACCCGGCGAACGGGTCGAGGAGATGATCATGAGTGGCGAGTACGACGATCTCAAGCGGCGCATGGACGGGGCGATCGCGGCCTTCAAGCACGATCTCGCTTCGCTGCGCACCGGCCGCGCTTCCAGCAACCTGCTCGACGCCGTCCAGGTCCATGCCTACGGTACGACGATGCCCATCAACCAGGTGGCCAATGTATCGGTGCCCGAGCCGCGAATGATTTCGGTCTCGGTCTGGGACAAATCGATGGTGAGCGCCGTCGACCGCGCTATCCGCGAGGCCAATCTTGGCTTCAATCCGATCGTCGACGGCACCAATCTGAGGATTCCTTTGCCCGAACTCAACGAGCAGCGCCGCAAGGAACTGGTCAAGATCTCGCACGGCTATGCGGAGAACGCCCGCGTCGCGGTTCGCCATGTCCGTCGCGACGGCATGGATTTCCTCAAAAAGGCGGAAAAGGACGGCACGATCAGCGAAGACGATCATCGCAAGCGCTCCGACCAGGTTCAGAAGCTGACCGATGAGATGATCAGCACCATCGATCACCTGCTTTCCGATAAGGAAGCTGAAATCATGCAGGTTTAGGGTCGGTTTCTCACCGGCTCGAAAGCGAGACCATGACAACCCCCGCGCATGTCGCGATCATCATGGACGGAAACGGACGCTGGGCCAAGGCGCGCGGCATGCCGAGGCTCGCCGGCCACCGCGCCGGCGTCGAAGCCTTGCGCAAGACGGTGCGCGCCGCGCCAGAGCTCGGCATCTCCTATCTGACGGTCTACGCCTTCTCCTCTGAAAACTGGTCGCGGCCGAAGTCCGAGGTCAGCGACCTGATGGGCCTCCTGAAGCTCTTCATCCGCCGGGATCTCGCCGAGCTGCATCAAAACGGCGTGCGGGTGAGGGTGATCGGCGACAGGGAGGGGCTGCAGCCGGACATCAGAGGCCTGCTGCAGGAGGCCGAATCGCTGACCGCGGGCAATGAGGCGCTGACGCTGGTCATCGCCTTCAACTATGGCGGGCGCGACGAGATCGTGCGCACCGCGCGCAAGCTCGCCGATGCCGTGGCTCGCGGCGACATGACAAGCGACGCCATCACGATGGAGAGCTTTGCCGGCTCGCTCGACACCGAGGGCATTCCCGATCCAGACCTCGTGATCCGCACCAGCGGCGAGCTCAGGCTGTCGAACTTCCTTTTGTGGCAGGCCGCCTACAGCGAGCTCGTCTTCCTGCCTTGCTACTGGCCGGACTTCAGTCGGGAGCACCTGGCCGACGCCCTGCGCGACTTTGCCGGCCGCGAACGCCGTTTCGGCGGGCTCGCCGCCCGCGACGTCGCCTTGTAGCGCGGCATCGATGAGCAACCTCCAGCAGCGTGTCATCTCGGCCATCGTGATGGCAGCCGCCACACTTGCGCTCACCTGGCTCGGCGGGCTGCCGTTCCGCCTGTTCTGTGCGGCGATCGCGGCGTTGATCTTCTACGAATGGACGCGCATGTCGCGCGCTGAGAACGGTGCGACGCTCGGCTTTCTGCCGGAAGTGCTGATTCTGGTCTTCATCGGCGTGCTGATCGCCGGCCTGCCGGCACTTTGGCTGCTGCTTCTGGTCGCAGCCATCACTGCTATCGTTGCTGTTGCCGCGCGGCTGCGGGGAGCAGCGCAGTGGGAGGCCTCGGGGCTGGCATACGCGTCGTTGTCCGGCTTGTCGCTCGCCTATCTGCGCGGGGACAGCCACTCAGGATTGATCGCCATCCTCTTCCTGTTCGCGGTCGTCTGGGCGACCGACATAGCGGCCTATTTCGTCGGCCGCAGGGTCGGCGGCCCGAAGCTTGCGCCATCGATCTCGCCCGGCAAGACGCAGAGCGGCGCGCTTGGCGGCGCTGTCGGCGGCATCGCTGCCGGATTGGTGCTGGCAATCGCCGCCGGGGCCGGCAATCTCACTATGCTCGGCCTCGTCGCCTTGGCGCTCTCGATCGTCTCGCAGATCGGCGATCTTTTCGAATCCTGGGTCAAGCGCCGGCACGGCTGCAAGGATTCGAGCAATCTCATTCCCGGCCATGGCGGGGTCATGGACAGGGTGGACGGGCTTGTCGCGGCTGCGTTCGCCCTGTACGTCATCGGTTGGATTGCGGCGGGCGCCGACCATCCGGCAATGGGGCTGTTTCCGAACTGACTGGCGTCGCCAATGGGCGAAAATGACGCGTGCCACGGATTCGCCCGGATTGATGCCACAGTCGCGGCGGACTGTCGCGCTGGGCGAATTTTGAGGGCATGACTTGAACGAGATTCTTCACGCGCTCTTCAGCACGCAGGGCTTTGTCCTCGGCACCCTTGTGCCGTTCTTGTTCGTGCTCACCGTCGTGGTGTTCGTGCATGAGATGGGCCACTACCTGATCGGCCGCTGGTGCGGCATCGGCGTCAAGGCTTTTGCAATCGGCTTCGGCCCGGAGCTCTTCGGTTTCAACGACCGCCACGGCACGCGCTGGAAGCTTTGCGCCATTCCGCTTGGCGGCTACGTCAAATTCGTCGGCGACATGAACGCGACATCGAGCCAGCCGAGCACCGAAGACCTCGAATCGCTGAGTGAGGCCGAGCGCGAGGTCGCCTTCCACACCCAGCCGATCTGGAAACGCGCGGCGACCGTGGTCGCCGGGCCGATGTTCAATTTCCTGCTGACGATCGCCGTGTTCGCGGTGCTGTTTTCGCTCTATGGCCGCCCGGTGATGGAGCCGATGGTGGCCGAAGTCAGCGCCGGCAGCCCGGCGGCGCGGGCGGGCATTCAGCCCGGCGACAGATTCGTCAGAGTCGACGGCAACAAGGTGGAGACCTTCGCCGACGTTCAACGCCTGGTTTCGGGCCGCGCCGGCGACGCCATCACCTTCACCATGTTGCGCGACGGCAAGGAAATCACCGTCACCGCGACACCGGAACCGATGGAGCAGCAGGATGCGCTGGGCAACAAGGTCAAGGTCGCGATCATCGGCGTGGCCAACAATGCGGAGCTCGGGCAGCCGCGACTGGTCTCCTACACGCCCGCGGGCGCGCTGGCGGCGGCTGTCGAGGAAACCGGGCATGTGATCGAGCGCACCGGGCAATTTCTGCAACGTTTCGTCGTCGGGCGCGAGGACAAATGCCAACTCGGCGGCCCGATCAAGATCGCGAAAATGTCGGGTCAGGCGGCCAAACTCGGCTTCGAGTGGCTGGTGCAGCTTGTTGCATTCCTGTCAGTCGGGATAGGGATTCTCAATCTGCTACCGATTCCCCCTCTCGACGGCGGCCACCTCTTGTTCTACGGCGTGGAGGCCGTCATAAGGCGGCCCGTGTCGGAGCGGATGATGGAGATGGCCTACCGGACCGGTCTCCTTCTGGTGCTCGGATTTATGGGTTTCGTTTTTTGGAATGATCTGTTTGGGTGCTGAAATCATGAAGGAATTTGGCTTCGGCCCCACCCATATTGAGACGCCGTTTACCATGCGTGGGGATATGCGTGACACGAAAGCCACGCAACAGGGTTAAGTAAATACAAATTAACCGGGAGCCTTGCGTGTAGGGGAAATCCGGTTAATACGGTAAGGGAAAATACCGCACGTCCGGTTTTCTCGCCGTGGGGACTACGAGAAAAAGGTACAAAAGCCCGATGAAGGCAGCATCCAAGTTTCTGAGCGCCGCGTCCGCGGCGGCTTTGTCCGCCGCCCTGGTTTTGCCAGGCGCGCTCGCAGTGCAGTTCGTTGCCACATCGGTAGCCGAAGCAGCAGTGGTCAGCAGGGTCGAGGTCAGCGGCAACCAGCGTGTCGATGCCGAAACCATCCGCAATTACATTTCGATCAAGCCCGGCAAGGCGTTTTCAAGCGCCGATGTCGATAGCGCCGTGAAAGCCCTGTTCGGCACCGGGCTGTTCTCGGACGTCCAGATCAATCAGGTCGGCTCGACCCTGGTCGTCAAGGTTTCCGAATACAAGGTGGTCAACCAAGTCCTGTTCCAGGGCAACAAGAAGCTCAAGGACAACGCGCTCCAGGCCGCTGTGCAGCTGAAGCCGCGCGCGACCTTCTCGCAGCAGGCGCTCGACGCCGACGTCGAGGCGGTCAAGGCTGCCTATCGGCGTATCGGCCGCGACGACGCCGCCGTGACCTCCCAGATCATGGACCTCGGCGACAACCGCGTGAACGTGGTCTTCAACATTAACGAAGGCGCGCGCACGCAGATCGCGGCGATCAATTTCGTCGGCAACAGCGCTTTTTCCAGCCGTCGCCTGTCGGACGTCATCAACACCAAGCGCTCGTCCTGGCTTTCGTTCGTGCTGCGCGACGACGTCTATGACGAGGACAAACTGCGCGCCGATCAGGAGTTGCTGCGCCGCTTCTACTACAATCACGGTTACGCCGATTTCCAGGTCGTTTCGGCCGTCGGTGAGTTGGACGAAGCCACCAACAAATACACGGTCACCATCACCGTGCAGGAAGGCGAGCGCTACAACTTCGGCGACATCAGTGTCGAGAGCACGATTCCCGAGGTCGACTCAAAGTCGCTGGAATCGGTGGTCCAGACGCACAAGGGCGATGTGTATAACGCCAAGGACGTCGAGGACACGATCGTTGCGCTCACCGAAAAGGTCGCCGGCTCAGGCTATGCGTTTGCCCAGGTGACGCCGCGCGGCGACCGCAATTTCGAGAATCACACGATCTCGGTCGTCTACACAATCGACCAGGGCACCAAGGCCTATATCGAGCGCATCGAAATCCGCGGCAACGACCGCACGCGTGACTATGTCATCCGGCGCGAATTCGACGTCAGTGAAGGCGACGCCTTCAACCAGGTTCTTATCCAGCGCGCGAAGAAGCGGCTGGAAGCCCTGGATTATTTTGAAAAAGTCGACATCTCGACGGTCCCTGGGTCCGCTCCGGACCAGGTCGTCCTGGTGGTTGACGTGGTCGAGAAGTCGACCGGTGAGTTCTCGGTCGGCGCCGGCTATTCGACCGGCGGCGACACGCCGGGCCCGTCCGTCGAAGGCTCGATCACCGAGCGCAACTTCCTCGGCCGCGGCCAGTACATCAAGCTGTCGGCCGGCGGCGGCAAGAACTCGCGCGACTATGCGATCTCCTTCACCGAGCCGTATTTTCTCGGCCGGCGCATCGCGGCGGGCTTCGACATCTACAAGTCGACCAGGGAATACAACAACCACTACGACAGCGATACCACGGGCGCGACTATCCGCTTCGGTCTGCCGATCACGGACAGTATTTCGACGCAGCTGGCGTATAATATCTCGCAAGAGAAATATAAGGTCGACGACAGTTGCGGCCCCACCAGCCCTGCTGATCCGGACGGCACGTGCACCATTTCGCCGGCCATCTTGGAAGGCGTAGCTCAAAGTCCGTGGATTAAGTCGTCGGTCAGCCTCGGGCTAGTCTACAACACCATCGACGATATGAAGAACCCGCATGAAGGGCTCTACGTCACTGGTACGACCGAGGTTGCCGGTCTCGGTGGTGACGCCAAGTGGGTGAAGTTGACCGGGCGCGCAAGCGTCTACCAAACGCTGTCCGAGCAGCTCGATCTGGTCGGTCTGATCTCCGGTGGCGCTGGCCATATCGCCGGGTATGGCAACGATGGTCTGCGCATCTTCGACCAGTTCCAAAGCACTGATCGTATGATCCGTGGCTTCGAATATGGCGGCATCGGCCCTGTAGATACCAATACGGGTGACCATCTCGGTGGCACGACCTATTTCAATGCCTCGGCCGAAGCCCAGTTCCCGTTGCCGGCTATTCCGGAAAGCTTTGGCTTGCGGGGCGCGGTGTTTGCCGATGCTGCAACGCTCTATGGCAGCGCAATTCATACTGCAGGCGTCACCCAGTCCTCGACCGATATGAAGCTGCGCGCTTCGGTCGGTGTCGGGCTGATGTGGGCGTCACCGTTCGGTCCGATCCGAATCGACTATGCGATCCCGGTGAAGAAGGAACCGACCGACGACGTGCAGGAATTCAACTTCGGCATAGCGACCCGTTTCTAATCCGCGGGTTACGATGTTTCCGGGTCGTGTGATGGCCCGGAATCGACTGATCCGACCTAGCTGGATAATGTTTGTGGAATGACCGATCCGGTGTTCTTCGCGCCTTCACGCCGGTATACGGCTGGCGAGGTCGCGAATCTGACCGGCGCCAATCTTATTGATTCTTCGCAGGCCGACATCGCCATCGACGCGCTGGCGCCCGCCAATGAGGGTGGCGACGGTGCGCTCGTCTTTGTCGACGGCAAGCGCAATTTCGCCTTGATGCATTCGCTCAAGGCGGCTGCCGTTCTCTGTCCTGCCGACTTCGCCAACAGGGCGCCGCAGGGGATTGCGGTGCTGGCGCATCCGCGCCCGCAGCAGGCCTTCGCCATGGTGGGGCGGCTGCTCTTTCCGCAGGCCGCCACGCCCGGGCCGATGACCGGCGAAACCGGCATTTCGCCGCAAGCGCACATCGATGCGTCCGCGCATGTCGAAGCGGGTGCGATCGTGGAGGCGGGCGCCGTGATCGGTCCCGACGTTTCTATCGGGAGCGGCACGGTCATTGCGCCCCATGCGGTCATTGGCCGCTCCTGCAAGATAGGTCGTGATGGCTATGTCGGTCCGGGCGCCAGCATCCAATATGCGCTGATCGGCAACCGCGTCATCATTCATGGCGGTGCGAGGATCGGTCAGGATGGCTTCGGCTTCGTGGCCGGCGCGAAGGGACCTGAGCGCGTGCCGCAGATCGGCCGCGTCATCATCCAGGATGACGTCGAGATCGGCTCCAACTCGACCGTCGATCGCGGTGCGATGTCCGACACGATCATCGGACAAGGCACCAAGATCGACAATCTGGTGCAGATCGCCCACAATGTTCGCATCGGCCGCAATTGCATTATAGCCGGGCTTTCGGGTATTTCCGGTTCCGTCGTCGTCGGCGACAACGTCACCATGGGTGGCGGCGTCGGCCTCGCCGATCATTTGACCATCGGTCCCGGGGCCAAGCTTGCTGCGAGAAGTGGATTCATGAGCAACGTGCCGGCGGGCGAGGTCTGGGGAGGCTATCCGGCACAGCCAATGGCGGAAGCCATGCGTGAGATCGCGATGCTGCGCAGGCTGGCCAGGACGCGCAAGCAGGGCGACGGAAATGGCTGACACGGTTGCGACGACACTTGAGGCGGTCGACATAATGGGGCTGATGAAGCTCCTGCCGCACCGTTATCCGTTTCTGCTGATCGACCGTATCGTCGAAATCGACGGCGACGACTCCGCGGTCGGCATCAAGAACGTGACCATCAACGAACCGCATTTCCAGGGCCATTTCCCGCAGCAGCCGGTGATGCCGGGCGTGCTCATCATCGAGGCGATGGCCCAGACCGCCGGCGCGATCTGCATTCGCAGCCTCAATGCGGAAAAGCCGTCGCTGGTTTATTTCATGACCATCGACAACGCGAAGTTCCGCAAGCCGGTCGTCCCCGGCGATCAGCTCAGGATCCACGTCAAGAAGATCAAGAAGCGCGGCAACCTGCTGAAATTTGCCTGCGAGGCGATGGTGGATGGCGCAAAGGCCGCCGAAGCCGAAGTTTCGGCTATGATGGTCACCGGCTGACGGTTTCTAATGCTCATGAAAGTTCAGACATCAATCCACCCTTCCTCGGTCGTCGAAGAAGGTGCCCAGCTCGGCGAAGGTGTGCGTATCGGACCCTTCTGCCATGTCGGCGCCGACGCCGTCATCGGCGATCGCGTCGAGCTGGTCAGCCATGTCTCGGTGATGGGCGCGACCACCGTCGGCGGCTCGACCAAGGTCTATCCAATGTCGACGCTCGGGGCGCCGCCGCAGAACACCAAGCACAAGGGCGGGCGCACGACGCTGGTCATCGGTGAAAACTGCACCATCCGCGAAGGCGTCACCATGCATGTCGGCACCGATTCCAGCCGCGGCGAGACGACGGTCGGCGACAATGGCAATTTCCTGGCCTATGCCCACATTGCCCATGACTGCGTCGTTGGCAAGAATGCCACCTTCGCCAATGGGGCGACGCTCGGCGGGCATTGCGAGATCGGCGACAATGTCTATATCGGCGGCCTGACCGCCGTGCATCAGTTTGTCCGCGTCGGCGACAACGCCTTTATCGGCGGCTGCTCGGCGGTCGTCGGCGACGTCATTCCCTATGCGATCGCGGTCGGCAATCGCGCCAAGCTGCGCGGGCTCAACGTCATCGGCCTGAAGCGCTCCGGCCTGCCGCGCGCCGAAATCTACATGCTGCGAAGGGCTTACAGGGCGATTTTCGACCACTCCCGCACGGTCGGGGAGAACGTCGAGATCGCCAAGGCGGAGTTCGCCTCGTCACCGACGGCCATGAAGATGATCGACTTCATCACCAGTCGCGGCAAGCGGCATTATGCCGTCCCGCCGCTCAAGGGCGGTGGCGGCGATGACGATGGCGATGACGAGGGCTGAGCCCGCCGGGTCAGGGCTTGCACTCGCGCCGGGCTCCAGGGTCGGCATCATCGCCGGTGGCGGCAGCCTGCCGGTCGAAGTGGCGGAAGGTCTGGTCAGACAGGGACATTCGCCTTTCATCATCCTGGCCGAGGGCGAGGTGGATCGCGAAGTGGACTTTGCCGCCTACGAGCAGGCGACGCTTGCGCTCGAAGACATCGGCTTCCTGCTTCCCTTGCTGAAGCGCGAAGGCATTAACCACCTGGTTCTTGCCGGCGAGATCAAGCGCAGGCCGCGGCTTGCGAAGATACGTCCAACGCTCAGTCTGCTGACGATAATCCCCTCCGTGGCAATGGCGCTGGCCCGCGGCGACGACGGGCTTTTGAAGGTTCTGACGCGCGGGCTGGAAATGCGCGGTATCACCGTGGTCGGAGCGCATGAGATCGTTCCAGATCTCGCTGCCGGCGAGGGCACGCTGACCAAGGCAGGACCAAAGCAATCGGACTGGCGCGATATCGAGGCGGGCCGCGCGGCGGCCAAGGCGATCGGCGAGCTCGACATCGGCCAGGCGGCGATTGCTATTGGAGGGCGGGTTATCGCGTTGGAAGGCATCGAAGGCACTAAGGGCCTGCTCGAGAGGACGCGCGAATTGCGCGGACACGGCAGGCTCGCCGGCAAGACGCGCGGCGTTCTCGTCAAATGCGCCAAGCCAGGGCAGGAGCTGCGCGCCGACCTGCCCTCGATAGGCCCGCAGACGGTCGAGGCCGCACATGCGGCCGGCCTTGCCGGCATCGCCGTCGAAGCCGGCCGCTCGCTCATTCTCGAAAGCCCGGTGACTCTCGCGCGGGCCGATGCGCTTGGCTTGTTCATCGTCGGATTTACCGCGACGGAGCCGACCGATGGCCAGTGAGAGGCCGCTCAAGATCGCCATCGTCGCGGGCGAGGAATCGGGCGATCTGCTCGGCGCCGACATCGTGCGTGCGCTCGAGAAGACCACCGGTCGTAAGATCCGGCTCGTCGGCATCGGCGGCCGGCATCTGCAGGAACTGGGGCTGACACCGCTCTTCGACGGCAGCGAGATCGCGCTGATGGGCTTCAGCGCCGTCTTGCGCGACCTGCCGCGGCTGATGCGCCGGATCAGCCAAACAGCCGGCACCATCGCGGCGGAGCGGCCGGATTGCCTGATCACCATCGACAGCCCTGATTTTTCGCTGCGCGTCGCCAAAAGGGTCCGCGCCGCCGCGCCCGCCATCCCGATCGTCCACTATGTCTGCCCGAGCGTGTGGGCATGGCGGCCGGGCAGGGCGGCGGCGATGAAGCCCTATGTCGATCACATCCTCTGCATCCTGCCCTTCGAAGTGAAGGCGCTCACCCGACTTGGTGGGCCGCCCGGCACCTATGTCGGCCACCGGCTGACCCAGGATCCCGGCGTGCTTGGCGCCGCCAAGGCGCAGAGCTTGCCGCGGGACCTGTCGGAGGATCGCGTGAAGACGCTGCTCGTGCTGCCCGGCTCGCGCCGCGGCGAGGTGCGCCGGCTGATCGAGCCGTTCGGCAAGGCGATATCGGTCTTGCATCAGCGCGGTCACCGCTTGCGGCTGATGCTGCCGACGGTGCCGCATGTCGCCGACCTGGTGAAAACATCCGTCACGCGTTGGGACGAGAAGCCCGAGATCATCACCGATCCGGAGCGCAAATGGTTGGCTTTCGGCAAGGCCGATGCGGCTCTGATCGCCTCCGGAACAGTTTCGCTCGAGCTTGCGCTTTGCGGTGTTCCAATGGTCTCCAGCTACAAGCTCGATCCGATCGCGAGGCAGCTGCTGCAGCATCTGGTGACGACCTGGTCGGCGCTGCTGCCCAACCTGATCGCCGATCGCGCGCTAGTGCCGGAGTTCTATGATCAGTATGTCAGGCCGGAGAACCTGGCGCGTCAGTTGGAAGCCCTGTTTGCCGATACCGGCATGCGCGCCTGGCAGCGGGCAGGTTTTGCCGAAATCGCCAGGCGCATGGCGACCGACAGGCCGTCGGGCGAGATTGCTGCAGAGGTGGTGCTGGGGTGCATCAGAAAAGCGAATAGGGAGTAGCGAATAACGAGTAGGCTGGGCGCCGCTCAGCGCCGCCGAGTTCTGTCCCTATTCGCTACTCGCTATTTCGCTATTCGCTCACTCACCGCTTCGCAATCGGCACGTAATCGCGCTCCGTGGCGCCGGTGTAGAGCTGGCGCGGGCGGCCGATCTTCTGGTGCGGATCTTCGATCATTTCCTTCCACTGCGCGATCCAGCCGACGGTGCGGGCGACCGCGAACAGCACGGTGAACATGGTGGTGGGGAAGCCCAGCGCCTTCAGCGTGATGCCCGAATAGAAGTCGACGTTCGGATAGAGCTTCTTCTCGATGAAATACTCGTCGGTCAGCGCGATCTTCTCCAGCTCCATCGCGATGTCGAGCAGCGGATCATCCTTGATGCCGAGCTCGCCCAGCACCTCATGCGCTGTCTTCTGCATGATCTTGGCGCGCGGATCGTAGTTCTTGTAGACGCGATGGCCGAAGCCCATCAGGCGGAACGGATCGTTCTTGTCCTTGGCGCGGGCGATGAATTCCGGGATGTGATCGACATGGCCGATCTCGCCCAGCATGTTGAGGGCCGCCTCGTTGGCGCCGCCATGCGCGGGGCCCCAGAGGCAGGCAATGCCGGCCGCGATGCAGGCGAACGGATTGGCGCCCGAAGAGCCGGCGAGACGAACCGTCGAGGTCGACGCGTTCTGCTCGTGATCGGCGTGCAGGATGAAGATGCGCTCCATGGCGCGCGCCAGCACCGGATTGATCTTGTACTCCTCGCACGGCACGGCAAAGCACATGTGCAGGAAGTTGGCGGCGAAATTCAGCTCATTCTTCGGGTAAATGAAGGGTTGGCCGATGTGGTATTTGTAGGCCATCGCCGCGATCGTCGGCATCTTGGCGATCAGTCGCATGGAGGCGACCATGCGCTGATATGGGTCCGAGATGTCGGTCGAGTCGTGGTAGAAGGCCGACAGCGCGCCGACCACGCCGCACATGACGGCCATCGGATGGGCGTCGCGGCGGAAGCCGGTGAAGAAGCGCGACATCTGCTCATGCACCATGGTGTGGCGCGTCACGCGATAGTCGAAGTCGTCCTTCTGCGCCTTGGTCGGCAATTCGCCGTAGAGTAGGAGATAACAGACCTCGAGGAAGTCGCCGTGCTCGGCGAGCTGGTCGATCGGGTAGCCGCGATGCAGCAGGATGCCGGCGTCGCCGTCGATGAAGGTGATCGCCGACTCGCAGCTTGCCGTCGAGGTGAAACCGGGATCGTAGGTGAAGGCCCCGGTGGTGCTGTACAGCGCGCCGATGTCGATGACGTCGGGCCCGGTCGAGCCGCTTCGCACCTTGAATTCATGCGTCTTGCCGGCGAGCTCGAGCCTTGCGGTCGACTCGCGCGCCTTGCCGCCCGATTCCAGTTTTGTCGCAGCTTCGCTCATTGCAAACTCCTTTATGTTTTCTCATGCCGGGCAAGGCAATTCCTGCAAACGACACGTCGAAATCACCGGAATGCGCGAACTTGCCACCGCATTTTAGGAGGTGCGTGCCAGATTGGGCCAAGGCCTAATGTTGCACTGCGAAACACACCTTTCAATGCCAATCTTCTTGGGCCAGTTCGCTCCTAATCGATTTGATCCGCAACCCGCGCCAGGCTCTCCTCACGGCCGAGCACAGCGAGCACATCGAACACGCCGGGCGAGGTGCTGCGGCCGGTGAGCGCAGCTCTCAGCGGTTGAGCCACGGCGCCGAGCTTATGGCCGCCTGCCTGCGCAAAATCGCGAATAGCGGCTTCCGCGGTCGCGGCGCTCCATTGGCTGGAGATCGCGGCGAGCGCGGCATGGGCGCCGCGCAAAATGGCGCGGGCGTCGCTGCCAAGCAACCCCGCAGCCTTTTCGTCGAGCCGCAAGGGCCGCTCGGCGAACAGGAAGCCGGCTCCATCGACAAGCTCGACCAACGTCTTTGCCCGCTCCTTGAGGCCCGGCATGGCGGCAAGCAGCTGTGCCTTGCGCCTGTCGTCGAGTTTGGCCGCGAGCGCCGGGCCACCCTCGAGATAGGGCAGGGTGGCTACGAGAATATCAAACAGCGCCTTGTCGTCCATCTTGCGCATATGGACGCCGTTCAGCGCCTCGAACTTGGCGAAGTCGAACCGGGCGGCGCCCTTGTTGACGTCGCCGATGTCGAACCAGGAGATCATATCCTTGATCGACATCACCTCGTCGTCGCCGTGGCTCCAGCCGAGCCTGGCCAGATAGTTGAGCAGGGCCTCCGGCAGATAGCCCATGGCGCGATAAGCCTCGACGCCGAGCGCGCCGTGGCGCTTCGACAGCTTGGCGCCGTCGGCACCATGGATCAGCGGGATGTGCGACATCGACGGCACGGTCCAGCCCATGGCGTTGTAGATTACGGTCTGGCGCGCGGCGTTGGTCAGGTGATCGTCGCCGCGGATGATGTGGGTGACGCCCATATCGTGATCGTCGACGACGACGGCATGCATGTAGGTCGGGTTGCCGTCCGAGCGCAGGATGATGAAGTCGTCGAGGTCCTTGTTCGGGAATCGCACCTCGCCCTGCACGCGGTCGTGCACGACGGTCTCTCCTTCGGTCGGCGCCTTGATGCGGATGGCGCCCTTGACGCCGGGAGGCGCCTCGGAGGGCTCGCGGTCGCGCCACTGGCCATTGTAGCGCGGCGGCAGACCCTTGGCCCGCGCCGCCTCGCGCATCGCCTCCAGCTCGGCAGGCGTCTCATAGCTGAAATAGGCCTTGCCCAGCCGTACGAGCTCCTCTGCCACCTCACGGTGGCGCGGCGCGCGCTCGAACTGCGACACGGCCTCGCCGTCCCATGACAGGCCGAGCCAGGTCAGTCCGTCAAGAATAGCGGCCGTCGCCGCTTCGGTGGAGCGCTCGCGGTCGGTGTCCTCGATGCGCAGCAGCATCGTGCCGCCCGTGTGCCTGGCGTAGAGCCAGTTGAACAGCGCCGTGCGCGCGCCGCCGATGTGCAAATAGCCGGTGGGCGAGGGGGCAAAGCGGGTGACGACCTTGTCGGACATGGAACTCTCGGAAGAAGCACTGAAGCGGGCATGTTTGCGCGGACTTTCGCGCGGTGGGCGTTCATGTAGCATAGGAGGTCTGGGGCGCAAGGGGCAGACCCGATGGCTGGACGTGGCCGGGGTGCGGAGGAGGGCGAGGAGACGACGGCTGGCGTGAGCGAGCGCCTGCTGTTTGCCGCCACCGTGCCTGCCGAGGCTGTACCGGTTTTGGTTCCAGTGCCGCGTCCGGCCGCCGAAATTTTGCCGCCGGACGGCGATGCTTCGCTACAAGCTCGTCCGCCGGCAGCCATCGACTTAATCCGCAGGCGGTTCCGCCGTGCCTCGTTTTCCGCGTTTCGCCGGGGTGTGGCCGAGGCAGCCTCCACCGAGCTCGACCGCGGCATCGGCTTCCTGCTGGTGCCGGTGTTCCTGGCCGCCGGCGTGATACTCTATTATTCCTTGAGCGCCGAGCCGGATCTTTACCGACCGCTGGCGGCGGTGGCGCTGATGGCTCTATGCGCGGCCGTTTCGCGTCCCTGGCTGAAGACACACCTGGTCTTTATGGCGGCTCTGTTTTGCGCGCTGGGCTTCGTCGCCGCGAAGGTCGAGACCTGGTGCGCCGCAACACCGATGCTCGGCTCCGAAATCCAGACGCGGCTGACAGGCCGCGTCGCCGTCGCCGAGGAAATGGCCAATGGCCGCGTCAGGCTGACCATCGATCTCATCTCGACCGCGCATCCAAAGCTGCGCTACGCACCGGATCGCGTCAGGCTCTCGGCACGCAGGATCCCGGCCGGCATGAAGGCTGGATCGCTGGTGACGGGTTACGCACGGCTCCTGCCGCCGACCGGGCCGGTCCGTCCCGAAAGCTATGATTTTTCCTTCGACAGCTATTTTTCCGGCATCGGCGGCAGTGGATTTTTCCTCGGCGACCCGAAACTCATTCCGCCAACCGACCCGATCGCTCAGACGAGCATCGCCTCAGCCATCGAGAACGCGCGCGAAAACATTGCCGATCACATCAGAAGCACCATTGGCGGACCCGAAGGCGAGATTGCCGCTGCACTGATCGTCGGCGTGCGCGCCGGCATTCCCGAGGACATCAACGAGGCGATGCGGCGGACCGGCATCTATCACATCATCTCGATTTCGGGCCTGCACATGGCGCTGGTCGCCGGCACGGTCATGCTTCTGCTGCGCGGCGCCTTTGCGCTGTTCCCGGATTTTTCGTCACGCCGGCCGGTGAAGAAGTATGCCGCGGCAATCGCGCTTATGTCGATCGCCGCCTATCTCGTCATCTCCGGGTTGGTGGTCGCCGCCGAGCGAAGCTTCATCATGCTGGCCGTCATGCTGATCGCCGTGCTTTTCGACCGCGCCGCGCTGACGATGCGCAATTTGGCGATCTCGGCCATCGCCGTCATCCTTGTGTCGCCGCATGAAGTGGTTGGCCCGAGCTTTCAGATGTCGTTCGCGGCAACCGCCGCCCTTGTCGGCGCCTATGCCGGCTGGTCCGACTACCGCGCCGGCAAGGTGAGAGCGCCGCCGGAAAAGCGTTCGTTCCTGCGGTTCATGTCGCACAAACTGGCAGTCGGAGCAGGTGGCGCCGCAATGACGTCGATCATTGCCGGAAGTGCCACGGCGCTGTTTGCCATCTGGCATTTCCAGCGCGTCTCGCCGCTCAGCCTGCTGGCCAATCTCGCGATCATGCCGATCGTCACGATCGTGATGTTTCTGGCCGTCGCCAGCGCGGTCATGATGCCGTTCGGCTTCGACGGGCCCTTCCTCTATTTGATGGGCAAGGGCCTGGCGGCCATGATCGCGATCTCGGCGTGGATTTCGGAGTGGTCGCCGGTCGATGCCGTGGGCCTGATCTCGATCCATTCGGTGCTGCTGGCGACGATCGCGCTCGTCATCGCCACGATGGCGACTACGTGGCTCAGGCTGACCGCAATTCCTTTCGCTGCCGCGGCCGTCATGATCATCCCGCAGGTGCGCACGCCGGACCTGCTGATCTCGGAGGACGCGCATCTGGTGGCGATGCCGATCGGCGGCGGCGAACTCGCCATCAATCGTGCCCGCTCCAACGAGTTCACTACCGATAACTGGAAACGCGCGCTCAAGGCCGAAACGATCGTGCCGCCGGAGACATTCGCCAAGGGCACGCTGGACATAGCCGATCCCGTCGACCTGCCGCCTGGATCGCCCTTTTACTGCACGGGCGATCTCTGCATTGGCCGGCATCCATCGGGCGCGATCGTCGCGCTCGCCGAGAACCGCGAAGCTGCCAGGCCTGCCTGCGACTTCGCAGACCTCATCGTCATCAACGACGCCACGGCCTACAATCCCTGCCGCGATCCACGTATCCTCGTCGTCACCAAGCGGCAGCTTGCGCGCGACGGCAGTGCCGCCGTCTTCTTCGATCCGCAATCGGCGACGGCGCGAGCAACCATTCAATACGCCGTCGAAAAACCGTACCGCCCTTGGCACGAACAGCGGCGCTACTCGCGTGAGGCGAGGGGGTTGGCGCCTTACAAGAAGCCCGAGAAGCCGGAAGCCAAGCCGCAGCCCTTCAGTAGCGGCGGATGAGCCCGACGAGCTTGCCCTGAACCTTGACGCGATCGGGACCGAAGATGCGCGTCTCATAGGCCGGATTGGCAGCCTCGAGCGCGATAGAGGCGCCCTTGCGGCGGAAGCGCTTCAGCGTCGCCTCCTCGTCGTCGACCAGCGCCACGACGATCTCCCCGGGGCTCGCAGTGCTGGCGTTGCGGATGATGACCGTGTCGCCGTCGAAGATGCCGGCCTCGATCATCGAGTCGCCTTTGACCTCGAGCGCGTAGTGCTCGCCGCCGGCGATCATGTCCGGCGGCACTGTGATCGAATGTGTCTGGTGCTGGATGGCGTCGATCGGCACACCGGCGGCAATGCGACCCATCACCGGGATGGAGACGGCCGAAACGGCGTCGTCGTCATTGCTGGGCGTCGGCGTGCGTGCGGGCGCCGCGGGTTTGATCTGGCGACCGAGATTGCCTTGGCCGCCCTGGATGACGCTCGGAGAGAATTTCTTCGCCGCATTGAGGCCGGGCGCGATCGAGTCAGGTAGGCGCAGCACTTCAAGTGCACGCGCTCGGTTCGGCAGCCGGCGAATGAAACCGCGCTCCTCCAGCGCCGTGATCAGGCGGTGGATGCCCGATTTCGAGGCAAGGTCGAGCGCTTCTTTCATCTCGTCGAAAGACGGCGGAATGCCGCTTTCCTTGAGCCGTTCATGGATGAACATCAGCAGTTCATGTTGTTTGCGCGTCAGCATGGCGGCCCCCATGGGTTCTGAAACCAGAATCAGAAAAACAAACCCAGAACAAACACTATCTGTTCCAGTTGTGTTCCGCAACCGTTTAAAGTTTAGTGAATGTGTTGACGTTTTGTTCAGCGTAACATCAGAACGCTGCATTCCTCGCCGGCTTCAGCCGCCGGTGCGAAGGGTTGGCGCACGATCAGGCCATTGGCATCGGCGAGCATCCTCAGCATCGAGGAATCCTGGATGCCGAACGGTGTTGCGATCAGCGCCCCCGCATCTTCGCGGACCACGGCGCGCACATAGTCCTGCCTGAGATCGTTGGCGTGCATTGCGGCGCCTAACCGGGCCGTGCGGATTTCCTGCCGGCAGGACCGGCCGCCCAGCCGCGCCAGAAGCGGCTTCAGGAACAGCTGCGAGCAGACCAGGCTTGCGACCGGATTGCCGGGCAGGCCGATGCAGCGAATGTCGCCGAGCCGGCCAAACATCAACGGCTTCCCGGGACGCATGGCGATCTTCCAGAAGTCGAGCTGCATGCCTTCGCCGGTCAGCACGTCGTGGATCAGGTCGTGGTCGCCGACGGAGGCGCCGCCAAGCGTGACGATGACGTCGGCGCCGGCCTTGACCGCCTTCTTGACCAGGGCCGCGATCGCGTCCTTGCGGTCGGCGGCGATGCCGAGGTCGAGCGCGCGCGCGCCGACCGACTGGGCCGTAGCTGTGAGGCCATAGGCATTCGACGAGATGATCTGGTCGGGGCCGAGCGCGCTGCCCGGCGGCAGCAATTCGTCGCCGGTGGCGATGATGGCGAGCAGCGGCTGCCGCACCACGTTGAGACTCGGATGGTTGGCCGATGCCGCCAGCGAAAGCGCCGCCGGATCGAGCTGGCGGCCTTTTTCGAGGAGCAGGTCGCCCTCGCAGAAGTCGAGCCCGCGGCGACGGACGTTGCGTCCTTCCGCGGTCGGCTCGGTCACTTCGATGCTGCCGCCGCCGAGATCGCGGACATTCTCCTGGATAACGACGGTATTGGCGCCTTCGGGGAGCGGCGCGCCGGTGAAAATGCGCACGGCCTCGCCCTTGCCGACAGAGCCGGTGAAGCCACGCCCGGCGGGCGCCATGCCGATCACGGAGAGCCGGGCCGGCGCCGAGGCCACGTCGGCGGCCCTTACGGCATAGCCGTCCATCGCCGACGCATTGAAGGGCGGCTGGGTGCGCAGAGCCACCACCGGGTCGGCCAGGACCCGGCCGGCCGCGTCGGCCAGCGGCACGCTTTCGCCTGGCAGCGCGGTCGCGCCGTCCAACAGGCGTTGGAGCGCCTCGGCGACCGGAAGCAAAGCCATGCTAAGGACCTGCCTTGTAGTCGCCCGACTTGCCGCCGGTCTTCTCGACCAGCCTGATGCCGGAAATCGCCATGGCGCGGTCCGCTGCCTTGGCCATGTCGTAGATGGTGAGGCAGGCAACCGACGCCGCGGTCAGCGCCTCCATTTCCACCCCGGTCTTGCCGGTAACCCTGGCAAGCGCGGTGACCCTCAGGCCGGGAAGCGCGTGATCGGGCTCGATCTCGACGGCAACCTTGGTCAGAAGGAGGGGATGGCAAAGCGGGATGAGCTCATGCGTCTTCTTGGCCGCCATGATGCCGGCGATGCGCGCCGTGCCAAGCACGTCGCCTTTCTTGGCGTCGCCGGCCAGGATCATCTCCAGCGTTTCCGGCTGCATGGTGACATACCCTTCGGCGATGGCCGTGCGCGTCGTCTCGGCCTTGCCGCCGACATCTACCATGTTGGCTTCGCCCTTGGCGCCGAGATGCGTAAGCGCGGGCATCCTCAAACGGCCTCGGCCGGCGCCTTGCCCGTCAGCAGAAGGGCGGTCGCGGCGGCCACGTCGGCCTGCCGCATCAGGCTTTCGCCAACGAGGAAGGTGCCGATCTTGCTCTTTTCCAGCCGCCGGCAGTCCTGATGGGTGAAGATGCCGCTCTCGCTGACCAGCAGCCGGTCGTCCGGGACCATGGCGGCAAGCCGCTCGGAAACGTCGAGGCTGGTTTCGAAGGTTCTCAAATCGCGGTTGTTGATGCCGATCAGCCGCGACGAGAGGCGAAGCGCGCGTTCCATCTCCTGTTCGTCATGCACCTCGACCAGCGCCTCCATGCCGAGATCGAAGGCCGTGGCTTCCAATTCACTGGCCAAGGCGTCGTCGACGCTCGCCATGATGATGAGGATCGCGTCCGCGCCCCAGGCGCGGGCTTCATGAACCTGATACGGGTCGAAGAGGAAGTCCTTGCGCAGGGCGGGCAGGCTAACGGCGGCGCGCGCTGCGGTCAGAAAGCCGGGCGCGCCCTGGAAGGACGGCGCGTCGGTCAGCACCGAAAGACAGGCAGCACCGCCTTGCTGGTAGGCCCTGGCGAGCGCCGGCGGGTCGAAGTCGGCGCGGATCAAGCCCCTGGAAGGGCTGGCCTTCTTGATCTCCGCAATCAGCGCGAAGCCGCCGGCCTTCCGCTTGGCCTCAAGCGCCGCAAGGAAGCTGCGCGGGGGTTCCGCATCCTTGGCCTTCGCCTTGACCTCGGCAAGCGGCGCGCTGAGCTTCGCGGCGGCGATCTCATCGCGCTTGTAGGCTTCGATCTTGCGCAGGATATCGGACAAAATTCTAACCGTTCGAAATCTCGATGAGCTTGTCAAGCACCGCCAGTGCCCGGCCGCTGTCGATGGCCTGCGCTGCTGCCTCGATGCCATCGCCGAGCGTCGTTGCCTTGCCGGCCACCACCAGCCCGGCGCCGGCATTCATCAGCACGGTATCGCGATAAGCGCCGGCAGCGCAGCCCAGCATATCGCGCAATGCCCTGGCGTTGTAGGCCGCTTCGCCGCCGCGCAGGTCTTCCTTGTTATGCCGCTTCAGTCCGACCGCTTCCGGAGTGAGGGTAAAGGTGCGGATCTCGCCGCCGGCGAGCTCTGCGACCTGCGTCTCGCCCGTGGTGGTGATCTCGTCATAACCGTCGCCGTGCACGACCCAGGCATGATCGGTGCCCAGCGCCTTCAGCGTCTCAGCCACCGGCATGATCCATTCGGGCAGGAAGACGCCAACCATCTGCCGGCCGACGCCGGCTGGATTCGACAGAGGCCCGAGCAGGTTGAAGATGGTGCGCGTGCCGAGCTCGCCCCGGACAGGACCGACATGCTTCATCGCCGGATGATGCGCTGGCGCGAACATGAAGCCGACGCCGGCCTCCTGGATGCAGCGGCCGATCGTCTCCGGTGCGATGTCGACCTTGACGCCGAGCGCCATCAGCACGTCCGCCGCGCCGGTCAGCGAGGACAGGCCGCGATTGCCGTGCTTGGCCACCGGGACACCCGCGGCGGCGATGACGAATGCCGATCCGGTCGAAATGTTGACCGAATGCGAATTGTCGCCGCCGGTGCCGACGATGTCGATGGCGCCGCGCGGGGCTTCGACGCGGAGCATCTTGGCGCGCATCGTGGCGACCGCGCCGGAGATCTCGCTCACGGCCTCGCCACGCACGCGCAACGCCATCAGGAAGCCACCGATTTGCCCCGGCGTCGCGTCGCCCGACATGATGATGTCGAAGGCCTCGCGCGCTTCCTCGAAGGAGAGCGCGGTGCCGGTCGCGACCTTGGCAATATATGTCTTAAGCGCGCTCATCGTGTCTGTGCTTGGGAAACGGCGGCCGGATCGATACGAACGTCATATTGCGACTGCAGCTGCGCCACCAGCTGATCGAGCAGGTCGTCGGATATGCCGGCGCTGAAAGATTTCTGCGCGTCTTCCGGGACAGAGCTGCCATCGGCACCGGCAGGTTCGAAGACTTCGGCAACCTTGAACAGGATCTGACCGTCGCCGGTGGGCGAGGGGATCAGGCCCGTGCCGCCTTCGCCGACGCCGAACATGGCCACCGCGCCCTCCTTGCCGAAATCGGCATCGTCGGCTTCGCGCTTCAGGCCGCGCTTGGTCTGCTTCTCGAGCTTCAGCTCGCCCGCGATCACGTCGAGCGTCGCACCGGCCTTGAGGCGCTTTTCCAACTCCCCGGCCTTGGCGGTGAGCCGCTTGTCGGTCTCGGCCGCGGTCCAGTCGGCCACCACCTTCTGGCGAACCTCCTCCAGCGTGCGGTCGCGCGCCGGCGTGATCGACTGGACTTCATAGAAAACGAAGCCGTTGGCGGCAGTGGTCAGGCCTTCATTCTCGGTGTTCGGCTCGGCCTCGAAGACGGCCTTGATGAGGTCCGCCGATTGCGGCAGGTCGTTGACGATCGTGCCGTCCGGCCGCTGGCCGGTGCGGTCGATGGCGTCGATGGTGACGACCTTGAGCTTTAGCTTGTCGGCCGCCTGGGCAAGCGAGGCACCGGAAGCGCGGGTGTCCTCGTAGCTGTCGTGGACGTCGAGCAGGACGCGGCTTGCCTCGCCGAGCGCAAGATCCTTGCGGATCTGGTCGGACACTTCCGAAAGCGGCTTCACCACCTGCGGCTTGATCTCGGTGACGCGCAAGAGCACCGGGCCGAAGGCGCCCTGAACCACCGGGCTGACCTCATTGACGTTGAGCGAGAAGGCTGCGTCGGCCACCGCCTTGTCGGCGATCTTGTCCTTTGCCAGCGTGCCGAGCACGGTGTCGGCCTGCGTCTTGCCCTCGGCGGTGACGATCTTGTCGAAGGTGGCGCCGGTCTTCAGGGAGTCAAATGCCGCCTTGGCCGCGTCCGGCGTCTTGAACACCAGCTGTTCGATGGTGCGCATTTCGGGTGTCGTATAGCGCGCCTTGTTCTTGTTGTAGTCGTCAGCGACCTGCTGATCGGTCACCGCCGTCGGGTCCATGATGTCCTGCGGCTCAAGCCGGATATAGGAGAATTTGCGGTATTCCGGCGCCGCGTAGTTCTTCTTGTTGGCTTCGAAATAGGTTTTCAGCGCGCTGTCGGACGGCGCCTCGATCGGCTGGACGAGTGTCTTCGGCAGGACGAGATAGTCGATCGTGCGGTCCTCGCCGCGATAGAGCGCGACCGCCTTCAGGAAGGTCTGCGGCGCCTTGAGGCCGTCGGAAATCGCCTCGACGATCTGTTGGCGGACCGCCACCTGCGAGCGGTTCTTCAGATAGTCCTCGGGTCGCATGCCGATCTGGCTCAGCAGATATTCGAAGGTCCTGCGGTCGAACTGGCCGCCTGGACCCTTGAAGGCCGGATCCTCGCGCGTCAGCTCGGCCAGCCGGTCCTTGGAAAGGCCAAGCCCGAGCTTGCGAGCCTGCTCGTCGAGAACGGCGCCGGAGACGAGCTGCGCCAGAACCTGGTTGTCGAGGCCGAGCAGCTTAGCCTGTTCATGCGTGATGCGCTGGCCATATTGCTGCGACAGCAGGTTGATCTGGCGATCGTAGGCGAGGCGGTATTCGTTGATCGAAACCGTGGTGCCGCCGGCGGTAATCACCGAATGATGGCCAGCCAAGCTTCCCGACAGGCGCCCGGAAATACCCCAGACGGCAAAGCTCACCACCAGCAAGGACAGCAAAGCTTTCGCGACCCAGGTGCCCGCCGCGCTTCTCAAAATACCAAGCATGCCCACTTCCGATCTTTGCGCATTTTCGCATGCGCCGACTCTGAAACAAGCGCAATAGCGTCCTTCCGGCCCACTGTCGATTGCTTTGTGGCCCGATTTTGGTACTGAGGGCGCTGCCTTATGTTGCCTGGAGAACTCGACGCCATGACCCCTGGAATCCGTCCGCTCGTTGCCGGCAACTGGAAAATGAACGGCACCAGCGCCTCGCTCAACGAGTTGAGGATGATCGGCAACGGCTTCATGAGCGGCCTCGATGCGGAGACGGAAGCCCTGGTCTGCGTTCCGGCCACCTTGCTTCACCAGGCCGCCGAGATCCTTTCGCGCACTCCGGTTCGCGCCGGCGGCGAGGATTGCCACCCCAAGGAGAGCGGCGCCTATACGGGTGAGATTTCGGCCGAGATGCTGAAGGATGCCGGCGCAAGCCATGTCATCGTCGGCCACTCCGAGCGGCGCGAGCAATGCGGCGACGACGATGCGATCGTCAATGCCAAGGCTTCGGCCGCCTGGCGGGCAGGGCTGGTGGCCATCATCTGCATCGGCGAGACGCGCGCCGAGCGTGAAGCCGGCGCGACGCTCGATGTCCTGTCGCGGCAGCTCGACGGTTCCGTGCCGGCGAGCGCCACCGCCGCCAACACCATCATCGCTTACGAGCCCGTCTGGGCCATCGGCACCGGCCTGACGCCGACCGCGGCCGACGTCGCCGAGGCGCATGCCCATATCCGTGGCAAGCTGACGGCGCTGCTCGGCGATGCCGCGGCCAGAATGCGCATTCTCTATGGCGGTTCGGTCAAGCCGTCCAATGCTGTGGAGCTGCTCGGCGTCGAGAATGTCGATGGCGCGCTGGTCGGCGGCGCAAGCCTGAAGGCGGCCGACTTCCTCGCCATTGCCGAAGCCTATATGCACATGTCATAGCCGCAGGCGGTGGCCCGCGGCGGCAGGGGCGCGGCCCAAATCGTTGCAATGGCCTGATTGCTCCCCATATTCCCGGCCACGGGCTTGGAAATGCCGCCAAAGCATTGTAAGGAGCCGCCTCCAAATCACCGGTCGTATGCGCGGCCGCGCTAGGCCTCGCCAGGATAAATTATGGAAACGGTACTGATCGTCGTTCATCTTATGGTCGTGCTCGCCCTTGTCGGGGTGGTGCTGCTGCAGCGCTCCGAAGGCGGCGGTCTCGGCATTGGCGGCGGTTCCGGTTTCATGACGGCGCGGGGCGCAGCCAACGCGCTTACCCGCGCGACTGCGATCCTGGCCGCGGCTTTCTTCGTGACTTCGCTCGCGCTCTCCATCCTTGCCCGCTACGGCGAGAAGCCGATCGACATCCTCGACAGGGCACCGGCTTCGACCTCGGGCAATGCCGGCAAGGGCGTGCTCAACCAATTGCCGGGCGCCACCGGTCCGGTGGGCAGCTCGCAGCCGGCGGCGCCGGCTACCGGCACCGCGCCGCCCGCCCCGTCGGGCGGCGCGACGACCACCACGCCGCTGTCGAATGGCGGCACCACCACGGCTCCGGCCACTGCTCCCGCAACACCGGCGCCCGCGAATCCGACCACGCCGCCGGCCGCGAACGGCGTTACATTGCCGGTCACCCCGCAGGTTCCGAACCAGTAGCCGGACAAGCATTGCCGCCGCGATCTGTTGTTCTTTGAACACAGTCGCGGCAAATGCCGCTCGATCACGAAGATTCAACCAAATGTAACACGTCGCTCAGCTTGAGGGCGCGCTGGCTAATCGATTATAGATTGCGCGCGGCACTTTCGGCGTCCTTGGGGGGCGCCGGGCGACGCCGTTGGGCAACTAGCATAGAAAATCGGATCTTCGCCATGCAGCTTCGCAGCTTCATCCTTTTGGGATTCTGTGCCGTATTCGGCATGGGATCCGCGGCCTTTGCCTCACCGGCAAATCTGGCCGCTTCGCCGTCGGTAGAGAAGACCGACGCAATCCCCGTCGCCGCCAAGAGCGACGCATCGCAGCTGAGGCTTCTCAAGAAGAAGAAAAACCCGACTCCGGACGACCTCGCGCAGATCGAAAAGCTCGAGGCCAAGATCGCTGCCGACAAGGAAGCGGCCAAGCAGAAGGCGCTCGAAGCCCGCAAGCTGGCGATGCGCGAGGCAGCCAAGGCCAAGGCGGATGCGGCGCGTCAGGAATGGCTCTCCAAGAAGGGTTCGGCCGCGCCGGCCGAAGTGGCCGATGCGAAGCCCGGGAAGAAGACCGTCAAGATCATCGAACCGATCATGCCCGTGGCGCCGATCGCCTCGCTCCAGGCCGAGGAGCCCATCCCGGCCGACGCGATGAACATCACGGCCACCGGCAACAACGGTGAGTTGCGCAGCGAACAGCCCGGCCAGAAGCGGGCGAGCAGCGGCGGGCTGTTCGCCGGCCTGTTCGGGGGGTCCTCGGTGACCTCAATCAACTATCTGCCGGAGACCCGCGCGCTTGATTCGGCGCTCGCCAAGAAGGATGCCAAGAGGCCGTTCAAGGTGAAGCCGGAGTTCGTGCCGCAGGACGTTGCCTTCACCGGCTATGAGCCCGGGACGATCGTCATCGACACGACTGCTCGCCGTCTCTACCTCGTCGAATCGTTTTCCACCGCGCGCCGCTACGCCATCGCAGTCGGCCGTGAAGGCCTGCAGTTCAAGGGGACGGTGGCCGTCGGCGACAAGCAGGAATGGCCGCGCTGGATCCCGACGCTCGACATGCAGAAGCGCGAGCCGAAGCATTATGGCCAGTACAAGGACGGCATGCCCGGTGGCGGAGAAAACCCGCTCGGCGCGCGCGCCATCTACCTCTATGACGGCAAGAAGGACACGCATCTGCGCATCCACGGCACCATTGCACCCCAGTCGATCGGAACCAGCGCTTCCAACGGCTGCTTCCGCATGATCAACGAGCACGTCATGGATCTCTACAGCCGCGTCAAGATCGGCACCAAGGTCGTTATTATCTAACGCGTTTAAGCAAACTGCCGAAAGGGCCGGCACCACCGGCCCTTTTTCTTTGATCAAAGCGCGTCGCGTTGAAAGACGCTGGTGCCGCGCTTTCGAGTTTCTGTTCCGATGCCTGCCGTTCTCCCAAAACCACTGCACAGTTTTGGGCGGCATGCTTCAGAGAAATGCCCATCCGAACACCAGCGCCATTTTGGGAAAAAGCCTTCGCGGCGGTTTTTTCTCTGGCGGAATCAATCAGGCCGCGTTAAGCGATGACTCCCATGGCGCGATATGTATTCATCACAGGCGGCGTGGTTTCCTCACTCGGAAAGGGCATCGCTGCAGCAGCTCTTGGGGCTCTTCTGCAGGCGCGTGGCTATCGCGCGCGGATCAAGAAGCTCGATCCATACCTCAATGTCGACCCCGGAACGATGTCGCCGTATCAGCACGGCGAAGTGTTCGTGACCGACGACGGCGCCGAGACCGATCTCGATCTCGGCCATTATGAGCGTTTTACCGGCCGCTCGGCCAACCAGCAGGACAACATCACCACCGGCCGCATCTACAAGAACATCATCGAGCGCGAGCGGCGCGGCGACTATCTCGGCGCGACCGTGCAGGTGATCCCGCACGTCACCGACGAGATCAAGCATTTCGTCCTTGAAGGCAATGACGATTACGACTTTGTGCTGTGCGAGATCGGCGGCACTGTCGGCGACATCGAGGCGATGCCGTTCCTGGAGGCGATTCGCCAGCTCGGCAACGACCTGCCGCGCAACAACGCGGTCTATGTGCATCTCACCCTGATGCCGTACATCCCTACCGCCGGCGAATTGAAGACCAAGCCGACGCAGCATTCTGTCAAGGAATTGCGCGGCATCGGCATCGCGCCCGACATCCTTCTGGTGCGCGCCGACCGGCCGATCCCCAAGGAAGAGCGCCGCAAGCTATCGCTGTTCTGCAATGTGCGCGAGAGCGCCGTCATCCAGGCGCTCGACGTGCCGCACATCTACGACGTGCCGATGGCGTATCACAAGGAAGGGCTGGATTCCGAGGTGCTTGCCGCCTTCGGCATCGATCCGGCGCCGAAGCCGCGGATGGAGCCGTGGCAGGCGCTCTCCAGCCGCATCCACAATCCGGAAGGCGAGGTGACGATTGCCGTCGTCGGCAAATACACCGGCCTCAAGGACGCCTACAAATCGCTGATCGAGGCGCTGTCGCATGGCGGGCTTGCCAACCGCGTCAAGGTCAAGCTCGACTGGATCGAGAGCGAGATCTTCGAGAAGGAAGACCCGACGCCGTGGCTGGAGAAGGTGCACGGCATCCTCGTTCCCGGCGGTTTCGGCGAGCGCGGATCCGAGGGCAAGATCCTGGCCGCGAAGTTCGCGCGCGAGCGCAAGGTGCCTTACTTCGGCATTTGCTTCGGCATGCAGATGGCCTGCATCGAGGCTGCGCGGTCGCTCGCCGGCGTCGAGCATGCCTCTTCCACCGAATTCGGCCCGACCGAGGAGCCGGTGGTCGGCCTGATGACGGAATGGCTGAAGGGCAACATGCTGGAGAAGCGCAGGGCTACCGGCGATCTCGGCGGCACCATGCGCCTCGGCGCTTATCAAGCCGACCTCGCCAAGGGATCGAAGATCGCCGAGATCTACGGCGACACGCAGATCTCCGAGCGCCACCGGCACCGCTACGAGGTGAACATCGACTACAAGCAGCGGCTTGAGGATTGCGGCCTGGTCTTTGCCGGCATGTCGCCAGACGGGGTGCTGCCGGAGACGGTGGAATATCCCGACCATCCCTGGTTCATCGGCGTGCAGTACCACCCTGAACTGAAGAGCCGCCCGCTCGAGCCGCACCCGCTGTTTGCAAGCTTCATCGAAGCGGCGGTGGAGCAGTCGCGGCTGGTCTGAACGATCGGCCGGCGACCATGCGAACTTACGTCGCGCTGCTCTACAGCATCATCCTGGGCGAGGGGCGGCGCGTTGTCATGTCCGAGCTCAAGGCGATGGCCGAAGCCATCGGGCTGAAAAACGTCCGCACGCTGGTCGCCACGGGTAATCTGGTCTTCGAGGCGCGGACGGCCAGCGTTTCCGGTCTCGAACGGCGGCTGGAAAAGGCCTTCGAAGAGACTTTCGGCCGCCATGTCGATATCATCGTGCGCGGTGCCGGAGACTGGCTGAAGCTTGCTGCCGCCAATCCGTTCCCGGACGAATCGGCAAAAGCCGGCGATCAGGTTGCGGTGCGGGTGATGCGCCGGCCGGCGCCTGAAGAAGCCGCAGCGGCTCTTACAGCCTATGCCGCCGCGGACGAGAAGGTGCTGTCGGTCGACGGCGATATTTGGGTCGTCTTTTCGCGCGAGCGGCCAAGCTCGCGGCTGCTCGCCGCAGCAAACCACAAGCGCATGGGGATCGGCACATCGCGCAACTGGAACACGGTGCGCAGACTGTCCGAGATGGTCGCCAAATAGGTTGAAATAAGGGTGGCTTTCGCCGCCCCGACTACTCAAGTCTCAACCCTCCGCGCCGGAGCAGGGCGAATCCGATTCCTCGATCGTTCACCGAAATCTGAGGCAGGCGACCGTTCCGATGAAAGGCCGCTGAGAAACACCTTCACGCAATCTGGAGATGATTCTCCTTTCGAGAAGCTGGCGCAAAACGGGAGATTTGATAAGGTTTGCTCAAGTCTACATGTCAGGGGGCATCGTGAGTTTGTGAGCAAGTCTCAGCCAGGCTTACAAGTGCCTAGCCGCAAAGCATTGCCTGAGCTGCTCGCGCTCGTGCAGCCGACGATCGTTATTCTTGCGATTCTTGCTGCCTGGGCCCTGACCGTCGGGCCAACGGAGGCTCAGACGATCTCCGATCAAATTGGTTCGGTGGTGTCAGATCAGAACGAAATCATCCGGCGCTACTCGGCCCCGCGGAAGCCCGGCACGATCGATCTTTCGGTTTCCGATGCCCGCAAGGAAACCCCGCCCGCCGCGGCTCGAAAAATAAAGTTCATATTGCGATCGGTAACCGTTCGAGGCGCCGTCACGGTCGCAAATGAAACACTTCGAGCTGCCTGGGCCGGGGATCTGAACAAAAGGATCAGCCTCGCAGAAGTCTACGCGATCGCGGAGAGGATCGACGCCATCTACCAGCGGGAAGGATATTTCTCGTGGGCGGTCGTGCCCAAGCAGGACGTCTCTTCCGGTAACGTGGTCATCATTCTGTATGAATCCTACGTGCGAAAGGTCACCATCAAGAGTGCCGTGCCCAACGTCGAGGAACGTCTGCGGCCCTATATCGATCGCATCGTCGCCATGCGTCCGATCCGCATCAAGGAAGCCGAGCGCGTACTGCTGTTGATGAGCGACCTTGCCGGCCTGACGATTGAAGGCGTCTTCACGCGTCCCGAAACGCCCTCGGCGGGCGGGGATCTGAAGTTGGACATCAGCTTCAACCGTGCCAGCGCAACAGGGATATTCGATAATTTTGGCAGCGACGCGGTCGGTCCGTACCAGCTGACCGGCACCGGTACCTTAAACGATGCGCTGAGGCTGTTTGATGCGACGAAAATCGTTGGGGTCACCATTCCCGCCAGCCCGGACGAGCTCAAATTCGTTCTCGGCTCGCAGGATGTTCCGGTAGGGTATGACGGATTGCACGTGGGCTACAGCCTCGGCCATGTATCTTCCGAACCCGGCGGCGATCTCGGGCCCCTCGAACTCGATATTCAGTCGACCTTCGGGACAGTCTATGCCAACTACCCCTTCCTGCGGACAATCGATCATAGTCTTTTTGGCCGGATTGAGCTGAACTTCAAAGACAACTCGCTGGACGCTAGCGGGCAAAGGGCGACGGACGAAGACCTGCGATGGCTGGCAACGTCCCTGAACTATATCGGCGAGCTGGACAAGGGCGCCATTTCGTTGACCGGCACTTTCGGCCAAGGTCTCGACGCCCTTGGCGCGAGCGACAGCAGCAACCCCCATGCGCCGCGTGAAGGCGTTCCCGACGACTATCGGTTTTTCCGCGCCGATCTCGACCTGCGCAAGGAGATCGTCTCGCTCACCACCATTCGTCTTCGCGTCGCTGCCCAGTATGCGCCCACGGTGCTTCCATCGGCGGTGCAACTCGTGCTCGGCGGCGATCCCTATGGGCTGGCCTTCGACGGCTCGGCGGCTTCCGGCGACAGTGGGATAGCCTCCGCGCTGGAACTGGGGCGAAACATCCAACTCCCGGAATCTTCGCCCTTCTCGAATATGAACGTGTTTGCCTTCGTCGACTATGGCGCGATCTGGAACCACGACACGGGCGTGGATTACACCGAGGCAGAACTGGGCTCGGCCGGGGTGGGGGTGGCAGCTTCTTTCGGACAACACCTCAATGCAAGGGCGATAGTCGCAATACCGTTCCAACACAGCCAAGAGCTGGCCGATACCGGCACGCGATTCCTGTTCCAACTCATCGGTTCATATTAGAGCGATGCCGGGAAAGCCCGACACAGAGTTCCGCCGTCCTTCAAACGAGGAGACGGAGCGGCTCACAACGGGTGAGCCGCTGCAAAATTGTCGAGCCGTCTCGGCTCTCATCGGGCATTCAGTGGGGGTTGGGCGGCGTATAGGGCTGGCCAAGAGCCTCTGAAACCGCAACAAATACACGCGTTGCAGGCGAAGAGCAGACCGTGTCGCGTGGATCGTCGGTCAGCGTCGGCTCCGCCTTGCAATCGCCGGAGGCAATGTCGCTGTTGGTCTGGACCACGGCGGCTATGTCCGCACCTGCCTTGTAAAACAAGGTCGTGTTGTAGCCTGGCAGCTCGCCCGTATGGCCCACCCAGCCGCCGATGCAACCGACGCCGATCCCGTAGCCGGCCGCGCCCGGGAAGGTCAGCCGCTCCTTCTGCGCAGCTGCCCCCAGCAAGCCGTTCCCGGTGCCCAGTGCCCGAGCATAAACCAGCAAATCGTCGATATTGGAAATCAGTTCCCCTGCAGTCCATCCCCAGGATGGGTTCCAGTTCGTCGCGTTGCTTGGTGCATCCGGCTTGGCAAAATCCCCCTGCAGGGTAAAGCCCTGAGCATAGGGCACCGGCAAATCCACCGAGTCGCCCGGCCAGGACGTATTCTTGAGCTTCAGCGGATCAAAGATCTGCTCCTTGAAAACCTCGCCGACGGTCTTTCCAGTAACCTGCTCCATGACCATGCCGAGCAGGATCGTGTTGGTGTTCGAATAGTTGAACGAGGCTCCGGGCTCGAAGAGAGGCGATTCTGCCACGCCGATGGCTACCAGCTCCTTGGGCGTGAAGATCGTTTGAGGCTTGGAGAACAAGACATCCTGGAATTTTGCACTTTGGGTATAGCTCGCAATGCCGCTGGTCATATCGGCGAGCTGGCGGAGCGTGATCCGATCGCCATTGGGGATGCCGGGCACGTATTTCTGGATCTTGTCGTCAAGCGACAGCTTCCCAGCTTCGGCCAGCTGCATGATCGCCGTGCCGGTGAATGTCTTGGTAACTGAACCTATGCGCGTGTGCATCCCCACAGCCATGGGTGTGCCGGCGGAAGGGTCGGCCTTGCCATACGCCGCCTTCCATGTTCCGGAAGGTGTCACCACGCCGACGATGACACCTGGTGCCGCCGTCTTGGGCAGCGCGGATCGAACCGCAGCGTCAAGCTTCGCGCTGAGCTCCGAGGGCAGCGGCGTTGCCTTCGCCGGAACCGACCCATCGGCAATCACTTTTTCGATGTTCGCAACGCATCGCGCGCTATCGGTTGCGAATGCGTTTTGGGAGGAAAAAGCAAACAGGGCGACGGAACCGATGCAGCGGACGATCAGACGAAACCCATTCTCTTCCATTGCCATTCTCCACATTTAGAAAAAGGTCGGACGAACATCATGGTGAGCAGTTAAGGATCGAAAAGTCGGGGGCAGGGCGTTTTGGAGCTCTTGGCGGGGAAGCGCACAGCGCCGGCGTTGGTTGGCGAGCGCAAGTTCGTCTAAACAAACATTCTCAACCCGGACGGGAACTCGCCTCTCCAACTTGCGCCCTCCGCATAAGCTACGTTCCGAGGCAAAGATACGATAAGATGAGGTCCGGAGCCAAGGTGTATCGCTGGGCGTGGAGCGCTTTGGCAGAACTCGCCTAGCTAAGCACGGCGTTAGTGCCAGCAAATGGTGCTCGGCGGCTTGGAGAATGGCGATGTTCGACTTCGAATATCTTGGTCAGAAGCGACAAGCGGGAATTCTTGCGAAAGTATCGGAGACTTCCACCTTTCCGGTGACACGAAGGCACGTGCTCGCAAGCTCAACCCTGCCGTTTCTCGTCGCCTTTGCCGGTGTTCGGCGGGCAGCCGGCGGATCGCAGGATCCGGTGTTTCAATTGACCAAAAGCCAGGTTCCTGATCGCAGGGTCGCGCTCCTTCAATGCGTGCTCGAGGACAAAGGGTTTTACTCTTCCGATGTTGATGGATTGTTTGGCCCGCAAACAGAGAGCGCCACGAAGGCCTTCCAGGCGGCGCATGGGATAACCGCTGACGGTGTCGTGAGCATTCGGACCGGCAAAGCGCTGGGGTTGCCGTTTTGGGACACGAACATCATGCGCCGTCTGGATCCGCCTTTTCGTGACGATGCGAAATATGCGCAAGGCACTCAATTCGACTTCAGAAGCCTGGCCGGCCTTGGCAACTTCTTCAGCGGCCAACCGGACGCCGACTACGACTCGTCAAATACGCTTACTCGAAGAGCTCTCCGAACCAACAATCCGGGTGCCATCAACATCTCCAATTGGCAGAGAGACAGCATGAACGGATATATGGGATGCACGTTGCCGGATCGTCATGGAAATCAAACTGCCATATATGAGGCCCCGGAGTACGGAGTAGGCGCTTGGGGATTCCTGCTACGAAAAATATACTTTAATGGCAGCAAGGATAAGGTCACCGTCGGCGCCATTGTCGACAAGTATCGAGGTAAGAATTCTCGCGATCCTTATATCGATGGCTATAAGAGATACTCGGCCGGAAAATTTTCTGAGGACTACGAGGTCGATCTATATAACAACGCGATTTTGGCAAGGTTGGCTATCGCTTCTTACTCTCACGAATTCGGTTCCTGGTATCCTCTCACGGACGACCAGCTTATGGCGGGCTTTGCTGTTACGGACGGCTATATAGACGCAACAGGCAAGGACGTGGTCGTCGTGTCTCCTGAAGAAACGGATCCTACCATCTACATCATTGAGCCCGAGCTCGAACTGCCCTGACGCAACTTTTTCGAGCGCAAGGACCCCGCATTGGCTGGCCCGAGATGGTGGGCAAGTGAGACGAAGCAAATGGGGCGGCTTTCGCCGCCCCGACTGTGTTAAGCCTTGGCCATGCGTGCGCCGGCGCCGAGCGCCATTGTGCGCAGCACATAGTAGACGGCGCCCGCGATCGCGACCCCGAAGAACCAGCCATAGACGCCCCACCAGGACGGCAGCCAGTTGGTGAAGTTGGGCAGGATCGAGGAGAAGATCGCGCCGATGCCGGCGGCGATGAAGGCGTTGACGTGCCAGCCGCCCTGGAAGCGAAACTCGCCATCTTCGCGGTAGAGCGCGTTGACGTCGACCTCGCCCTTACGGATCAGATAATAGTCGACCATCATCACGCCGAAGATCGGCCCCATCGTTGCGCCGATGATGTTGACGAAGGAGGCAGCGCTGCCTTCCCACGGCGCAAACGGATAGAGCACCAGCGCGATCAGCGCCGCGATATAGCCGCCCTTCTTGAAGTCGATCTGACGCGGGAAGACGTTGGAGAAGTCGAAGGCCGGCGAGACGAAGTTCGCCACGACGTTGATGCCCAGGGTCGCCACCGCGAAGGTCAGCGCGGCAAGGGCCGCCAGGAACCAGCTGTCGAATTTGGCCGAGATCTGGTCGGGGTGGAGCAGCACCTCGTGATAGACGTCGTAGGCGGCGATCGTGGTGACGCCGGCGACCAGCGAGAACAGGATCAGGTTGACCGGCAGGCCCCAGATGTTGCCCTTGCGCAGCGCCGCGTTGTTGGGCGCGTAGCGGGCGAAGTCGCAGAAGTTGAGGTAGAGCGCCGAAAAGTAGGTTACCCAGATTGCCGCCACCGCGAACAGTGCGGTCCACGAACCCGGCTCGCCTGGCACGCCGGCATCCTTGGTCCTGTCGAGCAGCACGTCCATCGGAATATCGCTGGTGAAGGCGAAGGTGCCCGACTTGACGCAGAGATAGATCGCCAGGATCAGCATCATCACCCAAACGGCGGGTCCGGCCCAGTCCTGGAAGCGGCGCACCGTTTCCATACCCTTCTGGATGATCAAAAGCTGCAGCGCCCAGATGACGACGAAGCAAATCACCTCCAGCGTGGAATGGCCGAGCAGATGCGAGGTCCTGTTGAACTCGTCGAACCACTGCAGCCGCGTCAGCAGCGCGACGATCGCGCCCGACGCGGCGGCAGTCTGCGCGCCATACCAGAAGCAGGCGATGACGGCGCGCACCAGCGCCGGAACGTTGGCACCCCAGATGCCGAAGGAGGCGCGCGCAAGCACAGGGTAGGGCACGCCGGTCTTCACGCCGGCATAGCCGACAAGGTTCATCAGGAAGTAGATGATCAGCGAGCCGATGCCGATGGCGATGATGAAGTTGACGAAGCCGCCGCAGAACAGAAAAAGGCTCGCGGCGAGATAATAGCCCCAGAGGCTGTGGACGTCGGAAGTCCAGACGTTGAAGATTGAAAACGGCCCCCAGTTCCTGACTGTTGCCGGAGCCAGATCCTCGTTGTAGAGGTCCGGCGAAGCGCCTTGTATAGTCATTGCAACTGTCCCCTTTTGCAAAACGCGGCGACCCACGTTAACTGGTGAGGGTAAGCCTGCCGCTGGGGAGCCGACAAGCAATCCATTTGCCGGCTTTGGCCTTAAAGTCATTCAATGAGAATCGCGCTTCTCGTCGCGCCAAAACAGGAATCGCCTTACTTGAGTCGGCTTGCCAATCGCGCCCTGTCCGGTTCCGAACTTTTTCGACCAGCAACCAAAATTGTGCGGAACCAAACCCCTGGACATGCGTTTATGCGGGTTCGGCCGCTTTGCGGTCGACCGGGAGGATAGTGATGGATCGCTTGCATTTCTTTACCCCAGTGCGGATCGCGCGTGGGCAGGGATACCCCTTGGAGGAAGTCGACAGCGTCTCCGAAGCGATGGTGTTCCTGCGGAAGTGGCCAACGGGGAGGCGCGGCCCCGTTTATCAATGCGCCGTGAATTGCTGCTCGGCAGCTATGGCTGGCAAGATGTCGGCTGAGGAGGCGAGAAAGGCTTTTGTCGGCTTTGCCCGCATCACTCGGATTCTCGACGACGAGATGGCGCTGCCTCTGGGTGGCGTTTCGATGGACAATGTCTACGCTCTAAGGCGCTAGCACGTTCGAATCCTTCGGCAGCATCAGACGTCGGCCCGAGGCCGACGTCTCGGTGGTGTTGTGTGCTTACTGGCACGAGTTGCTTCGTTTCAATTCTCCCTGAAAGAGCGTGTGAGGGAGGCTTCCACCGGGGCCAGCGGCTGGTCGTGTCACACGCCGGACTGTTCTATCGCCTGCGGCGGCCTCTACCGGCAGATTGTCCACCGGATGCATGACGGCCGGAATATCGTGCAGCGGAACTAAAAATCCCACCGCCCCTTTAGGTATGCAGTGTCGAACGGCGAGGCGTGTTGGCCAGGGACGCCGGCCCCGACGCGGATGCCATCCGGACGGTTGGAGGCGGATTTGGCGGTTGAAGATGTGGCGCGTGCGAAGAGCGGCATGCGCCCCACGGTGATCGCGGTGGCGGCAGTGCCGCTGCTGTTTTTGTTGAGCGGTCTTGCCATCCGCTACGCCGCATTCGCATCGGTGTCGCCGGATCCGAGCCTTGCGGCCTATGCCCGCGCCTTCTGCAAATGGGATTGCTCCTGGTATGTCGGCATTTCCGAACAGGGCTATGAGCGCTTTCCTATTCCTGGCCGCAGCAATGTCGGGCGCTGGGGGTTCTTTCCGCTTTATCCGATGCTGGTGGCGGCGGTCCGCACGATTCTGCCCTTCTCCACGATCGCGATTGCGACGGCGGCATCGCTGGCGTGCGGCTATCTCTCGTGCCTGGTGGCATGGCCGCTCATGGACAGGAACATTCGGGCCTATGTGCTTTATTGCGCCTTCCTGCTGAGCGGCCCGTTCTCGTTCTATTTTGCCACCTTCCTCACCGAGCCGCTCTTCGTGCTTTTGACGTCCTGCCTCTTCCTGGCGCTCAAACGCTCGAACCATCTCGCCGCGGGGCTGTCCTGCGCGCTGCTCTCGGCAACGCGGGTCGTCGGCGTGCTGGCCGTGTTCGCGATCGTCATTCGCATGTTCGAGGAGCATCGCGCCAAGGGCGGATCGGCCATCGGCTTCCCACGCTGGCTGCTCGGCCGGCCGGATCTCATCATCGCCATACTCATCTCGCCCGCCGGCCTGTTCGCCTACATGGTCTACCTTTACGTCACGGTCGGGGACGGCTTTGCCTTCGTGCATGTCCAGCGCGCGTTCGGGCGCGTGGCCGGCAACCCGCTGCTGTTCCTCTGGGCGGGGCTGTCCTATCACCCCGGGGCCGGTTGGTGGCCCAGTGCGCCGCAATGGAGCGCGTCGACGGCAATCGTGGGACTGGCGCTGGCGGCGGTGCTCGCGGCGCGCAGGCAAATTGGCGCGGCCCTGTTCTGCGCCATGTCCATCATCCTGCCTTTGACCTCGAATCTGGCTTCGATGGTCCGCTATGTCGTCGGCCTCGCGCCGCTGACGATGCTGACGGCGGTGCTGTTGTCGGGCTCGAAGGCGACATTGGTCGCTGCGCTGATTGTCTTCCTCTTCACCTGCTACTTCATGACCGTGGCCTGGCTTGGAGGCTATCTTGCGCTGGTCTGAGCTGACGGAATCGACCAGGCCGGTAATCCTGGGTGCCGGCTACGCGCTGGCGGGCGCGCTTGCGGCAGCCGAGATCGCCATCCTGGCGCTTGCCCTCAGCCCGAATGTCAACGACGATTACCGCGCCTATTACATTGACAAGACCACCACATGCCTCAACCGGGACGCCGTGGGGCGCTACACGCCAGGCCGGACCGTATCGTTCCGCTCCGACGGCGCCCGGGAAGCAACCACCATGATGGTCTGCGGCTGGTCGGGGCCAGTGGCGGACGGCACCCATTCGCTGGGCGAGAGCTCTCGCCTGCGCCTTACCCTGCCGCCGCTCCGCGACGGGCTTCGGGCAACGCTGGAAATGGCAGCCGTTATTCGCCCGCCGCAGACCTGGCAGAGGATCGTCGTGTCGGCCAATGGGACCGAGGTGTATCGGGGGACGCTGTCGGGCGATGTGGCGACAACTGTGTCCTTCGTCATTCCGCACGCCGTGCTGGCTGGCAAGCCGACACTGGACATGGCCATCGAGTATCCCGACGGCATTCCGCAAAGCGCCGATGCGAGCAACATCTACAACCGCGCCATCAAGCTGAGATCTTTTCGGTTGGACACGCTTTGATCCTCAGGACGGCCCGTCATCGCGCAGGCGGCGCTCTGCAAAGACCCAGCGATCGAGCACAAGAAGGTTAAGCGCTGGGATGGCCAAGGAAGTGAGGAGAACGGGAACGGCGAGCGGCAGGCCGAATGTCACCGTCAGCAGGTACGGTGCCGCGTAAGCCATAGCGAGGCCGGCAATCGTCAGCAATACGAAACGCGGCGCCTGTGACCGGTGCGAGCCGGCCGACATGAAGGTGAAGGATTTGTGCGCCAGATAGGAAAACAGGGCGGCGGCCGCGTAAGCGGCGAGCGAGGCTTCGACGGGCGCGAGCCCGAGCCAGTTCGATTGGGCAAAGATTGTAGTCAGGACAGCATAGAGGATTGTGGCGACAAGGCCGACTGAAGCGAAGCGCCCCAGGAGCTTCGTGCCGGCGACGCGACGATTCTCAGGCGCGGGCGACACAGGCATACTGCGCTCCGAGCGGCAGCCAAGCGAGTGCGCCTTCCAGTTTCCGGGCAAGCGGCTTGGCCGACGGCAGGAGCAGAAAATGCTCGCAGTGCACGTCGCGGAAGCCCGCCTGCTCAAGCAGCGATGCCGCCTTGCCAGCGCGAAGCAGGACGGCGTCCTTGTCGAACGGACATCTCAACACCGCCATACGGGTCAGCGGGTTGTAGGGATTGTGCTCGATGATGCAGCCAAGTCCGCCTCGCCGAACGACGCGCCGCATCTCGCGGATGAAACCCAGCCACGACGCAGGCGGCACGTGGTGGACGACGCAACTGGCGAAGGCCAGGTCGAACATGCCGTCCGCGTAAGGCAAGCGTGAGGTGTTGCACACGCTGTATGCGACGTGCGGGTTCTCAGCGCTGGCACGCGCGAGGGACTCCTTCGACACGTCGCAGCCGTCAAGTCGATCGAAGACATCGGCGAGATACGGATGAAGCGAGCCCACGCCGCAACCGACGTCGAGCGCGCGCACGCCTGCGCCGCCCCGCCGGAGGTCCTGCTCGAGGACCAGTCGTCGCAGAAGCTCGGCCTTGGCACGCAGGAAGAAATCATGCCGCAGCCCGGAGAACCGGATCGAGCCCTCGACTGCCTCACTGTAGCTGGACCTATAGCTGTCGAAGAGTTCGGACATCCGCCGTGACCCCGTTCCTGGACTTGCGAAACGAAGCGCGCTTGTCGCGGGAGGCGACGCGCATCGGCCGATCGAAGCCACTCAGCCTTTCGACGACATAGAGCGGGCGCCGTTTGACCTCGGCATGGATGCTGCCGACGTAAAGGCCCATCACGCCGGTCATGAAAAGATTGATGCCGATTAGCAGCGACACGATCACCACCGTGGATGTCCAGCCGGCAATCACGCCGGTTTCCAGGATCCAGGCCAGGATTGCGTATGCGCCGAACGCCAGGGCGAGAGCGGAAATGGCCAACCCGGTCAACAGCACCAGTTGCAGAGGCCGCTCCGAAAAGCCGATGATGCCATGGATGGCAAGCCGCATCATCTTCCAGAACGGGTATTTGGTTTCACCAAGCGTCCGCGCCGGGCGCTCGAACGGCACCGCCGCCTGCTTGAAACCCATCCAGCCGAACATGCCCCTGACGAAGCGGTCGTGCTCCGGCATGCGCTTGAACGTGTCCAGCGCCTTCCGGCCGACGAGGCGGAAGTCGCCGACATCGCGCGGGATCTCGACCGGTGTCATCCTCTCCAGTAGCCGATAGAACAGGCTGGCGGTAAAGCGCTTGAACCAGGTTTCGCCCTTGCGGCTGACGCGCCTTGCGTAGACGATTTCGAATCCGTCCTTCCACTTCGCCACCAGGTCGAGAACGACCTCAGGCGGATCCTGCAGGTCAGCGTCCATGACGATGACGGCCTCGCCGGAGGCCGCTTCCATGCCGGCGCTGATGGCGATCTGGTGGCCGAAGTTGCGGGAGAGCTCGATCAGGCGGAAGCTCGGATCGGCGGCGACCATGCCGCGCAAATAGCTGACGCTTCGATCGCTGCTTCCGTCGTCGACGAAGATGACTTCGGTGTCTCCGTCCAGTTTTGCGGTCAGTGCGCTGATCCGCTCGACCAGCCGGGGCAACACCTCCTCCTCATTGTATATCGGCAGCACCAATGAGTAGCGTAGGGACGGTGCCCGCGTCCGGATCCGCTGGACAGATTCTTGCATGCGATTGCAATGGAACACAGGCCAGAAAGTTCCATAAGCAGGCGCTAATTGCGGAAGAAATGGCGCTGTTCCTCGCCCAAAAAAGGCGCGCAACGTTCGGTTGAATCTAACCGGGTACCGACAGAAGTCCTTGGATCGAGGATTTTGATGCCCATCTTTTTCAGGACCGGGCGATGGAGCGCCACCAGATCGCGGAACAGCTACCCATCTCGCGACTACCAACGATGCGACTTCTCGGTCCGGCGCTGCATCGTGCGCCGATCTCGGCGTTCCTGCGGCGCAAAAACCTTTCCTTGAGATGCCCGTGACGAACCTGGGCTCTCCAAGAGCCGGATTTTAGTTTAGGGAAGGTGTCCAATTCGTGTGCGCTCCGTGTGCACCGACGCATCGGAAACCGGACAAAGGGGCGTCTCGTGGGGAAAAGAGCGCACACGACGTGGCCCAACATTTTTGAAACAACAAAAAATGTCGAAGTATCAAGATTTCAGAATAGCCATAGCACCAATGATGGACTGGACGGACCGGCATTGCCGGTTCTTTCACCGTCAGCTGACGCGTCGCGCGTTGCTCTACACGGAAATGGTGGTGGCGGACGCCGTCATCCATGGCGCACGCGAGCGCCTGCTCGGCTTCGACGGTGCCGAGCATCCGGTTGCGCTTCAGCTTGGCGGTTCGGATCCGCGAAAGCTTGCCGAAGCGGCGGTGATCGGCGAGGCGTTCGGTTACGACGAAATCAATCTTAATGTCGGCTGTCCGTCCGACCGCGTCCAGTCGGGCACTTTCGGCGCCTGCCTGATGAAGACGCCGGTGCTGGTCGCCGAATGCATAGCGGCGATGAAGGCGGCGGTGACAATCCCCGTCACGGTCAAATGCCGCATCGGCGTCGATGACCAGGACCCCGAACCCGCTCTCGACACGCTCGCAGACGGCGTGCTGACGGCCGGCACCGATGCGCTCTGGGTGCACGCCCGCAAGGCGTGGCTGGAGGGGCTTAGTCCCAAGGAAAACCGCGAGATCCCGCCGCTCGACTATCCGCGCGTCTATCGGCTTAAGGCCAGGAAGGCCAACCAATTCATCGGCATCAACGGCGGCATTCAATCTCTTGACGAGGCAGAGGCGCACCTCGCTTATGTCGACGGCACCATGCTCGGCCGCGCGGCCTATCATACGCCCGGCATCCTCACCGGGATCGATGCCACATTTTACGGCGAGGCGCCGGTCGCTTTCGACCACGCGGCGCTGATGGACGCCATGGCCGCTTACGCCGCGCGCCACATCGAGAAGGGCGGACGGCTCGGCCATGTCACGCGCCATATGGTCGGGCTGTTCCACGGTCTCCCGGGCGCGCGCCGCTACCGGCAGATTTTGTCCACCGACGCCAACAGACCCGGCGCCGGGCCAGAGGTGCTGAAGACGGCGTTCGCGGCAATAGATTTCGCGGCGGCGGAAACCGAAGCCGCTTGAGGCGGATCGGCGGTTTTCACCGTTCCACAGAAACGGCGAACCGCTCGATGCGTTTGTCTAGACGCAATTCCGGGCAGAAAACCGAGGATCTAGTCGCGCAGGATCATCCGGTCACCCCGCACCTCGAAGCCCGACAGCGAGCCGATGAAGTTCATGCCCAGCAGGCTTTGCTCGAGCATGCCGGGCGCCGCGACCATCACCGGCATATCCTTGCGCACGATGCCGCCGATCGCCATCTCGTCGGTCCTGACCGTTGCCGCACGCGCCATGCCGTTGGCGGTCGAGACGTCCACGGTGTAGCTGAGCGCCGCTGGGTTGAAGCCGGCCGCCTGGGCGTCCTCCGCCGTCAGCACCGTGCTGGTCGCGCCGGTGTCGACCACCGTGCGCACCGGCCTGCCGTTGACGAGGATTCGCGCCTCGAAATGGCCATTGCCGGCCTTGTCGAGCGTCACGGTGGCACGGCCACTATCGACGCCAAGCGCCAAGGGGCTTCCCGGAACAAGGCCGGCGGTGACGCGGCTGACAACATCCTGCAGCTCGTAGCGGTACTGGTAGCCGGCGATCAGCGCCAGCACGATTGCCGCCCAGACGCCGAAGTTGCGCGCCATGTCACCGAGCGGCCGGCCAGAGCGAATAAGGCTGGCGCCGATTACCGCCACCAGGACTCCAACCCAGATCAGCCTGCTGAAATCGTTGTTCTCGATGCCGAAGGTGCGGCCGGCGGAATCATTCATCATCAGCAGGATCAAGCCGGCGCCGATCACCAGCATGACGACCCAGAACAGGCGATTCATGGCCAACCCCTTCTCACAGCCAGCTCTTTCACAGCACGCCGCGCTCGCGCGCCATGCGGGCGCGCCGCGTCTCGCGGCGGGGCCGGCGTTCGACCGTCTCCAGCCGCGCCGGCAACTCGGCCATGACTGCACGCCGGACTTCCGGCGTCATCGCGATCCACCCGGCGATCTCATCGCGCGTGCGGCCGCAACCGAAACAGAAGCCGGTTTTCATGTCGATGGAACAGACGAGTATGCAGGGAGACTCGATGGCGGTCATGCTGTTCTCTTGCCTTCACTCCACATGGTGCAACCGCAACGCCAATGCAAGCCCTTCGCGATGCGCCGTCGACCGGCGCTTTCGCGGCATTGCCGGGCGGTTGTGCCAGGCGGTGAAGGCGGCTATGCCGCTGGCCTGTTCCTGCAAAGAGACCGCATTCGATATGACCGCAAAGCCTTTCGACGATTTCCGCACTCTGCTGGCAACGCTGCCGCCGGCGGACGCCGCCGCCGAAACCCGCGTTCGCACCCTGTTTGCCAAGGCCGACAAGCCGAAAGCTTCGCTCGGCCGGATCGAAGATGTCGCGGCATGGCTCGCCGCCTGGAGCGGGCGTGCGCCGCCGGCCGTCAATCGTCCGCTTGTGGCGATCTTTGCCGGCAATCACGGTGCCGTTCGGCATGCCATCTCGCCGCGGCCGGTTTCGGCGACCGCCAATGCCGTCGAACTCTGCGCCGCCGGAGGTGCAGCGATCAATCAGATCTGCATCGCCAACGATCTCGGCCTGAAGGTCTTCGACCTGGCGCTGGATATTCCGACCGGGGACATCACCGAAGAAGCGGCCCTCGATGAGCGCGGCTGCGCCGCCACCATGGCCTTCGGCATGGAAGCGGTCGCGGGCGGCGCCGATCTTCTTTGCCTTGGCGATCTGGGCGTCGGCAATTCAACCATCGCGGCCGCGCTCAGCGCTGCCCTCTTCGGCGGCAAGGGGTCCGACTGGGTTGGCCCTGGATCGGGCGCGGACACGGCGATGATGGCGCGCAAGGCCGAAGCGGTCGACCGGGCGCTTGCTTTCCACGGCGCCGGTTTCGGCGATCCGCTCGAAGCCTTGCGCCGCGTCGGCGGGCGCGAGTTCGCGGCGATCTGCGGCGCCATTCTTGCAGCCCGCATGCAGAAGATTCCTGTGCTGCTCGACGGGTTCGTCGCGACGGCTGCCGCCGCGGTTCTGCACAAAGCCGATCCTTCCGCGGTCGACCACTGCCTGCTCGCCAGCCTGTCGCCGGAGCCGGGCCAAGCCAAAGTCGCCGAACGGCTTGGGCTCAAGCCACTGCTCGATCTTGCTGTCAGTCACGGGGAAGGAGTTGGGGCTGGACTTGCCGCCGGTCTCGTCAAGGCCGCGGCTCTCACGAGTTCTGGCATGGCGGCGGCGGTTCGTGGCTGAAGAACGTGTGCAGAAATCGGCTGCAGGTTATCGGGGTATGGAGTCAACGCCGGAGCTTGGGAATACGATAGACGACAGCGATATATTTTGGATTGGATCGCCTTCCAACTACCGAGCCTCCGAGACGTTCTGCAATCTTTCTGCTAGCGATGTTTTTTTCCGCGACAGGATAGTCAAAACTGTCCGGCGCGAGTTTCTCCGACGCCCATGCAACCACGGCGGCGATTGCCTCCCGGCCGATGCCCTGTCCTTGAGCGTCTTCCTTGAGCCAGATTCCAAGTTCGGGAGATACCGTGTTCGCCGCATGGAGGCCAACAAGCCCTAGACAACGACCGTCTTGCGAACGCCGCACAACGAAATGCAGGTCCGATCCATCGAGGATCGGTTCTAACCAAGACCGCCAGACCGCGCCAAATGCGGCCGACGATCGTGGCGGTTCCCACTGCATGAAGCGGGTGATTGAAGGCGTAATACAGGCGTAAAGCTCTTCGGCATCACCGGGCGTAAATAGCTTGAGGGATAGGCGTTCCGATTTGATCTCGGTGCGGCTTGGATCCCAATCAGTGATCGTCATCTCAGGCGGCAATTTTGTCATATCGGACCGAAGGACTCAACGCCGCCGGGCGGCGACAGCCTTGGTCGGCAGCGCGGGCAATTCCTCCATCACTCGGCTCAGCGGGAAGATGGCGATGGCCTCGGTGCCTTCGCGCAGCTTGGAGTGCAGCTCGAACTCGCCGCCATGCATGTCGAGCAGACCCTGCACGATCGGCAGGCCGAGGCCCGTTCCCTGTTCGGCGCTCTTGATGGCGATCGAGCCCTGGCCGAAGGCGGAAAGCACCACTGGGATTTCCTCTTCCGGAATGCCGGGACCGTTGTCCTTGACCGAGATGTACTGACCGCCGCCCGCCGTCCAGCCGACGCGCACCCGCACTTCGCCACCCGACGGCGTGAACTTGATGGCATTGGACAGCAGATTGAGCGCGATCTGCCGGATGGCACGCTCGTCGCCGAACAGGCGCGGCAGCGCGGTCTCGAACTCCTGGATGACGCGGATGTCCTTGTTGCGGGCTCTCAGTTCCATCATATGGCAGCAATCCTCAACGATCGTCACCAGCGCCACCGGCTCCTCGTTGAGCTGGTAGCGGCCGGCCTCGATGCGCGACAGGTCGAGGATCTCATTGATCAGGTCGAGCAGATGCTGGCCGGATTCGTGCACATCATGCGCGTAATCGCGATAGGTCGGGTTGTTCATCGGCCCGAGCACTTCATTGGCCATCACTTCGGAGAAACCGAGGATGGCGTTGAGCGGCGTCCGGAGCTCATGGCTCATCGAGGCGAGGAAGCGCGACTTCGCCAGATTGGCGTCCTCGGCGCGCCGCCTGGCCTCGTCGGACATGGATTTGGCGGTCTCCACCTCGGCGATCAGCGCGTCCTTCTCGGAGCGGAAGGAGAGCAGCATCCAGGATGACTGGTTGAGATGGCGCGCGACGTAGCCGAAGAAGGGCAGGGCAGCGACCAGAAGCGCCGCCATGATCCCTTCGATCGGCATCCACAGGCGCAGGACGGCAAAGACATAGACCGCGACGGGAACGGCGAAGGTCGCCAATAGCGCGCCGCCCAGGGATGATGCCATCACCGCAGTCGTCGCCATGGCGACCAGGAGCACCATGGCCTTGACGACATGGAACTGGTCGACCTGGCATGTGGAGCAGCCCAGCCAGGCGAACCAGGCCCAGCCGAGGCCGCAAAGCGAATGGCCGATCAGGAAATCGCGGCGCGTCTGCACAGGGTCGAGCTCGGCCGCTTCCGCGCGCTCGACGCGCCGCGCCATGAAAGTGACGATGGCGTAGCAAAGCAGCGTGAAGAGAGCCCAGACGGCGACCTGGTTGCCCAGGCCAGCGAAGCGGCCGATGGCCGCTACTACAAGCACAAGCAGAGGAATCGCCGCTGCACTGACCACCATGGCGCGTGCATGCAGCTTGAGCAGCTCGCGGTCGAAATCGAGGCTGCCGGCCTGCTGCGAAAGACGGTCACGCGTCCTGCGCACCGCGCGAGCCACTTCGCTGTTGCGATGCGGTTTCCTGCGGTCCACAATGAATTTGTCCGCTGTGTCCGAGCGTAGCAAAGGCATGCAAGTTAAATTTCTGCGCGCAGCGATTTTCAGTTCGTTAAGCTACGTTCGAATGATTAAGAGACTGTTTGCCATATGAGCCGTTCCTGGTCGCGAAGGCCGCGCCGGCGCTATGTTCCGCGGCCTCCGCGAAGTCTTTTGCGCAGGCTTCTGGATTACGGGCTGGCCGTGGTCCTGCTTGGCCTGTCCATCCTGGTGGCGGCGCGGCTCGACCGGTTCGAGACGCGACAGGAGCAAGGCACGGCCATCGTCAGGGACGGCGATTCGATCACGCTTGGCGCCGAGCGCATCCGCATGCGCGGCATCGACGCGCCGGAATATACACAGACGTGCCGCAAGGACGGGGCCGATTATGCCTGCGGCAGGCTTGCGCGGCAGTCGCTGGTGCGGCTGATCGCCGACAGGCCGGTCTCCTGCAGCGGCTGGCAGCGCGACCGCTACGGCCGGTTGCTCGGCGACTGCAAGGCGGGCGACACGGACCTCAACCGGGCGCAGGTACAGTCCGGATGGGCCGTCGCCTTCGGCGACTTCGAAACCGAGGAGGCCGTCGCGCGGGCTGCCAAGGTGGGCATCTGGGCTGGCTCCTTCGATCAGCCGCAGGACTGGCGCGACAGCCATCACAATCAACCCGTCGAAAGGAAGCACGGCGCACTGGCTTCGCTCGGCGATGCGCTGCGTGAGCTTGTTCGTTTCTGGTGATGCCGCTTCGGGTGATGCTCTGTTGGTCAACATGTGGTCTTGCCAAACCGCTGTGCAGTTTTGGGCGACATACATTGCAGCGCGCCCTAAGATCGGGATGAAGATCGGAGACTGGAATGAAGCTGTTCGATGGCGGCCGGGCGCCCAACCCCAGGCGGGTTCGGGTTTTCCTGGCTGAAAAAGGGCTAACCGTCCCTTTGGTGCCCGTGGACATGGGCGCGCTGGAGCATCGCGAGGAGCCGGTGGCGTCGCGCAATGCGCTGCGGCGGCTGCCCGTGCTCGAACTCGACGACGGCACCATCATCACCGAATCCATCGCCATCTGCCGGTATTTCGAGGAATTGCACCCCGAGCCCGCCCTGTTCGGAACAGGCGCGCTCGGCAAGGCCCTGGTGGAGATGTGGCAAAGGCGTCTGGAGCTAAACCTGATGAGCTGCGTGGCCGCCGCGTTCCGGCACATCCATCCGGCAATGAAGGAATGGGAGGTGCCGCAGATCCCAGAGTGGGGCGAGGCCAACAAGCCGAAGGCCATCGAGTTCCTGCATCTCCTCGACCGGGAGTTGGCGGACAGGGAATTTGCCGCCGGCGACGCCTATTCGGTCGCGGACATCACCGGGCTGATCGCCATCGATTTCATGAAGCCGGCGCGCATCAAGGTGCCTGAGGAATGCGGGAACGTGCTGCGCTGGCACGCAGCGCTCTCCAGCCGGCCAAGCGCTGCTGCTTGAGGCTTGTTTTTGGATAACCCGCCGGACATGAGCGAAGCGCTGGAGAGCCTTGCCGCCAAGGTGCGGGCTTGCCGCATTTGCGTCGAGCAGCCGCGCGGACGGCCCCTGCCGCATCAGCCGCGTCCGGTGCTGTTGCCATCGTCGAAGGCCCGCATCCTGCTTGCCGGCCAGGCGCCGGGCACGAAAGTCCACATCTCGGGCATGCCGTTCACCGACGCTTCCGGGGATCGCTTGAGGAACTGGCTCGGCGTCACCCCCGACGAGTTCTACGACACGGAGAAATTCGCCATCGTGCCGATGGGTTTCTGCTTTCCCGGCCAGGACGCCAAGGGCGCCGATCTGCCGCCGCGGCGCGAATGCGCCACCGCCTGGCGCGCCGATCTGATGGCGCTGATGCCGCAGATCGATCTGGTGCTGACGATCGGCGGTTATGCGCAGTCCTGGCACATGGGCACGGCGCGTGGGCCGTCGCTGACGGAAACGGTCAGAAACTGGCGCGCTGTCTGGGATGCTGCAGCCGGGCCGAAAGTGCTGCCGCTGCCGCATCCGTCATGGCGAAATACCGGCTGGCTGAAGAAGAATCCGTGGTTTGAAATGGATTTGCTGCCATTCCTGCGCTCGGAAATCCGCTATCGCCTCAATTAGGCATCTTGCAAGAAATCACTCGCTTTTGCCGGCATTGGCAGAATTTCTTTCTTGTGAAAGGGCCTGATAAAAAGGATTATAGCCAAACTATTCCGCTGGAGCCTTCCCATGGACCGCCTAGACAGAAAAATTCTTCGCCTCCTGCAGGAGGACGCGACGCTTGCGGTCGCCGATGTCGCCAAGAAAGTCGGCCTGTCGACCACGCCGTGCTGGCGGCGCATCCAGAAGCTCGAGGAAGAGGGCGTCATCAAGCGGCGCGTGGCCATTCTCGACCATGAGAAGGTCAATGTGCGCGTCACCGTCTTCGTTTCGATCCGCACCAATTCGCACAGCCATGAATGGCTGCGGCGCTTCTCCGAGGTCATCCAGGAATTTCCGGAGGTGGTCGAGTTCTACCGCATGAGCGGCGACGTCGACTATCTCTTGCGCGTCGTGGTGCCCGACATTGCCGCCTACGACGCCTTCTACAAGCGGCTGATCGCCAAGATCGAGATCCGCGACGTGTCGTCCTCCTTTGCCATGGAGCAGATCAAGTACACGACCGAGATCCCGCTCGACTACATGATCCTGGACAAGGAGTCGGGGGCCAACGCGGCCTGAGCACGGCACTCGCGCTTCCCGCTATGCGCGAAGTTGCGAGACCTAGTTCTTCTTTTTGTTGAGGAAATTCCACGGCGAGTTGACCGGGAGCGTGACGGCGTCCGGCACGCTGTCGACATCAGCCACCTCGGCCTTGCGCACGGTATAGCCGGACTGCACGATCAAGACGCCGTCCAGGATGAAGAGTTGGCTCTTCTCCATGCCGGGCTTCAGCACGCCGGTGACGGAGACCGGCTGGTATGCCTCCGCCATCCTGTAAGGATGCGCCGGCGTTACCAGCACGATCTGGTTCGGCGGCGGCGTCGGCATGTGGCTGCAGGCGCCGGTCCAAGGCACCAGCAGGAACTGGTAGACGAGGTCGCCCTCGCGATCGACCGGCAAGGCGTAGCCGGACAATTGAACGGTCTTGTCCTGCAGATTGAGCGACAGTGTCTCACCGTGATCGGGCAGTTTTGCCGCGATCATCGGCAGGTTGGCGTCCTCGGCGACCGCCTGCGTCGCCGGGCGCAAGTCTTTCCAGAAGATATGCGCGACGTCGGTCGCGGCGTCGGCTCTCGCGGTGGCGAGCATAAGCACGATCGCCAGCGTCGCGCTTGATCTGAAACGCCTGCTCATGGTCGTGATCCTCCGCCAGTCCCATTTCCGAAGCGAGTAAAAGCGTCGTGAGCTTACTTCGCTCAGATCAAGGTCGTGTGGTCGCGAGCCGTTCGAGCTGTTTGACATCCGAAAGTTCCTTCACCGCGTCCTTGCCGATCCAGCGTGCCGTCTTGTCGGACGACGCCGCCAGTTTCTCGGCCAGCGCAAGGGCAGGGGCGTGCAGCGCCACCGACCGCTTGCCGATCTGCCGCAGCGCCCAGTTCACCGCCTTACGGACGAAGTTGCGCGGATCGCCCGCATGCGTCTCGATCAGCGGCAGAGCAGCGAGGAAGCTCGCGTCCGGCTCCTTCTTCAGATGCACCGCCGCCCAGGCCAGCATGGCAAAGGCGGTGCGGCGGACAAACTCGCGCTCGTCCTTGGCGAATTCCTCGACCAGCTCACGCCAGAACGGTGTTTCGGCGAACAGGTCGGCAACGGTATCGACAATCTCCCAACTGCCGAAATCGGCGGCCCAGCGCCGGCATTGACCGATGTCGAGCTTCTTCGGCTCGCCGGTGAAAGCGGCCATCAATCGCGCTTCGCGAATGTCGGTGTCCCACAAGAGCAGCGACCGTTCCTGGTTCTTCTTCAGCTTGCGCGCCAGCGGCCGCAGATCGGAATTGCCGACGCCCAGTGCGGTTCTCGTGTTGATGCCGAATCGCGCCATGCCGGCGCGGTTTTTCTCGCTGCTGATCGAACGCAGATGGGCGACGATCTCGTCGGCGCTCCAGCTTGGATCGGGCAGGACCATCGCCGTCTATTTTTCCAGGCGGGCGAGCAGCGAGGACGTGTCCCAGCGCCTGCCGCCCATGTCCTGCACGTCCTTGTAGAACTGGTCGACCAGCGCGGTCACCGGCAGCTTGGCGCCGTTGCGGTTGGCTTCGGCGAGGCAGATGCCGAGATCCTTGCGCATCCAGTCGACGGCGAAGCCGAAGTCATATTTTCCGGCGTTCATCGTCTTGTGGCGGTTCTCCATCTGCCAGGAGCCGGCAGCACCCTTGGAGATCACCTCGATGACCTTGTCGATGTCGAGGCCGGCCTTCTTGCCGAAATGGATGCCTTCGGCCAGCCCTTGGACGAGGCCGGCAATGGCAATCTGGTTGATCATCTTGGTGAGCTGGCCGGCGCCCACGGGTCCCATCAGCCCGACCATGCGGGCATAGGCATCGATGACCGGCTTGGCCTTGTCGAAGGCGGCCTGCTCGCCGCCGACCATGACCGTCAGCACGCCATTCTCGGCGCCCGCCTGGCCGCCCGATACCGGCGCATCAAGGAAGGAAAAGCCGGCCTTGTCGGCGGCTTCGGCCAGTTCGCGCGCGACTTCGGCCGAGGCTGTCGTGTTGTCGATGAAGACGGAGCCCGTCTTCATGGCGGCAAAGGCGCCGCTGGCGCCTGTCGTCACCGAGCGCAGGTCGTCGTCATTGCCGACGCAGGAGAAGACGAAATCCTTGCCTTCGGCCGCCTCGGCCGGTGTCAGCGCCAGGCTGCCGCCATGCTGGGCGACCCATTGCTCTGCCTTGGCGGTCGTGCGGTTATAGACAGTGATGTCGTGGTGGCCCTTGTTCCTGAGGTGCCCGGCCATCGGATAGCCCATGACGCCAAGACCGAGAAATGCAACCGATGCCATAAGCCTGCCTTCCAACAAGAGATTTCAGTGGCGGAAGGTCTAGGCTATGCGAAAAATTCGTCAAGGCGCGCAAAGCCGCATCGACTGGTGCAGGCCCGTCCGCTGACGACGCTCTATCGTTTGAGGTGAATGGTGATCCGGCGTTCGATCCATTCGACGCCGTGACGCAGGATCTCGACCAGCACCAGGTAGACGATCGCCACCCAGATATAGGCCTGGATGTCGAAGGATTTTGCGTAGGCGAGCTTCGCGTTGCCCATCAGGTCGTAGACGGTGATGATGGCGACAATCGCGGAAGCCTTGATCATCAGGATGAGCTCGTTGCCGTAAGGCCGCAGCGCCACGATGATCGCCTGCGGCATGATCACCTTGCGCAGCGTCTGCAGCTTGTGCAGGCCGAGCGAGGCCGCGCCTTCCCACTGGCCCCGCGGAACGCTTTCGATGGCGCCGCGCAGGATCTCGGCCTGATAGGCGGCGGTGTTGAGCGAAAAGGCAAAGACGCCGCAGTAGAACGCCTCGCGGAAGAACCACCATAGTCCGACGGTTTGCAGCTCGGGGCGGAACGAGCCGATGCCGTAATAGACGAGGTAGGTCTGCACGAGCAGCGGGGTGCCGCGGAAGAAGTAGACGTAGCAATAAGCCAATCCGGAAAGGATGCGGTTCTTGGACATCCGCCCGTAGGCAACCGGCAACGAGAGAATAGCGCCCGCCACCATCGAAACGCAGACCAGCGACAGGGTGGTTGCGAGCCCCTGCAGATAGGCCGGCGCGTATCTGGCGAAGAAATCGGCGTTCCAGGCGTGGACCAGATAGGCCACGATGCCGATGCCGAAAAGGCTCCAGAGGCCGACCAGCGCGTAGCCTATGATGCGCACGCGCGGCCAGCCGCGAGCCCGGGGCGGTGGCCTGTCAACCGCAATAGCCTGGCTGACGCTCATCGAGCCTCCCTCCGCCCGAGCGAGCGCTGGATATAGCCGGTGGCGACCGAGGACAGGATGGCCAGCACAAGGAAGACCAGCGCCGCGACACTGTAGAAGAGGAAGGAATGCTTGGTGACGCGCGCCGCGACACCGGCATTGCGCAGGGTTTCCGCTAGATTGACGACCGACACCAGCGAGGTGTCCTTGAGCAGGCTGAGCCAGCAATTCTCCAGACCCGGGAAGGCGATGCGCAGCAGCTGCGGCAGGATCACCAGGCGCATCGTCTGCCATTTCGAAAGGCCAATGGCGTAGCCGCCCTCATACTGGCCCTTGGGAATGGCGCGAAAGGCGGAGAGAAAGACTTCGCTGGCGTAGGAGGAGAAGATCAGCGCCAGCACGATCATGCCGGCAATGAAGCTGTTCACGTCGATTGTCGCCTCGGGCTCGAACAGGCGGACGACATATTGCAGCAGCAGCGGCATGCCGAAGAAGAACAGGAACAGAGTCACCAGCTCGGGCAGGCCGCGAAAAACAGTGGTGTAGATGTTGGCCGCGAGCCGGAGCGCGGGCTCTTCGTGCTGCTTGGCGAAGGCGACGAAGAACCCGATCGCCAGGCCTATCGGCAATGTCGCAAGCGCAAGCGCGACCGTGACCAGCACACCAGACGCAATGTCGTCACTCCAGCCATCCGGTCCCCAACTGAGAAGTGTCCAAATGCTTTGGGCTGGCATTGGTGGGGCGTGTCTCCGTGGCGATCCCGGAATGGAGGCAGGGCGGCGAGGTGATCCTCACCGCCCTGAGCGCAAATGATCAGGACTCGGCGCCGTAGACGTCGAACTTGAAGTACTTGTCGTTGATTTCCTTGTACTTGCCGTTCTTGCGGATAGCGTCGATCGCGGAATTCAGCTTGTTGACCAGGTCGGTCTCGCCCTTGCGCACGGCAATGCCGGCGCCCGGTCCGAAAATCTCGACCGGCTGCGGCGAGGGCTGGCCGAGGATCTTGCAGCAGGCGCCGTCGGGCGAATCCAGCCACTGCTGCAGCACGACGATGTCGTCCTCGATGGCGTCGAGACGGCCATTGGCGAGGTCGGCCTGTTCCTCGGGGCTGCTCGGATAGCCCTTGATCGTGCTGTCGGTGTAGGTCTTCGAGGCATAGTTGAAGTGGGTCGTCGTGGTGGCGACGCCGATCGTCTTGCCGGCGAGGTCTTCCTTGGTGACGCCCTTGAGCGGCGAATCCTTCGGCACGGCGATCGCCGACGGAGTGTTGTAATATTTGTGGGTGAAGTCGACCTTTTCCTGGCGCTCTGGCGTGATCGACATGGAAGCGACGATGGCGTCGAACTTGCCGGCCTGGAGCGCCGGGATGATGCCGTCCCAATCCTGCGCGACGAAGGTGCACTTCACCTTCATTTCGTCGCAGAGGGCCTTGGCGATGTCGATGTCGAAGCCGACCAACTGGCCGTCCGAGGTCAGGTTGTTGAAGGGCGGGTACGCGCCTTCGGTGCCGATCCTCAGGGTCTTTTCCTGAGCCTGGGCAACGCCAAGTGTCAGCAGCGCGGCCGAAGCGGCAAGCGCGATACGCAGTGCAATACGCATGATAATCCTCTCATATTGTCATGGCCGCTGTCCCGTGCGGCTCTTGTGGGCGGAGCCTTTTTGACCGCCCGCTGCGCGGGATACTCCCACTCTTTGCAAGAAAAAAGCAACTGCAAAAACAACAGCAAACGGCAATCGCCGTGTGCCGCTGCGTTACTTGGCTGGACTGACGAGACCGGTCGCGCGCTCGATAAAATCGGCTATCGATTTCGTATCGTCGAGGTTGAAGACGGGCAGCTTTTCGCCTTCGACCGGAAAGTCGGCGGCGACAGCCACGATGTTCGGGTCGTTGATCGAAAGCGGCGTCCGGTCCTTGGCCTCCAGCCGTCTCGCTTCGATCTTTTGGTGTGCTTCGCGCTTGTAGCCTTCGACCAGCACGATGTCCGAGGGCGCCAGCCGCGCCAGGATGTCGTCCAGCGTCGGCTCGTCCTCGTTGCGCAGTTCGTGCATCAATGCCCAGCGCCGGCCGGAGACGACCGCGACCTCCATCGCGCCGGCCTGGCGGTGGCGGAAACTGTCTGTGCCGGGCTTGTCGATGTCGAAGTCATGATGGGCATGCTTGACCGTGGAGACCGTCCAGCCGCGGCGAACCAGTTCGGCGACCAGCTTCTCGGTCAGGGTCGTCTTGCCGGAGTTCTTCCAGCCGGTGATACCGAACACGGGTCTCATGGCTCAAGGCTTTGCAACAGACGCTCGGCCTCCGCAAGATCGTCGGGCGTGTTGATGTTGAAGAACGGGTCGATCCGCTCGCCTCCGGCTTCGAGCATCGGAAACTCCACCTCGACAAAACCATGCCGCTCCACGAAGGCCGAGACCCGGCGATTGTCCTCCTCAACCAGGAAATGGCGCAGGGCATCGCGCAGGCCGAGCGGCCAGAGCGCGAAGGTCGGGTGCCACCTGCCGTCGGAACTGGCGACCGCGATCGCGCCCGGCCGTGCCCGAGCGGCAACGGCCAATCGCTCGACGAGATCGCCAGGGAAGAACGGCGTGTCGCCGGCCGCACTGACCAGCGACCGGTAGCCCGTGTCCGCTGCCGCCCATTCAAGGCCGGTGAGGATGCCGGCGAGCGGGCCGGCATGGCCCTCTATCGTATCGGCAAGCACCGGAAGGTTGGTGCCAGCAAACCGTGCCGGATCGCGGTTGGCGTTGAGCATCAGCGTGGCGACCTGCAGTGTGAGACGCGCGGCGACATGCTCGATCAGCCTGACCTTGCCCAGCGAAAGCAGCGTCTTGTCGCCGCCGCCCATGCGGCGCGACTGGCCTCCCGCCAGGATGATGCCTGCAACGCTTCGATCCATCGGGCCTATATGCCGTCCGGCGCCATGTCGGGTCCAGCGCTTTCGGCGGCAGGCTGGCGCCTGCCGACGACACGCTCGCGGTAGAGCGCGTAGAGGCCGGAGCCGATGATGATCGCGGCGCCGACGATCATCGGCAGGTCGGGGATATCGCCGAAGATGACGAGGCCGAGCACTATCGACCACAGCAGCGCCGTATAGCGGAAGGGCGCGATGAAGGAGATGTCGCCCGAGCGCATCGCCATGATGATGAACTGATAGCCGATGAGCACGAGCACGGCGGCCAGCGCCAGCAGCGCCGTCGCCTTGGCGGTCATGGGCGTCCAGCCGCCCATCGGCGGGAGCAGCAGCGCACCCAGGATCGTCATGGCCAGCGCAGTCGCGGTCGATACCAGCATGGTCGGGATCGCTTGCGGGATGCGCTTGGTGGCGAGATCGCGCACCGCGCAGCAGCCGACGCTCGCCAGCGCCAGCAACGAATAGGCGCTGAAACCCTCGAAGCCCGGCCGCACGATGATCAGCACGCCGGCAAAGCCGGCGGCAATGGCGAGCCAGCGGCGCCAGCCGACGCCCTCGCCGAAGAACAGTGCGGCGCCCATCGTCACGGCCAGCGGCAGCGCCTGCAGAACGGCGGAGACGTTGGCGATCGGCAAATGGGCAAGGGCGATCAGGAACGACACGGTCGCGCCGGCTTCGCCGGCGACACGCAGCGCGACCATCGGCTGCAGCATGGCGCGTGGATCAGCAAGCGCGCCGCGCCGCCAGGCGAGCAGACCGACGAAGAGCGAGGCGAAGGCGCCACGCACCAGCATGACCTGCGCCATATTCATCGATTCGGATGAGAATTTGGTGATCGCGTCGTTCAAGGTGAAGCCGATCATGGCCACGACCATGAACAGTGCGCCGCGAAGATTTGGCGAAAGAGGCAAGGGCGCTTCCGGGTTATGTTCTCTCGCAAGCGTCTAACAGCCGGCGGCAAGACAGCAACGTCAAAGAAATGGGCCACAGGAGGTTCCTGCGGCCCTCAATATCGGCTGCAATCCGGAGCGATCATTTCGGCGTCAGCGTCTCGGTGCCGTTGCCGTTCTGGCCGGCGATCGTCCACAGCCCGTGCAACGAGCCGTCCTTCTCCACCTTGTAGACGACGAGGCCGATTTCCTTGCCCATCACATAGCCGGCGGAAAAGGCATCATCGTTGCGCATGCAAATGCCGTCGGAGGACGAGCCGCCGGTTTCCCAATGGATCGTGCAGGTTGTGTCGCTGGTCAGCGTGATGGTTGCCTCGCCGCCATATTTCGATCCGTCGAAATTGGTGCCGGCGACAGTGTAGGTGCCACCGATCGACTGAGCGGCCGCAGGCACCAAGGCAATCCCGAGCATTGCAAGCGAAGCCAAGAATTTGCGCATGAGAATTCCCCCTGAATGCGAAAATCGCTTCATGAGGCTAGGCCGGAACAAGTCGGCGGTAAATCGGGTGGAAGTCGGCGCGGATGGTTTATTTCCAGTGCGCCGAGCGCAGCTCAAGGGCCGCGCAGGCTGGCGGCGATCGCCCCGGTCAGCGGATCGTATTTCGCCTTAAGCGAGGAAGGATACTCGATCCAGACGGTGCGGATGACACCATCCTTTCCGAACAGGCGCCGTTCGTAGAAGACCTTGTCGCCCTTGATGCCAGAAACCACCGCCCAATTCTTCCCGGACTTGCTGTAAGTGATCTTGTAGCCCGGCCCGGTGTTTGCCTTTTCGTCGGCGACGAAGCCCTTCGGAGTGTCGTTGTCGATGTTATAAATGCCCGAGCAGGTCAGGCTGGCGCCGTCGGGCGCGCTCCATTGCTGCCCATCGCCGTTTTCTGGCTCGGGCAAGCGGTCGCTGAAAATCTCGTCGGGAAAGGTGCAGGACGTGCCGAAGCGCGCATTGACGTAGGTGAACGGCTTTGCGATTGCCGCTGTCGTCGCAATCGTGAGCAACGAGAAGGCGATCACCAAAGGCGCGCCCTGGACGAGATGAACACACTTCATGATGCCCCCAAGGTCCGTGACCGAGGGTGATCCTGCACCAAATCGGAAAAAAATCAGCCGCCCGTGACGCTCATATGGCGCGATACCGAGGGTCGGCTGGTGCGGCGGTCGATGACGAAATCATGGCCCTTCGGCTTGCGCCCAATCGCCTCGTCTATGGCCTCGCCGACCAGCTCATTGCCTTCGGAGGCGCGCAGCGGCGCTCTCAGGTCGGCGGCGTCCTCCTGGCCGAGGCACATATAGAGCGTGCCGGTGCAAGTCAGCCGGACGCGGTTGCAGCTTTCGCAGAAATTATGCGTCATCGGGGTGATGAAACCGAGCCGACCGCCGGTCTCGGCGACCTGGACATAGCGGGCAGGGCCCCCGGTCTTATAAGGAATGTCGGTCAGCGTGAACTGGCGCTCAAGCGAGGCGCGCAGCAACGACAGCGGCAGATACTGGTCGGTGCGGTCGGCGTCGATCTCGCCCATCGGCATGGTCTCGATGACCGTCAGATCCATGCCGCGACCATGCGCCCAGCGCAGCATCTCCGGTATTTCAGCGTCGTTGAAGTCGCGCAGCGCCACGGCATTGAGCTTGACCTTCAGGCCTGCCGTTTGCGCGGCGTCGATGCCTTCCATGACCTTGCCGAGATTGCCCCAGCGGGTGATCTGGCGGAATTTGCCGGCATCGAGCGTGTCGAGCGAGACATTGATGCGCTTCACGCCGCAGTCGGCGAGCTCGGCGGCAAAGCGCGACAGCTGCGAGCCGTTGGTGGTGAGCGTCAGCTCTTCCAGCGCGCCGCTCTCAAGATGCCGCGACAGCTGGCGAACCAGGTGCATGATGTTCTTGCGCACCAGCGGCTCGCCGCCGGTCAGCCTCAGCTTCCTGACGCCCTTTTCGATGAAGACGCTGCAGAGCCGGTCGAGCTCCTCGAGCGAGAGCAGATCCTTCTTGGGCAGGAAGGTCATGTCCTCGGCCATGCAATAGGTGCAACGGAAATCGCAGCGGTCGGTAACCGACACGCGCAGATAGCTGATCGTGCGACCGAAAGGGTCGATCATGTCCATTGCAAGCGCTTCCGTGGCCTGAGCAGCGTCGTTATATACGGCTATGTGATACGATCCAACCGCGCATTCAAGATAGAAGCTCTCGATCTTTGGTAACATTCCCCGACCGACATTCTCTGTCGGCTGCCTTCTATCACCTTTTCGCACTGCGCGAACCGGCGTAGGGAAGGGCGCAACGCATATAGGAAGAAACATGACGGCGCCGAAGGAACTCAGGGTCTCGAAGGACCGCAAGCTGCTCACCGTGACCTTTGCCGGGCATCAGCCGTTCGAACTGCCGGCGGAGTTCTTGCGCGTTGCCTCGCCTTCTGCCGAGGTGCAGGGCCATTCGCCGGATCAGCGCGTGACTGTGCCCGGCAAGCGCAATGTCGCGATTCTTAAGATCGAGCCGGTCGGCAATTACGCGGTGCGCATCACCTTCGACGATTTCCACGACACCGGCATCTTCACCTGGAACTATCTTCACACGCTCGGGCATGAAAAGGACGAGCGCTGGAACGCCTACCTCGCCGAGCTGGCCGAGAAGGGGCTCAGCCGCGACCGCTAGCCTGGCGCCAAGACGTTCGACTGGGTGTCGTCAAAGCGTCATGGACATAAAGTAGCGCCGGCAAAAGGTCAGGAGGCGAAAAGATGTCGCTCATCACATCGGTCGAACAGCTCGAAGCCCTCTACGGCCTGCCTGGCGAGGCCTCGGTCGCCAAGGAACTCGACCATGTGATCCCGCAGTATGCAGCCTTCATCGAAGCCTCGTCTTTCGTGGCGCTGGCGACCTGCGGGCCGGAGGGGCTGGACTGTTCGCCGCGCGGCGATCTCGCCGGCTTCGTGCGCCTCCTGGACGAAAAAACGCTGATGATGCCCGACAGGCGCGGCAACAACCGCGCCGATTCGCTGAAGAACATCATTCGCGATCCGCGCGTCGGGCTGCTCTTCCTTGTGCCGGGCTCGGGCACGACGCTGCGCGTGAACGGTCGCGCCCATATCACAGCCGATGCCGAGCTTTGCGCGTCCTTCATGGTCGATGGCAAGCCGGCACGGTCGGTCACCGTCGTCGCCGTCGACGCGGTCTATTTCCAGTGCGCACGCGCCATCGTGCGCTCGGAGCTCTGGAACCCGGCAAAGCATGTCGACCCGAAGTCGCTGCCGACGCCCGGCCAGATCCTCGAGATCACCAGCCGCAGAAATATCAATGGCGCCGCATATGACAAGGAATGGCCGGAGCGGGCAAAGCAGACCATGTGGTAGCGGCCTCGAGAGCGCCCGGTCAGGCCTCCTTCAGGACATCGGCGATCTTGCGCATCTGCTCGCCGATCATGTCGCACTGCTCCGCTGTCGACTGGCTCATCGCCTTCTCGATGAGCGCCATATGCACTTTCAGCGCCCGCATCAGCAGGGCCTCGCCGGCTTCGGTGAGGTTCAACCGCAGCACGCGCTTATCCTTTTCGTCGCCTTCGCGCCGCAACAGGCCGCGGGCTTCCAGTTGCGGCAACAGCATCGTGATGTTTGAGCGGCCGACCAAGAGCTTGCGGGCAAGGTCGTGCTGCGACATCCCGGGATGACGGTAGAGGTTCATCAGCACGTCGAGCTGCGCCGGTTTGAGGTCGAGCGGCGCCAGCTTCACCGCCAGCGTGCGCTCCAGCACATGGCAGGCGCGCGCCACCGCAACCCAGTTGCGAAAGCGCGGATTGTCCCAGGGCAGCTCTTGCTTAATGTTCATGTTTGAACTATTATGTTCATGCTTGAACGAATGGTTGGACCGACACTATGGCATCATTTGTATTGAAGGTCATCCGAGGCGTCTTCGGCGCGGCCGAGCATGTCGCGCCGCGTCTCAGTGGCCGCGCCGCGTTCGAATTGTTCTGTCGCACGCCAAACGTCAAGGCCTTGAGCGATGGCGAGCGCCGCGCGGTCGAGCGCGCTGCAGGCTTCATGGCCGAGGCGCGCCATCACCGGCTGAAGACGAAGGCGGATTGCGTTGCGGTGCATGAGTTCCGGCCGGGGCCGGGCAGGGGCTCCCGCGGCACCGTGCTCGTCATCCATGGCTGGCGCTCGCGCACCGAATACATGCGAACTCTGATCGATGGGTTTCGCGACGCCGGCTACAAGGTGGTCTCGCTTGACCTGCCGGGCCACGGCCATTCGCTCGGGCGACATCTCAATATGGTGACCGCGGTCGACGCCGTGCGAGTCGCAGGCGAATGGTTCGGCCCGTTTGCCGCCGCTGTCGGCCATTCCTTCGGCGGCGCTGTCGCGGCCAATGCGGTTGCCGCTTCAGTGAAAGGCATGCCGCCGCTTGCGGCCGAGAAACTGGTTCTGATCGCGGCGCCGAGCTCGCTGCCGGCGATCTTCGACGATTTCAGCCACCGGCTCAATGTCGGGCCGCGCTCCCGGGTCGCCATGGCGGATCGGGTGAAGCATTTGTCAGGACGGCCGCTCAGCGATTTCACGGGCGACCGCCAGCTCGCCGAGGCTCCGGTGCCGACGCTGATCATTCATGCGCCTGACGACCGCGAAGTCCATGCCGATCACGCAAAACGGTATGCGGGAGCCGGCGATCATGTGAGCCTGCATTGGGCCGAAGGGCTTGGCCACCGCCGCATCCTTGCCGACAAGGTTGTGGTCGCGCGCGCCGTGCGCTTCGTCGCCGAGGAACGCCAACCGGCGCTGCATTGAGAATTAACGCGGGAGAGGCCTGCTGCCGTCTTCCGTCCGGAGTTGCGAATGGCTCAGTCGGCCTTCTTCTTCTGCCCTGGCTCGACCGGCAGGCCGGCAGCCTTCCAGGCTGTGTAGCCGCCAAGGATGTGTTTGACCGGCGCGAGACCCATGTCCTGCGCCGTCTTGGTCGCCAGCGCCGAACGCCAGCCGCCGGCGCAGAAGAAGACGAAGGTCTTGCCGGAGGCGAAGAACGGCTTGTGGTAAGGGCTTTCGGGGTCGATCCAGAATTCGAGCATACCGCGCGTTACATGCTTGGCGCCGGGAATTTTGCCGTCGCGCTCGACCTCGCGGGGGTCGCGCAAATCGACGAAGATGGTGCCGTCATCCTCCAGGAGCCCGGCCGCTTCCTCAGGCGAAACCACCTCGATCTCGGCATTCGCCTCGTCAAGAAGTTCGCGATATCCCTTCCTCACTGCGCATCCTCCAGGCCATGGCTCGCGCCCGCCGGAATTTCGATCACAAAGACCGCTGTTTGTCACGGGCCGATGTTTGTCAGGCGGGAAGGCCGGTCATGGTGGCCCAGGCCGCATGGCGCCAACGCCTGATTGTTACCGAGGCCTCTGAAACCGGGAGCCGCCCTGCCGCATTGTGTCTCACACGGATGTGAAACTGTTCTGCAACACGGTCGCGAAAATTTATGGAAGCTTAACGGAATCAGTATGAATCGGTACAGTCGCGCATTACATCCGCCATGCGGAGGGCGGGACCGTCTAGCGGCGCGGAACGGGAAACCGGTTTCAACCGGTGCGGGTGAAGCATGAAAATCCTCGGGAACAAAAAGGCCGTCATGCCGATCGCGATCGCGGCGGCACTTGCCTTCGGCCAGCAGCCGGCGAGCGCGCAGGGGCTGTTCGACATGCTGTTCGGCGGCGGCATCCGGCACAATTCCCAAGGAGAATTTCCGCCGCCGCCAAAGCCGCGCAAGGTGCAGCCTGGCACAGGCGGTAGCGTCAGGATCAGCAGCCCGACCTACAATACCTACAGGGCCGACAAGCTTGTGCGCGTCGACTTCAAGTCGCTGCTGCCCGCCCCGCCGCCCGCGACCGCGCAAGATGCTGCCTTTGTGCCCTCCGTGAGCGGAAGCGCGTTCCGCGATGCGCTGGCAGGCCTGAGCGATTATGAACTCTTTGCCGAGCCCGATATCGCCAAGGCGCTCATCGCCTACTATTCGGCCAATCCGGATTTCATCTGGGTGACAGGGGATGCACCCAACAGCAGGGCGCAGGATGCCGTGCGGGTGCTTGGCGAAGCGGCGAGCTACGGCCTGACGCCTGCCGATTACTCCGTCGATGTTCCGGCGGCGGCCACGAATGCCGCCTTGCCCGAAGCGCGGACCAAGGAACTGGTTCGCTTCGAGATGGCGCTATCGGCGCGCGTGCTGCGCTACGCCCATGACGCCCAGAGCGGCAGAGTCGATCCGAACCGCATGACCGGCTATTACGATTTTCCGGCCAAGCCGCTCGATCTCGAAGGCGTGCTGAAGACGCTGGCGCACACGCAAGAGGTGCGCACCTATCTCGAATCGCGGCACCCGCAGAACCCTGAATATCAGGCGCTGCGCGTCGAGTTGGAGTCGCTCCGGGCAAGCGAGGAGAACGAGATCGTCGTCGATCCGAAGCTGCTCCTGAAGCCCGGTGAAAGCAGCCCGGAACTGCCCAAGCTTTTGACTTTGATCGCGCGCAACCTCGATGACGAGATGGGCGGTGACTTCGGCGAGACCCTCGCCCGGCTCGGCAAGAGCGAGCTTTACGATCCTGACCTGGTGCCGGTGATCAAGGCGGTGCAGAAGCGGGCCGGCATGAAGGGCGACGGCGTCATCGGCCCGCGCACCGTCGCCTCGCTCGCCGGAACGTCCAAGGCCGACAAGGTCGAGAAGGTCATGGCGGCGCTTGAAGAGCTGCGCTGGCTCCCCTCCGATCTTGGCAGCCCGCGCGTCTTCATCAACCAGCCGGCCTTCACCGCAAGCTACATCGACAATGGCGAGGAGAAGCTGAAGACCCGCGTGGTCATCGGCAAGGTCACCAACCAGACCGCATTTTTCTACAACCAGATCAAGCAGGTCGACTTCCACCCCTATTGGGGCGTGCCGCAGTCGATCATCGTCAACGAGATGCTGCCGAGGCTGCGCAGCGATCCGGGCTATCTGGACCGTGCCGGCTATGAGGTGACGGATTCCAGCGGCAGGCGAGTTCCCTCTGCGGCGGTGGACTGGGGCGCCTACGGTGCCAAAATCCCGTTCAGCGTGCGCCAGCAGCCGAGCGAGGCCAATGCGCTTGGCGAGTTGAAGATCCTCTTCCCCAACAAGCACGCCATCTACATGCACGACACGCCGCAGAAGTCGTTCTTCGGGCGCGACATGCGCGCGCTGAGCCATGGCTGCATCCGCCTGCAGGATCCGCGCGGCATGGCGGCCGCTGTGCTCGGCACGTCGGTCGACGACATCGCCGAGAAGCTGAAGCACGGTCATTCGACCGAGAATGTCACGCGCGTCATCCCGGTCTATGTCGCCTATTTCACCGCTTGGCCGGACATGTCCGGCAAGGTCGAATATTTCGACGACGTCTACGATCGCGATTCGAAGCTGATGCAGGCGCTGGATGCGACCGAAGCGGTGCGCGCACCGTCAACCTAAGCGCTCGATGAGCGGGCGCCTGAAACCGGCGTCACGTCCGGCAATGAGCCAATAAACGAAACCGGCCACCAGCCCGGCCGCGACGATGATGCCAAGGTCGGCCCAGCGTTCCGGATCGTGCGGCGCGTCCCGAGAGAGCAGCATGAAACCGGCGGCCGCAACCACGCCGCCGGACAGCATATGCAGCCAGAAGCTCCGCAACGAGAAGACCTCGGCAATAAGCGCAAAGATCAGAGTCGGCATGCCGGTCGCCACAATCGTCAGGAAATAGACGAACATGCCAAGCGGCGGCACGACCAGCACGGCGACGGGCGTGAACTGCATCAGCTCGAAATAGCTTGGGGCGTTGGGCAGCGAGCTCAGCGCTGCATAGATCGCGACCAACGCGACCAGTCCGACGAGCACCGCGACCAGATAGCCGGCGAGCACCATCAGGATGCGCTTTAGAACGTAGCCAACCATTGCCATGCACCCCCGTGCCCGCAATCATGGCGCGCAGTCAGCCATCAAACGTGCATCGACGCAAGTCTCGGATAGGGAGGCGCGGCCCAGCTGCGGGCGGCCGTATCAGGCGTTACTTCGGTTCGCCGGTGACCGGATCGTAGGTGATTTCGACCTTGGCCTTGTCGGTCGTGTAATAGGTGACGGTATAGCCGTCGCTGCTCCAGCCGACCTCCTTGATATACTGGAAGTCGCTCCGCTTCTCGACCTTGGTCAGGATTTCCGAGAGCTTCTTGGCATTTTGCGGCGGCAGCGCTTGCGCTTCGGCCGCGAAAGCCGACCCGCCGACAAGGAAAAACGCGATACCGCTTGCCAAAAGAACACCGCGCATGACTGCCCTCAATCTCTCGTGGTGGCATGAACGCGCTGACAACTCGAATCCTGGCCCGTTGGTTCCGCCAACGGCGGGCAACGCCTTGCTCCACAGTTGGTCCGTCACGCCCGGCGCGACCTCTATGCGCGAAAGCTTAAATAAGTAAAACGGCGCGAATCCAACAAGTAAGGAGGCTTCTGCAACATCGGACTTCAGGTAACGAACGACTAACCATGGCTTGCGCCGAAACCGCCTTCCATTAGCTGTTCGTGGTAGAGCTTTTGGCCAGACCCTGTTAGAGTCCCGGACCAACAGGGTGGCAACGGCGCGCCGAGCCTGCCGGGGATCTTCCATCGGCAAACGGCGAAGTGTTTTTGGGAGCGGAAGTCGCCTGTTCTGGACCGAAAACAGGGACCGGGGGCTCAACCATGGCTGAACGGAACTATACCCGTCAGCTTGCGACAATCATTTCTATCGACGCCGTTGGTTTTTCGCGGCTGATGGGCATCGACGACGAGCGCGCCGTCGCGGCCTTCGAGGAAAGGCGCGATATCATCACCGACAGCTGCGGCGCCTTTGGCGGCCGCACGTTTGGTGTTGCCGGCGACAGCATCATGGCCGAATTCGGCAATCCAATCGAAGCCTTGCGCGCGGCGTTCGATTTCCAGGACCGGATCATGGCACTCAATGCCTCGGCCGCGGATGAGATGCGCATGCCGTTCCGGGCCGGGATCAACACCGGAGACGTCATCGTCCGCGAGGGCCGCCTCTATGGCGACGACGTCAACATTGCCGCGCGCCTCCAGGAATTCGCTCCGCATGACGGTCTAGCTATCTCAGAGACGACCTGGCACCACGTAAAGGACAAGACGGCGGCGGTTTTCACCGATCTTGGCGAGTTCATGCTCAAGAACATCGCCCTGCCTGTACGTGTGCTGATCGCCGGACGCGGCGGCAACGGCGCGGCGATGGCTGCGCCCCTGGCCGCCATCCCTACCGCTCCCGTCCATGACAGGCTCGCATCGAAGGGACCGCCGGCAATCGCGGTGCTGCCGTTTCACGGCAGCAACGGAGGCGAGCCTGACGTCGGCTACATGGCCGACGGCATTGCGGAAGACATCATCTACGGCCTGTCCAACACCCGCTGGCTCTCGGTGATCGCGAAGGGCTCCAGCTTCCAGTTTCGCGACGACCAGCTCGGAACCAGGCTCATCGGCAATGCGCTTGGCGCGCGCTACATCGTCGGCGGCACGCTGGCGCGCCACAGCGGCCAGATACGCCTCAACGCCTCGCTGACCGACACGTCGAACGGGCGCCTGGTCTGGTCGCAGCGCTTCGACCGCGACCTCATCGACATCTTTAGCCTGCGCGACCAGATCGGCAGCGAGATCGTTTCGATCCTCGACAAGGAGGTCGACCGAGCCGAGCAGGTGCGCACCTTCCAGGTGCCGTGGGAAAGCCTCGAGACCTGGCAGCTGGTGCGGCGGGGCCGCTGGCACATGAACAGGCGCACGCGCAAAGACACCGAGATCGCGCTCGAATTCTTCGAGAAGGCTTACCAGGAAGATCCGAATTCCAGCGCCGTGCTGAACGAGCTGGCATGGTGGTATTTCTGGCGGGCATGGCTGCGCTTCGGCGACAGCGACGACCTGGCCAAGGTCGAAGAATTTGCGCGCAAGTCGCTGTTGATGGACAGCCTCGACGCGCGGCCGCACGCCTATCTCGGGGCGGCCGACATCATGCGCGGCCAGCCGGCATCGGCGGCGGAGCATCTGGCCGAGGCGATCCACATCAATCCGAGCTTTGCCTTCGCCCGCTCGGCAATGGGCAGCGCGCGGCTGCTGCTTGGCGATGCCGCCGGCGCGATCCCGTTCTTCCTGGATACCGAGCGGCTGAGCCCGTTCGACCTCTACCGCTTTCACAATCTGGGCGAGCTGGCTGCCGCATACTGTTTGGTCGAGGACTGGCCGGCGGCAATTGCGGTTGCCGATCGCTCGCTCAACCTTTCGCCGGGCTATTTCTACGCCAGGTTCCTCAAAATCGGCGCCTTGATGCGGAGCGGCCGTCTTGAGGAGGCCGAACGCGAACGCGCCATTCTGGCAACCAGGCATCCCGATTTTTCCGAGCAGCGGATTCGCTGGATACCGTTCGTCGATCCTGCGAAGAACAACTTCCTGATCGCGAATTTCGGCCAGGCCAAGTCCATCGCATGATTGCTGGAACCGAACACCGATGATTGTGAAAAAAATCACATACGCCGGACCGAACCAAACCTAGGCCAGACAATAGCCGGCATCGCAGTGACGTGGACAGCCGGGGGGCTCGAACGCGCATGATCAAGTTGAAGTATTTCGCTGCTGTCCGCGCTGCCCAGAAGAGCCAGCGCCCTGTCGCCGAAATGCCGCCCTTCGATATCGACCGGCTCCGCGCCAAGGGGCTTGCGTCCCGTATCGCCGGCTTCCTTTTCAACGACCCGCGCTGGCTGCTGGCGCTGCTGCGCCGCTTCTGGCCGAACCTGGCCTTCGGCAATTTCCTGCTTGTCACCAAAGGCGTCGATGTGCGCGACATTTTGGAGCGCGGCGACGAGTTCGAGACACCGTACGGGCCGGAAATGGCAGAACTGGCCAGGGGATCGAACTTCATCCTCGGCATGCAGGACGGGGCCGCCTACCGGCAAATGAAATCGGCCGTGCTGAGCGCCTTTCCGCCGGCGGAAGTCGAAGCCGCCGTCAGGCCGATCGCCGAGCGTCATTCGCGCGACATCATGACCCGGGCCAGCCCCGGCTTCGACGCCATCGGCGGGCTGATGAAGATCGTTCCGGTACGCATCTGTCGCGACTATTTCGGCCTCGAGATCGACGATGAAACCGAATTCGCCGACTGGTCGATCGCGCTCAGCGCGCTGTTCTTTTCCGATCCGACAGCGAGCCCAACGACACGTCAGCTCGCGATCGTCGGCGGCGATCGTCTGATCAAGGTCATCGACCGCTCGATTGCCGCGATCAGGGAAAGGGGAGGGAAGGACGAACGGCCGCTGGCCCGCCTCGTCGCGCTCATGGATCAAGGGCGCCTATCGCAGCCCGATATCCATTCGATCATGCTCGGTATGATTGCCGGCTTCGTTCCGACCAATGTGCTTGCCGGCGGCAATTGCCTGGACGTCATCCTGTCGCGGTCAGATGCAAGGCAGGCTGTCGACGCAGCCATTGCAGCGGGCGATACCGGCAAACTCGATAGGGCGATCCTGGAAGCCATGCGCTTCAAGCCGATCTGGGTCGGCCCGTGGCGCTACACCGCCCGTGACGCGGTCATCGGACAGGGCACCCGGCGAGAGCGCCTTGTGAAGGCCGGAACGGTCGTCATGCCGGCGACCCTTTCCGCCATGTTCGATCCCGAAATCGTGCAAAGGCCAAACGAATTCGACACCTCGCGGCCTCATCGCGATTACATGGTGTTCGGCCACGGCATTCATCTATGCATCGGGGCCGAGATCGCCCGCATTCAGATCGGCGAATGCGTTCGCGCCCTGTTTAGCAAGCCCAAGCTCCGCCGCGCGCGTGGCAGAGCCGGCAAGATGGTCAATGTCGGCGCCTATCCGGCCAGCCTCAAGGTCGATTTCGAGCGCTCGCCGCTTTGCCGCACGGTCGACCAGTCGATGGTCACCGTGGTTTGCCCGATCAGGCGTGCAGTGCCGCTGGATGCCGTGCGCGACAAGGTCGGCGCACTTGGCAACCCGGCGATCGACGAGGTGGGCGATGCGCTCGACAATGTCGGCACGGTCCACTTCGCCAGCCTGGCTGTCGCCGCCACCGGCAGGGACGAGAAATCGGACCTCGAGACGGGCGCGCTCGTACTCGAAATCTCCGGCGACGGCAGCACCGACGATGTCATCGGTGCCATCACGCAGGCCATAGGCCACCGGCTGCGGCCGATCTTCAGGGCCGTATGCGGTCTGCCCGACGACGCTTCGCTGCAGGACTTCCTGAAGAAGCATCACATCGAGATCTCGCCGTCCTTCGGCAGCACGGCAGGGCTGGTTTTTTCCGGAACGCCTGGCCATTCGGTGCGCCGCATCCTGGCCGAGGCAGAGCTCGCCGACAGCGTGCGCGAGATCGTCGAAAAGCCGCGCGCGGGTACTGGCAACGCCCCTGCTGTGCTCACCGAGGCGCGCCGGCATGCCCAGTCGCTAGGACAGTTCGGCTGGGCCTTCGAGCCGGCTGAGAGCCTGCTGGAGCGGCCTCCGGGCCGCTGGTGGCGAGCCTTGACGACGACGCTGCTTGCGCCGGCTGTGCTCGCCACCGTCGCGATCGTCATACTTGCCTGCTGGCGCATGACCTATGTGCTCGTGTTCGGCAATCCGCACGGTGTCACCTTCACCAACGTCGCAATTGCCGGCACCGCGCTTCTGCTGGCGGTGCTGGGGCTGCTCGCGATAGCCCTGCTGTTCATCGGCTTGTGCTTCCTTAGCCTGCGGCGCCTCGAGGACAAGGACCGGCCGCAGAACACGCCGGTCGATCTCGGCGCGCTGGACAGAATCCTCGCCAATGAGGACCACTGCGCGCAAAACCATCTCACCGCGATATCGACGATGAAGGCCGGCACCTTGCGGCGACTGGCGCTGAGGCTTTCCTTCTACCTAATCTCGATATCGGCGCAGAAAGTGTTCAAGCCGGGGTTCCTCGCCACCATAAACACCATTCACTTCGCCCGCTGGGTGCTGCTGCCGGGCACCGACAAGCTGATGTTCTTCTCCAACTATGGCGGCAGCTGGGAAAGCTATCTCGAGGACTTCATCGCCAAGGCCTCAGAGGGCCTGACCGGCGTATGGAGCAACACGGAAGGCTACCCGCGCACGCGTTGGCTCTTCCTCGACGGCGCGCGCGACGGGGACCGCTTCAAGCGCTGGGCGCGGCGTCAGCAGGTGCCGACGCTGTTCTGGTACTCTGCCTATCCGCATCTCAACACCGCGCGCATCCGTATCAACTCGAAGATCCGGCGCGGCATTGCTTCCGCCACCGGCAGCGAGGCCCGCAACTGGGTGAGCCTGTTCGGCTCGCTGCAGCGGCCGCAGGCAAGGCCGGCTGCAACCGTCGGCCGTGAACCGGCGCCTTCGCCCGTGGAAGAACTGGAAGCCGGCGAGATCCAATCCATTTTCTTCGGCCCGTTCGGCGCGCTTGGCCACGCGCATATGCTGGCGATCCGGGTGCCGGAAGAACTGCCGGCCATGCAACGCAGAGCGTGGCTGGACTTCGTCATCGACAAGACCAGTTTCGGCGACGGCGTGCCGGCCGGACGCGCCATGACGGTGGCCTTCGGTCCCGACGGTTTGCGCCGTCTTGGGCTGAAGGGCGGCGTCGACGACGATCCGCTGGACACATTCCCAGCTGCCTTTCGCCACGGCATGGGCAATCCAGAGCGCAGCCGCATCCTCGACGACACCGGCCCCGATGCGCCTGACAAATGGCAGTGGGGTTCGGCCACGGCGCCGGTCGACGCAGTCGTCATCTGCTACGCCGCGGAGCCGGCGGTACTGAAGGGGGAGGTTGCGGCCGCGAAGCGAAAGACGACAGGCGCAGGGATGAAGATCGTTGCCGAATTGCCGCTTGTCGTGAACCGCGAGCCAAAGAAGGACGGTGGGACAACGCAACATGCCGGCAACGACGGCAAGCCGGAGCGCGCCCGCGCCTACGAGCATTTCGGCTTTGCCGACGGCGTCTCGCAGCCGATCGTCAGGGGTACGTCGCGCGCCAGCAAGGGTGCCGCGCCGATGCACCTGGTCGCGCCGGGCGAGTTCCTGTTCGGCTATCGCGACGAGCATGGGTTCTATCCAGCCTCGCCCTCCGTCCGGGCAGCACAGGATCGGACCGGCATCCTGTCTCAGGTGCGGCGCAACCGGCAGATCCCCGGTCAGCCCCCGCCGCCGCGCGATTTCGGCCGCAACGGCTCGTTCCTGGTCGTGCGCCAGTTCGAGCAGCATGTCGAGTTATTCGATGACTATTGCAAGCATGCCGCCGCGCGGGCTGCGCGCGAGACCGGCGACAACGCCATCACGCCGCGCTGGGTCGCGGCCAAGATGCTCGGCCGCTGGCAGGACGGCAGTTCGCTGGTGCGCAACCCCGATGGCCGCCCGGGTCGTGGCGTCGACAACGACTTCGCGCTCGGCGCCGAGGACCCGCAGGGGCATCGCTGTCCGATCGGCTCCCATATACGCCGTTCCAATCCGCGCGACTCGCTTGGCGAGGATCGCGAGACGCAGATCAGGATCGGCAAGCGCCACCGCATCCTGCGCGTCGGCCGCACCTATGTGAAGAAGGACCGCAGCGGGAAGGTCGAGAAGGGGCTTCTCTTCATGTGCCTCAACGCCGACATCGAACGCCAATACGAGTTCATTCAGCAGACCTGGGTCTCGTCGAGCTCGTTCCAAGGCCTTGTCGGCGAAAAGGATCCGACGATCGGCGCGCGCGACGGCGGCGGCCGATTCTCGATTCCGTCCTGGGAAAAGGTGACGGTGCTCAGGGACATGCCGCAATTCGTCACCACGAAAGGCGGCGGCTACTTCTTCATGCCGAGCCGGTCCGCGCTGCGCTACCTGATTTCGCGGCTCTGATTCGGGTCAGAATCGTTCAGTCGTCGTCCTGCGAAGCGGCGATGTGGTTCAGCGCGGCGGCATTGGTGATGCGCAGCCCGCCGCGTTTGATGTCGATCATGTGCCGGTTGCGCCAGTCGTTGAGCGTCTTGTTGACCGACTCGCGCGTCGCGCCGAGGAATTCGCCGAGTTCCGATTGCGAAATCGGGATCCAGCCGGCGGGGTCGGCCATGACGCCGCTGAGGAACACCAGCCGTTTCGCCAGCCGGGCCTCGATGCCGAAGAAGGCCTGGTCGCCGAGTTCGCCGCTGACCCAGCGCAGCCGCGTGCACAACAGCTCGATCATGGCGCGCGCCAGCGGTGAATTTTTTTCAATGCGATCAAAGAGTTGCGCGCGACTGAGGGAAACCAGCTCGCATGCGGTGAGGCAGATGGCGGTAGCCGTGCGCGGGCGTCCGTCGAGCGCGCCGATCTCGCCGATCAGGCTGCGCGACAGCTCGATATTGGCCACCAGCTTCTGCCCGCCCGGTGAATAGAGCGAAATCTCGACCGTGCCGCTCATCACGCCGTAGATGCGGTCGGATGCGTCCTCCTGGACGAACAGGTGCTGACCGGCGGCATAACGTTCGACCTTGCAGCCGCCGAACAGCAAATCGAACTGGCGCGGATCGATCCGCGCCAGACGCGGCAGGGTCCTCCTGTCGTCTGCGCTGGCTGTGGACATGATGCGGTTCCGCCTCTCGTTGAGCGGAAATTGTATGACAAGTGCATGCTCGATCAAGGCCTGTCTCCTTTGGTGCGATTGCGGCAACACACGACGGCCTTTGTAGATCGGGCGCCAGACGTGCGCTGCCGGCATCAAATTGTCCGGCAACTGTCCCTTGCAGCGGGAAACCGGAGCGCGCTGGCGAACGCGAACCGAACTACGAAACGCCGTTCGCGCGCGTGGTGGGAGGCGACCGACGCGCGCGAACAGCAAATCTGAAAATGGCTAGGTGATCGAAACTCCCTGCCGAGCTTTCAGGCCCGGAGGCCGTTGGAGCCCATGCATTGAAGCAGAAGCCAGTACCACCGGTGCAATATCTGTGCGCGATGCCTCCGCGGCGTATGTGAAGGCGATCACAGAAGCGTCGCTATTGTCCAGCAGCGGCTTGCCGCCACCCTGCATGGACCAGGCCGACGACCCCGACCGAACTCAGCGCCTTCGAATGCAATGTCGGCAACAAGGGCAGCGGCCCGGCTGTCGACACCGCCCGCAGCAGGCACCACACTGCGGCAGTGCTTCAAAAGGCAATTGCGGAAAATCGAAAACCGATCTATGGAGCACGCGGCTGATTGAGGGCGGCTATCCATCCTATTTGCATAGGTTCGCTGCCCCATGCCCGATAACTTCTCGCGTGTAATCGCATTTCTTGCCGTGGTTATGGCCCTGCTGTTTGCCGGGCTGCATTTCCATCAGGGCAACATCATAGCCACGCTCTACTTCATGACCGGCGCCATTCTGGTGACGGGAGTAACGCATTTGAATGTGCGCCGAGGCCTGATCTAAGCGGCCTCCCGGACGCGAGCTGCCCCACTGCACGACATTGAAGAGGTTCATCGCGGCCGGATCATCCAACTTTCGGGAAGTTGGATGGTGGGCGATGCAGGGATTGAACCTGCGACCCCACCCGTGTGAAGGGTGTGCTCTCCCGCTGAGCTAATCGCCCGCTCGTTGCCCGAAGGCCGAAGCGAGCCGCGATATAAGGGAGGCGGGTGCGCTAAGTCAAGGCAATGTGCCGACGTTATCCTGCGGATCGATCTCAGGTTCCTGCCGGTTCGATCTGGGCAGGCGCTCAGCGCGCCGCCGCGATCAGACGCTGGGCCAATTCCGGCGTCAGCGTGTCGAAATGCGAGATCACCAGCGTCGGTTCGAACTCGCGCACATGACGATCCGTATAGCCGAAATCGACCGCCACCACCGGAATGCCGGCCGCCTTGGCGGTGTCGATGTCGGTCTGCGAATCGCCGACCATTAGGGCATTGTGCGGATCGCCGCCAGCCAGTTTGATGGTTTCGGTCAGATGGCGCGGGTCGGGTTTGCGGAAGGCAAAAGTGTCCTGGCCGCAGATCGCGGCAAAGTATTTGTCGAGACCGAGCGCGCCGATCAGCGTCGCCGAATTCGCTTCATACTTGTTGGTGCAAACCGCCATCAGATAACCGGCGGCCTGGAAGTGGTCGAGAGCCGCGACCACGCCGGGATAGGGGCGGGACTTGCCTGGAATGTTGATCGTGTAGTGGTCGAGGAAAAGCTTCAGCAGCCGGTCGTGCTCTTCCGCCATCAGCGCCTTGTTTTGCGCCGCATGCGCGCGTTCGATCATCACGCGGCCGCCATGGCCGACGTAGCGCTTGAAGCCGGCTTGGTCGACCGCGGCAAGCTCCGCGGCCGCCAGGCTGTGGTTGAGGCTGTCGAGCAGATCCGGCGCAGTGTCGATGAGCGTCCCGTCGAGGTCGAACACGATGATCGGTCGGGTCATGGCCAGTCCTGAATAATTGAGGTTCCGCAGCCGATACAAGCTGGGCGGTGGTCAAGCAAGCCGCCTCCATCGGTCCACAGGCAGAGCCTTTGACGGGACAGGCAAAAATGCTAGGAGGCGCGCCAAACCATGGAAATCGGGGACAGGAGCGGCATGGACGCAAGGCAGTTGAAGGTCGAGGCCGCGCGTGCGGCGCTCGCCCATGTCAGCAGCGGCATGCGGCTCGGCATCGGCACGGGCACGACCGCCGACGAGTTCGTCCGGCTGCTCGCCGAAAAGGTCGCGACCGGCCTCAGCGTCATCGGCGTGCCCACATCCGAGCGCACCGCGGCACTCTGCCGCGAGCTTGGCGTGCCGCTGTCGACGCTCGAGGAAACGCCGGAGCTCGACCTCACAATTGACGGCGCCGACGAGATCGATCCCGCGCTAACGTTGATCAAGGGCGGCGGCGGGGCGCTGCTGCGCGAAAAGATCGTCGCGGCGGCGTCGCAGCGCATGATCGTGATTGCCGACCGGTCCAAGATGGTCGAGACGCTCGGCCGTTTCCCGCTGCCGATCGAGGTCAACAAGTTCGGCCTGCGCGCAACCGAGATCGCGGTCGGCGCGGCGGCGGCAAGCCTCGGCCTTGCCGGCCCGGTGACATTGAGGATGACGGGGGGGCAGCCATTTGTTACAGACGGCGGCCACTTTATCCTCGATGCATCTTTTGGCCGCATTCCGGATACAAGAGCGCTTTCGAATGCTCTCTTCGCCATTCCAGGCGTCGTCGAGCACGGTCTATTCATCGGGCTGGCGTCAACCGCCGTCATCGCCGGCGGCGACGGCATCCAAACCGTCCATGCCGCCCGAAAACCAGGGAGTTCTATCGACCATGATGTTGCATAAACGGGTTCGCCGCCTTTCGACCATTCTGGCGGCCTCAGCGGTGCTTGCGCTGTCCTCGCCGGCGTTTTCGCAGGATATCAGCGAATCGCATCTGAAGGCCGCACGGGCCGCAGTTGCGGCTATCCACGCCACCGACCCGTTCGACAATATCCTGCCGCAGGCAGCGGCAGCGCTTGAGAACCAGCTGATCCAGAAGAATCCCGACATGCAGGAACTGATCGGCAAGACGGTCACCGAAAAGGCCATGGGCTTGGCGGCGCGCCGCGCCGACCTGGAGAAGGAGGCGGCGCTCGCCTACGCCAAGGTGTTTTCCGAAAAGGACCTCAACGATATCGCCACTTTCTACAGCTCGGAAGCCGGCAAGAAGCTGCTCGACAGCGGCCCGGCGGTCACGCGCGACCTGGTGAAGGCGGCCGACATTTGGCAGAACGGTGTCGCCCGCGACCTGGCCCAGCAGGTCGGCGAAACGCTCGCCGCCGCCGCAAAGGCCGCGGCTCCGGCCAAGCCTGCGAAGGATGCGGCCGCTCCTGCCGACGGGTCCGCTCCTGCCGATAATTCGGCGCCTGCAGACGACCAGGCTCCCGCCGACAACTCGGCCCCTGCCGACAATTCGCAGAACTGATCCGTTTCAAGCGGCCGACGGCCGACTGGACCAGAAGAGCCCGGGTTTCCGGGCTTTTCTTTTGCCTGCTGTCCGCCTACCTGTGACACACTTCCATTGCGCAGGAGTCCTTTCGATGGCCGGTTACGACTATGATCTCTTCGTCATCGGCGGCGGCTCCGGCGGGGTGAGGGCGGCCCGTGTGGCTGCCTCGCTCGGCAAGCGCGTCGCCATTGCCGAGGAGTATCGCTATGGCGGTACTTGCGTCATCCGCGGCTGCGTGCCGAAGAAACTCTATGTCTATGCCTCGCAATTCCCCGAACATTTCGCCGATGCCGCCGGCTATGGCTGGATGGTCCCCGAGGCAAGCTTCGACTGGCCGACGCTGGTCGCCAACAAGGACAAGGAGATCGCCAGGCTGGAGGCGATCTACAAGAGGAATGTCGAAGGTGCGGGCGGCGAGGCCTTCCATTCGCGCGCCGTGCTGGTCGATCCGCATTCCGTCTATCTCACTGCCGAAGACCGCATCGTCAGCGCCGACCAGATCCTGATCGCCACGGGCGGCCGTCCGGCTCCGCACCCGGCGCTTTCCGGCCACGAATACTGCATCTTCTCCAACGAGGCCTTCGATCTCAAGGAATTGCCGAAGGCGATCATGATCGAGGGCGGCGGCTATATCGCCGTCGAATTTGCCAACATCTTTCATGGACTGGGCGTCGACACCACGCTGGTCTACCGTGGCCAAGAAATTCTTTCGCGCTTCGATATGGACCTTCGCCGCTCGCTGCACGAGACAATGGAGAAGAAGGGGATCAGGATCCTCTGCCGTTCGATCTCGGAATGGGTGCGCAAGACCGCTGAGGGCAGACTGGACGTGCTGCTCTCCAGTGGCCAGACGCTGACCGTCGACCAGGTCATGCTGGCGATCGGCCGCATCCCGAACACGGAGAATATGGGATTCGAAGGCATCGGCGTGGAGCTCGGCAAGACCGGCGCGATCATCGTCGATGAATTTTCCCGCACCAGCATCGACAATATCTGGGCGATCGGCGACGTCACCCACCGCGTGCAACTGACGCCGGTGGCCATCCACGAAGCGATGTGTTTCATCGAGACAGCCTTCAAAGGCAATCCGACAGCGCCAGACCATGATACCATTCCGACGGCCGTGTTTTCGCAGCCCGAGATCGGCACCGTTGGCCTATCCGAGGACGAGGCGGTCAAGCGCTTCCCCGACATCGAAATCTATCGCGCGTCTTTCCGTCCCATGCGGCACACGCTGTCGGGCCGTGACGAAAAGATGCTGATGAAGTTGGTGGTCGACGGCGCGTCGCGGAAAGTGCTCGGTGCCCATATCCTGGGACCTGACGCCGGCGAGATGGCGCAGCTGCTCGGCATTCCGCTGAAGGCGGGGCTGACCAAGGACGATTTCGACCGCACCATGGCCGTCCACCCGACAGCGGCGGAGGAGCTGGTCACCATGTACAAGCCGACCTATCGCGTGAAGAACGGCGAGCGCGTTTGAAGCCAGTTGGGAAGGCGCCGCCGGCCATGCCGGCGGCACGAAGTTTCTTGGCTAGAGGAGCGTGCCGCGCAGGATCACCAGAGCCACCGAGAAATAGATCACCAGCCCGGTGACATCGACCAGCGTGGCGACGAACGGCGCCGAGGCGCTTGCCGGATCGAAGCCGATCCGCTTCAGCGCGAAAGGCAGCATCGATCCCGACAGCGAGCCGAAGGTCACGATGCCGACCAGCGCCGCGCCCACCGTTGCCGCGATCAGCATCCAATGCGGGCCATAGTCGTAGAAGCCGAAATACTCCCAGAGCGCGATGCGGCAGATGCCGACTATGCCGAGGATCGAGCCGAGCACCAAACCGGTCGGCAGCTCGCGCAAGGCGACACGCCACCAGTCGCGAAGGCCGATCTCGCGCAGCGCCAGCGCGCGGATGACGAGCGAGGTCGCCTGCGAGCCGGAATTGCCGCCCGAGCTCATGATCAGCGGGATGAAGAGGGTGAGCACGATCGCCTTCTCCAACTCGCCCTCGTAGCTCTGCATGGCGTTCGCCGTGAGCATCTCGCTGAGGAACAGTGCGCATAGCCAGCCGGCCCGCTTCTGGATCATGGCGAGAAAGCCCATCTTCATATAGGGCTCGTCCAGCGCCTCCATGCCGCCGAAACGATGAACGTCTTCGGTCGTTTCCTCGACCATGGTGTCGATGATGTCGTCGATGGTGACGATGCCGAGGATCTTGCCGTGATCCACAACCGGCAGGGCGAGCAGATCGTATTTGGAGATCGTCTGCGCCAGCGTTTCGCGATCGGTCAGCGGCGTGACCGTGACCGGCATGCGATCCGGCGCCACCGACAGGATCGAGTCCTGAGGCTCGCCGGTGATCAGCCGGCGCAAGCCCGTCGCCCGCAGCAGGAGCTGCGTCTCCTTGTCGGTGATGTAAATCGCATAGACGGTCTCGCGCGTGCGCTCGACTTTGCGGATGTAGTCGAGTGTGCGGCCGACGGTCCAGTCCGAAGGCACGCTGACGAACTCGGTCGTCATGATCGAGGCGGCGCTGTCTTCGGGATAACCGAGAATCGAAAGCAGCGTCGCGCGCAGCGGTGGGGCAAGCGCGCCAAGCAGTTCCGAGCGCGCAGGCTCATCGAGCTCGCGCAGGATGTCGGCTGCGCGGTCGACCGACATGGCGGTGAGCAGCTTGCCTGCTTTCGCACGCGGCAGGGCTGCGGCGAGTTCCGGCGCGCTTTCGAGCTCCGGCTGGTCGAAGATTTCGACCAACCGCTCGAACGGCACCGCGCAGAGCAGCTCGATGGCCGTCTCGCGAGGTTCGCGGTTGAGGGCTTCGACGACGTCGGCGACGTGGTCGTTGGCAAGAACACGGGCAACGGCGACCGCTTCGTCGTCCAATACGGATGCGAATTCATTCATGGCTCACTCCTTGCCGTCCGGCAGGACGTGAGCCGTCAGGTCACGTCAAGGCGGACGGCGGTTGCGTTCGACTGTGACTGTCGCCAGGCATGGCGGGTTTGACCTTTCTGCTCGCGGGGTAGCGCATGACCCCCCGAAAATCGGCTTCGATTTTCGGAAAGGCGCATGGCGCAATTCTAAGATTCTACAGCGACCGCGTCCGAAGGACGCGTGCCGCAGGTTGGAAACCTGCGAGCGGGCGCAACATAGGAGCGCGTTTTGCCGAGTCAATCGCGACGAGCGCTGAAAATGAGCGAAGCATTGCCGGATCGCGAGACTGTGATCGACAGTGGCCGCTGCCGAGGCGACGGACCAGGGCTGGGCTGATTGCTATTTCTGCTTGAGCCGCCGGAAGCGCAACCATTTGTCCTCGGCCGGCCGGGGCTGCGCGAGGATCGTCGTGAGCTCGCGCGGCAGAGCGGGAGCGAGCGGCTTCTTGGTCGCGACGCCATCGGAGATCGCCACGACGCTATGATAGAATTCCTCTCCGGAAAGCGACCGCGGCGGAACGGCCTCGTGCATCACGCTGATCACGGTTACATCGGGGCAATTGACCTTGATCGCTTCGTGGAAGGCGATCTTGCCTTCGGGGTCGAGAGCGCCGGTCGCTTCGTCGAGGAAGAGCAGTCCCGGCTGCTGCAGGATGATGCGGGCTACCACCAGCTTCTGCTTCTGCCCGCCTGACAGGACCTGATCCCAGAGCTTGCCTTCGCGGCTCTCATCGGCCAGGTGGCCGATGAATTCGCCGAGTCCGGCCTTGTGCAGCGCGGCCGCCACCAGCACGTCGGTGTGATCGTTTTCCGAACCCGGCAGACAGACGAGCTGCTTCAGCGAGACCTGCTGCAGCTTGACCTCCTGGGCGGCATAGAAGCTCGTCACCCCTTCCGGGAACACGATGGTGCCGCGACCATAGGGCCACAGACCATTGATTGCCTTGATCAGCGAGGTCTTGCCGCAGCCGGACTCACCCTTGAGGAATGTCCACTCGCCGCGGCGGAAGCGCAGGTTGGCGGCGCTCAGGAAGGGCGTCGCATCCTCGCCCTGATGCGCCAGCTCCAGCTTCTGGATGGTCAGGCCGAAGACGGGATTTTGCGTGGCATAGCTGAAGTCCGAGCGGCCGGTCTGGCGATAGAACTCCTGCGGCTGCTGGACGTTCTCGATGGCGCTGGCGAGCTCGGTCACACGCTGGCTGTTGGCTCTAAGCGTGGCGATCGCGGGCATAACATGGATGAACCACGAACACTGGCTGATCAGCTGCGCGACCATTTCGGAGCCGGTTATGTAGCCCTTGAGATCGAAGCCGTTGTGAATGAAGGGCACGAGACCGGGTCCGTAGGAAACGATGCGGGCGCCGATGAAATTGTAGATCAGCTCGAACGACATGTAGCTGGTGTTGACGACGTTCAGCCGCCCCCAGGTCTTGTCGATGTCGACATAGAGCTTGTCGTGCATCGTCTTCTGCACATCCTCGCCGTGTGAGGCGGCGACGTGGAAGCTGCGGCGCAGGAAGGTCGTCAATTCGCTGCGATAGCTGCCCTCGGCCTGTTGCATGCGGATGTTGAGACGTTCGAGCAGGCCGCCGAGCTTCACCGCAATCCAGGTGTTGAGCGGCACGTAGGTCGCGACCGCCAGAAAGGCCAGCACGGCACTGCCGTAGCTGCCGAGGAACTCCAGCCCTTTGACCTCCACCGAGGCCCCGATCAAATTCTCGCCGACGAAGTAAAGCGAGGTCGCCACGCCCAGCACGCCCATGGCGAGGCCGATGGCGCCGCCCGTCATGTCCTTGATCGATTCCTGGATGCGCTGGTCGATGTTGTCGGGAGCGACGATACCGCCGGCAACCGAGCCATGCTGGGCATGGAAATGGGTATGGTTGCCGTCGAGCAGCGCCCGGTTGAATTGGCTGTTCAGCCAGCCCCGCCATTTGCGATGCAAGGTTGCGGAAACGAGATTTCGCACTCCGGTGAAGCCGGCGTCCTTGAGCACGACCAACAGCACCAATATGCCGGCATTGGTAAGAAGCGTCTGGAGCGGATTGATATTGGCGGCGTCGTGGAAGAAGGCGATCGAATTCACCAGCTCGCCCGATGCCATGGCAAACCACACGCCGGCCTTGCTGGAGAGCGCTGTCAGCAGCGCGATGACGAGGGTGAGGGTCCAGGCTTCCTTCCACCGGTCGGAGAACCAGTAGGCTCGCATCAGCCCCCAGAATGTGCGCATCGACGATACCGGCGTCAGGCGCGAGGGCCTTGCCGCCTCGCTGGATGTTTGCTCCGGTACTGTACGTCGCGGTCTACCGACCCGAATCACGATCCCGCCCGAACCTTTCCTGTTTTGTTACACATGGTAACACCAATTGATCATTTTCCATTAATTTTCTTCCTCCGAATGGGAACAGGGTTACCGGCCGTGGCATGAAGGCAACAGAAAAGCTTTGCCGGCTGATATCTATCGGAGGGGAATTCGTATTTTGTTTCAGCCGTTTGGGAACAGAGTTTCGGCTGGAAAGGACTTTCCCCTAGGGAAGCCAAAAACACGGTTTTGTGAAGGAATATTCAGCCCGATGCGCGGCTGGTTCACGGTTTAAGGGGCTCGAAAAGTGCCCGTAAGGAGACCTAGCTACCTCGAATCAACCGCCGTGGACCGTGTTTGGTCGGGGAATGTCTTGCTCTCAGCAGTCATCACGGGCTTCCGCGTCCGCTAGGCGGAGGGGTGATGCGAACTTGGTTTAGCCCGCCGTTTCGAGCTCACCGCGCGCCTTGGCCGCAGCGACCTGGCGGATAGCATCGGCCAGCGTGTCGGCGTCCTGCGCGCCCATAACGGCATATTTGGCTTCGAGCAGGAAACAGGGCACGCCGGTGATACCCATGCGCGAGGCGGTGGCGATTTCGTTGCGCACCGCCTCGACATCGGCATCCGTGGGCAGCAGCGTCTCGACCACGGAACCGTCCATGCCGGCTTCGCGGGCGGCGTCGGTTAGGACGGCATGGTCGCCGAGATTGGCGCCTTCCTCGAAATTCAGCTGGAAGAGGCGTCGCACCAGCCGGTTCTGCACGTCCTCGCCGGCAGGCCCCGCCCAACGGATAACGCGGTGGGCGTCCAGCGTGTTGGGAGCGACCTTGATGGCGCCGAAGGCGAAATGGATCCCTTCCGCCTCGCCGAGCGGCTCAATGCGCGCATGGATCTGCTGGATGCGTTCCTCGCTGCCGAATTTGCCCAGCATGTATTCGCGGCGATCCATGCCGCCTTGCGGAATGGTCGGATCGAGCTGGAACGGCCGCCAGCGCACGTGCACGTCCATATCGCCGGCAGCGGCGATCGCCCTGTCCAGCCGCTTCTGGCCGATGAAGCACCAGGGACAGACGACATCCGACACCACATCGATGGTGATCGAGTTCTCCGCGCTCATGCTCGTCTCCTTGCTTGGTCGGTGTCAGGCGGGGGATCGCGTCAGTTGGGCTTTCGCCACCATGTCGGCAGCTGATAGCCGAATATGGGCGTCTTTTGCGGATGTTCCAGGTAGCTCCAGTAAGCCAGCCACTGCTGCGTGTTGTATTGCATGGGCACCATGTAGTTGCCCGATATCAGCAGCCGATCGAGAACGCGCACCGCGGCGACATAGTCTTCCTTCGTGCGCGCATTCAGCATCGCGTTGATCGCCGCGTCGACCGCGGGATCGGCGACGCCGGCCAGGTTGAATGAACCCTCCTGCTTGGCGGCGACGGATCCCCAGCGTCCCATCTGCTCGCTGCCGGGCGAGAGCGAATTGTTGAAACCGCTTGTGCCGATCAGTACCTCGAAGTCGAAGCGCTGCTTGCGCGACTGGATTTGATCGCCGTCGAGGCCGCGGATGGTTACATCGATGCCGATCTTCTCCAGCGTGCGCTGATAGAGAGCCGCAAGCCGCTCCTCGTCCTGCGATGACGTCATGATCTCGAAGCCAAAGGGATTGCCTTCAGGGTCGCGCATCCGGCCGTCCTCTACGTGATAGCCAGCGCTTTTCAGGAGCTCGAAAGCCGCTCGCAGCACCTTGCGGTCCTGGCCGGAGCCGTCGGTGACCGGCGGCCGCCAGGTTCCGTCCATCACCTCGGCAGGGACGCGGCCGGGGTAGGGGGCAAGCAGCGCCTTCTCCCGCTCGTCGGCGGGATGGCCGAGCGCGGACAATTCCGAGTTCTGCCAGAAGCTCATGGTTCGATTGAACTTGCCGGCGAACAGGTTTTTGTTGGCCCATTCGAAGTCGTAGAGCATGCCGAGCGCACGCCGCACGACCGGATTGGAAAACTTCGGCAGCCTGGTGTTGAACAGGAAGCCCGTCACCACCGGCGGAATACCGGTGTCGAAATATTCCTGCTTCACATCACCCTTGCGAAAGGCCGGGAAGTCGATATCGCGGTCGCGCTTGACCGGATCGGTCTCGTCGTCGAGGGCACAGATGCCTTTCTTGAACGCTTCCGTCTTGGCGTTGGCGTTGAGGAAATACTCGATGGTGATCTGGTCGAAATTGTCGAAGCCGCGCTTCGATGGGATGTCCTTGCCCCAATAATTGGGATTGCGCTTGAACACGATGCGCTGTCCAGGCTGCACCTTGTCCACGGTATAGGGGCCGCTGCCGGTCAGCGGCTTCAGCGTGGTCTTGTCGAAAGTCTCCTTGTCGAAGGCGTGCTTGGGGATGATCGGCGTCAGCGCGACGATCAGCGGAAATTCGCGATTGGCCTTTTCGTTGAAGGTGAACTTCACGCTGTGGTCGCCGGTCTTCTCCAGCGTGGCGATCATGCTCATGCGATCGCTGTAAGGCGGGCGGCCCTTGTCCTTGAAGACATCGTAGGTGAACAGCACGTCCTCCGGCGTCACAGGCTGGCCGTCCGACCATTTGGCCTTGGGATTGAGGTGGAACTCGATGCTCTTGCGACCCGGGTCCATGTCGGCGCTGTCGGCGAGCAGGCCGTAGAGGCTGAAGGGCTCGTTGTAGTTGCGCTGCATCAACGGCTCGAAGACCAGGTTGCCGTAGACCGTGTCGATCATGCCGCGCGCGGTGGTGCGCAGGCTCTTCAGGATGAAGGGGTTGAGATTGTCGAAACTGCCGACGACGCAATAGGTGACGCTGCCGCCCTTCGGCGCATCGGGATTGACGTAGTCGAAATGCGTATAGTCCGCAGGCAGCGCCGGCTCGCCCTGCATGGCGATGCCGTGCTTCGGTTCCGACAAAGCCGGAAGCAGCGAGAGGGCCAGAAACGAGGTCGCGGCGATCAGCCGAACGAGAACGCGGTCCATGACCGTCTCCTTGCCGGGCAGCTTGGTGATTCGACATGCACCCTAGAGCATTTCGCTCCCCGATTGAATCGGCGCACGCCGGTCGCTTGGTTCAGTCGGCGCATCGCCGATGGAGGTTCGTCCAGGGCAGGAGAAGCGGCAAGAAAACGCGGAAACCGGGCTGGATTCGGCGTCGCTGGCAGTGTAACACGCGCTCCGAAGTCATGCTGTTGCCTCATTTGGGCAACAGGTAGCGGGACCACACGGCAGGAAGAAGCCGGTCCCCGGGATCATTTGAGAGGAAAGTGCACCATATGACGAGCAACGCGTATCGCCTTTCGGTGCTGGCCGCAGGCGTGGTCGGCGTTCTGGGCGCCGGGCTTTTCACCGCTTCCGCCCAGCAGCCGCCGCAGATTCCGCAGGGCTGGTTCAAGGCCTGCACCAAGCAGGAAGACGTCGATATCTGCAACGTGCAGAACATCGTCACCGCCGGCAATGGCCAGCTCGTCACCGGCGTCAGCCTGATCGAGCTCAAGGGCAAAGTGAACCGTAAGGTGTTCCAGGTGACGGTGCCGACCGGCCGTCTCGTTCCTCCGGGCATCGGCCTGCAGATCGATTCCGGCAAGGCGCAGAAGCTCGACTATGTGATCTGCTTCCCGGATCGCTGCGTGGCCGAAGTGCCGCTGACCGACCAGCTTGTCGCGTCTTTCAAGAAGGGCCAGCAGATCACGCTCACCTCGGTCAATTTCCAGAACCAGCCGAACCCGATAAAGGTTGCGCTGACGGGCTTCAGCGGCGCCTATGACGGCCCGCCGCTGCAGCAGTCGGACATCGAGGACCGCCAAAAGAAGCTGCAGGACTTCGTCGCCAAGAACAACCAGGACTTCGCCAAGAAGCTTAAGGAAGAGCAGGACAAGGCGAAGACCGCCAACTGATTGTTGGAGCGTTTCTCCAGCATGCAAAAAGCGGGGCAGGCGCCCCGCTTTTTTGTTGTCGCTTGTCCAGCCGTCAGTGTTTCGAGTGACCTTTCGGCTCGTAGCGCCCGTCGGGCAGCTTGTCGAACATCTCGCCGATCTGCGGGTGCCGCACCGGCTCGCCCGACCGATCCTCGAGCAGGTTCTGCTCCGATACATAAGCGATGTACTCTGTCTCGGAGTTCTCGGCGAGAAGGTGATAGAAAGGCTGGTCCTTGCTTGGACGCATGTCCGCCGGGATCGCTTCATACCATTCTTCGGTGTTGGCGAATTGCGGATCGACGTCGAAGATCACGCCACGGAACGGAAACAGCCGGTGGCGAACAACTTGTCCGATCGCGAATTTGGCCGTCTTCATCGCACTCACCACTTCGGTCCCGAGGCGCCGCAGCGGCTTGCGCGCACAGGGCGCCTAAGGTCTTGAATCTACACGTCACGCGCTCAAAAATCGACCCCGACTTTCGGCTTGGTACGATTTGGCGCAGACGTTGCTCCAATGCAATGCTTTACCGACGCCCTGGCCACCAAGCTACCTATCAGCAGGCGCAATCCTCGGCCGAAAGCGGTAGTTTGCAAATGTGCCTCAGCGCGCGGCCTGTTTCCTGAAGCCGCCGGCGAGCGCCCGAAACCCGCTTCCCGGCCGCAGGCCTTCGCGCATGAAGAAGGCGCGCAGCGGCGCGAAGCTGCCCAGCACGTTGAGGCCGGCGCTGCGCGCAAGCTGCGCCGGGAGCATGTCGGATAGCAGCGACATGTTGAGCAAGTTCACCGCACTGCTGCGCGCCAGGATGTCCGGACGGCGCCGCGTGTCGTAGGCGGCAAGGCTCAGCCTCGACCCGGGATCGTCGCGATTTTCGCTGGCGATTCCAATTAGATCGTCGATATCCCTGATGCCGAGATTGAGGCCTTGTGCCCCGATCGGCGGGAAGACATGAGCAGCCTCGCCGACAAGCGCCACACGGTTTTGCGCGAACCGACCGGGCGAGGCCGCCGAAAGCGGGTAGACTTGGCGGCCGGGCTCGACCGAGACCCGGCCGAGCATGGACTGCATTTGCTCTTCGACCCGAACAGACAGCGTGGCATCGTCGAGCGCGGCCAGTTCCTGTGCCGTTTCCGGCTTCACCACCCAGACGAGACTGGAGCGCTTGCCCGGCAGCGGCACCTGCGTGAACGGCCCGGTCTCGGTATGGAATTCGGTCGAGATGAAGCCATGCTCGCTGCGATGGCTGAAATTGAGAACGAGCGCCGACTGAGGATAGGGTCGGGCGGAGGCTTTGATGCCGGCGGCCTCGCGCGCCGGCGACAGGCGCCCGTCGGCGGCAACCGCCAGCGATGCCGAGACCTCACTGCCATCGGCAAGGCTCGCATGTGCGTGGTCGGCGTCGAGCCGCCAGGCATCGACCATCGACTTTCGCCACTCGATGCCGGGATTTGCGGCGACCTTCTTGGCAAGCACCGGGATCAGGATTTTGTTCGGCAGGTTGAGCCCGAACTGCTCCTCGCCGATTTCGCTGGCGCGGAAGGTGACGGTCGGGCTGCGGATCAGCCGGCGTGTTGCGTCGACGATGCGCATCATTTTCAGCGGCGCCGCCTGCGGTCTGAGTTCGGCCAGCACGCCCAGGCGGTCGAGCACCTTGAGAGCAGGGTTCATAAGGGCGGTGGTGCGGCCATCGCCGCCGGCGGCCTCGGGGCCAGCCAACGTCACGGCAAAGCCTGCCTCGGCAAAGCCGAGTGCCGCGATCAGGCCGGCCGGGCCGCTGCCGGCGATCAATATTCGGGCTTTGTCACTCTGCTCCACGCCAGGCTTCCATGTTGATGGCGGCCCGTCGGCCTGCATGCGGTATAGGGCAGATCGGCGGACTTGATCAACGCGGCGATTCGGCCCATTCGATTGGCATGAGCGCCCAGGAGCACGATTTCCGCCATCTCGACCGCGCCGGCCGCGCCACGGCGGGACTGGCGCGCAGCCCCCGCCTTGCCGTGATGCTCACTATCGGTGCGGGCGTCGTGCTTGCCTGGTGGATCCTCGCTGCCATGGCTATTCGCGGCGCCGAAAGCCGCGTTGCCGGCGGCGCTCCGGGCGATGCGCTGCTGAAGAACCTGCCGCCATTGCCGCTGCCGGATTTCCTCGACCGTTTCTTCGCTTTGTGCCTTGCGCCGGCGCCGCTTTCAGGCTCGTTGGCGGCGTCGGCGCTCGTCCTGATGTGGTTCATAATGGCGGTGGCGACGATGCTGCCCTCGGCGGCGCCGATGATCCGCACCTATTGCGAGATTGCCGATACCGCCCGGATCAAGGGCGAGCCCGTCGTCCATCCGCTGATTCTGGTGATGGGATTTCTCGCGACCTGGCTTGCCGCCTCAGTGCCCTTCGCCGCGCTGACGCTCATAATCTATGGCTTTGCCGCCGCGGGACAGGTGCTCGATCCCGTCGTCGGGATTGCCGGGGCCGCCGCCTTGGCGATCGCCGGCCTCTATCAGTTCAGCGGCTTAAAGCAGGCGTGCCTCAAGAGATGCCGCAACCCGTTCTCGATCCTGTTTGCCAACTGGAGCGCGAAGCCGGGGCGTGTCTTTCGCCTGGGAGTGGAGCAGGGCGTCTGGTGTCTCGGCTGTTGCTGGGCGCTGATGCTGGTCATGTTCGCCGTGGGCGCGATGAACATCTTCTGGATGGCGCTGATCAGCCTGTTCGCTTTGATCGAAAAACAGACCGCGGGCAGGGTGGCCAGCCAGGTTTCCGGTGCGATACTGCTTGTGTGGGCCGCCGCCCTGCTATTAGTTTCCGCGTGAGGGAGATTTCGATGGCCGATCAGAGCTGGGCGATGAAGGGAGAGCTGGTACTCTCCTGCAATTGCACGGTTTTCTGCCCCTGCGTTCTGTCGCTCGGCAGCCATCCGCCGACCGAAGGCTATTGCCAGACGTGGGCCGGGTTCCGCATCGACGCCGGCCATTTCGGCGAGGTCGATCTTTCCGGCCTTAATCTTGGTCTGGTCATGGAAATCCCGGGCTATATGAGCCGCGGCAACTGGAGCGCCGGCCTGTTCATCGACAAGCGCGCCTCCATCTATGCCGTGAAAGCCCTGACAAAAATCTTCACCGGCAAGGCGGGCGGGACCACTTCGCTGCTGTCGATTCTGGTTGGAAACTTCCTTGGCGTGGAACAGGTGCCGATCACCTATGAGACGCGTGACAGGACGCGCGTTTTCCAGATACCGCGGATTATCGACGGCGCGGTGACGCCGATACCCGGCAAGGACCGCGATAAAGACACCGTCATTACCAATTCCGAATACTGGATCGCACCGGAAATCATCGTGGCGAAGTCCGACAAGAGCAAGATGCGCGCCTTCGGCCGCAATTGGAATTTCGCCGGCCGTTCGGCCGAGATATGTAAGCTGGATTGGCGAGGCCCGTGAGCAAGAACACAGCGGCCCGGAATGCGGCCAAGAAAATCGCGGAGCGGATTCCGCGGCCGAAGAAGAAAGTGACGTGGCCGCAGGCGCGGGCGTTCTCCGTGCACCTGCTGACTGCGTCCGGCTCGTTCCTCGCCTTCCTCTCGCTGGTGGCGGCGAGCGAGGGACGCTGGACGGCAATGTTCTGGTGGCTGGGGCTGGCGCTCTTCGTCGACGGCATCGACGGCCCGATCGCTAGGAAACTCGAAGTCAAGGAGATCCTGCCGACATGGTCGGGCGAGCTGCTCGACAACATCATCGACTACGTGACCTACGTGCTTATTCCGGCCTTCGCGCTCTACCAGCGCGGCTTGATGGGCGAGAACCTGTCGTTCCTGTCGGCGGCGATCATCGTCGTCTCCAGCGCGATCTACTACGCCGACACCGGCATGAAGACGAAGGAGAACTTCTTCAAGGGGTTCCCGGTCGTCTGGAACATGGTGGTGTTCACGCTCTTTGTCATCGAGCCGGGGCAGTGGGTTTCCTTCGCCGTGGTCGTGGTCGCCGGTATTCTCACCTTCCTGCCGATCAACTTCATCCACCCGGTACGGGTGGTGCGGCTCAGGCCGGCCAATCTCGGCATGACGCTGTTATGGTGCGCCTTCGGCGCGCTTGCATTGGCACAGGCCGCACTTGCCTCGTTCTATGACAAGATCGGGGTTCTGAGCGAGCAGGTCAGTATCTTCACCAAGGCCGGCATTACGGTAACCGGCCTCTATCTCGCCTGCATCGGGGGCATCATGCAGATGTTCCCCAATCTTGGCGCCAGGAAATCCTGACTCGATATCCAGCTTCCGTCCTTTTCCGAGAAAGTTGAGCAATGTCCAAAGCGATCCGCATTCACGCCCATGGCGGCCCCGAGGTCCTGACCTATGAGGATTCGGATCCCGGCCAGCCGGGCGCCGGGCAGATTCTGATCAGGCATACCGCGATCGGCCTCAACTTCATCGACGTCTACCATCGCTCGGGCCTCTACCCGCCGCCGGGCGGGTTTCCGCTGATTCCGGGCGGCGAAGCGGCGGGTGTGGTGCTGGCCGTTGGCGTCGGCGTCGACTGGCTGAGGCCCGGTGATCGCATCGCCTATGCCGTCAATGTCGGCGCCTATTCGGAAGAACGCGTGATCGCCGCCGACCGCGTGGTCAAGGTGCCGGACGGCATCAGCGACGAGCAGGCGGCGGCCATGATGCTGAAAGGCATGACGGCCGAATATCTGCTGCGCCGCACCTATAAGGTGAAGGCGGGCGACACGATCCTCTACCATGCCGCGGCCGGCGGTGTCGGCCTGATCCTGGGCCAATGGGCAAAGCATCTCGGCGCGACGGTGATCGGCACGGCGAGCTCCGTCGACAAGGTCGAGCTCGCCAAGGCACATGGCTTCGACCATGTCATCAATTACAAGGAGCAGGATTTCGTCGCCGGCGTCGCCGCCATCACCGGCGGCAAAAAGTGCGACGTCGTCTATGATTCCGTCGGCAACGACACTTTTCCCGCTTCGCTCGACTGCCTGAGGCCGCTTGGCATGTTTGTCAGCTTCGGCCAGTCGTCCGGGCCGATCCCGCCTTTCCCGATGTCGCTTCTGGCGCAGAAAGGCTCGCTCTATGCGACCCGCCCGACAATCTTCGTCTACAACGCCAAACGCGAGGACCTTGTGGCCTCGGCGCAAGCGCTGTTCGAGGTAGTGCTGAGCGGCGCCGTCGAGGTTAAGATCAACCAGCGCTACGCGCTGAAGGACGCGGCACAAGCGCAGTCCGATCTCGAGGGCCGCAAGACGACGGGCACAACCATCCTCATCCCCTAACCCGCCTGCCTTGTTTTTCAGCGCCTTGCCGCGCCTCAAGGCAGTGGTTTCCCCGACAAGCTTACTGGTTTCCCTCTTGCCCTGAACAGGCCTATCTTACCCCTTGAGTTTCCGCTGGAATTCTTGAAGCTCTTTCAAGTTGCGTGCCGCTTTCCGACCGAAGCCGGCCGCGCATACGATACCAGCGGGAACACAGAACATATCCGGGTAACTGGATGGGAGGCACTGTGAGTGCAAATCATGACAGGGCGAACCTGCTGGAGGTTCGTGGCCTTACGAAGATTTTCGGCACGCTGGCGGCGTGCAACCATATCGACCTCAACATCGCGAAGGGCGAGATCCACGCCCTGCTCGGCGAGAACGGCGCCGGCAAGTCGACGCTGGTGAAGATGCTGTTCGGCTCGCTGGAACCGAATTCGGGTGAAATTTTCTGGAACGGCCAAGCCGTCAGGATCACCAGCCCCGGCCTCGCCAAGAAGCTTGGCATCGGCATGGTCTTCCAGCATTTCTCGCTGTTCGAAGCGCTGACGGCGGCCGAGAACATCGCGCTTTCGCTGAACGACGGCTCGCCGATCAGCGCGATTGCCGCGAAGGCGCGGGCGCTCTCCTACAGCTACGGCCTGCCGCTCGATCCGGAATCGCTGGTCGGCGATCTTTCCGTTGGCGAGCGCCAGCGCATCGAGATCATCCGTTGCCTCTTACAGACGCCCCAACTCATCATCCTCGACGAGCCGACTTCGGTGCTGACGCCTCAGGAAGCCGACAAGCTGTTCGAAACGCTGGAGCGGCTTCGCGCTGAGGGCAAGTCGATCCTTTACATCTCGCACCGGCTGGAAGAGGTCAAACGCATCTGCGATCGCGCCACGGTGCTGCGCCACGGCAAGGTCGTCGGCCACTGCAACCCGCGCCAGGAGACGGCCGCGTCGCTAGCCCGCATGATGGTCGGCAATGAGGTCAAGGCAGTGGTGCGCGCGCCGGCCAAGGGCATCGAGACCGCGCCGGCATTGCTGGAGATCCACGGGCTTACCCGCAAGCCCGCGACGCCGTTCGCCATTCCGCTCAAGAACATCAATCTTTCGGTACGCGCCGGCGAGGTGATCGGCATCGCCGGTGTCGCCGGCAACGGCCAGGGCGAGTTTTTCGAATCCGTCTCCGGCGAGGTGCTGCAGCAGGATCCCGGTTCCGTGCGCATCCGCGGCAAGGATGCGGGCGGCGTGTCGATCACCGGCCGGCGGCTGATGGGCGCCGCCTTTGTGCCGGAGGAACGGCTCGGTCACGGCGCGGCGCCGCGGATGAAGCTTTCGGAGAACCTTTTGCTGTCGCGCCATGCCACCGACGGCAAGTCCTTCGTCGGCTCCGGCGGCATGGTCAGGAACGGTTCCGTCTACAGTGCCGCCCAGCGCATCATTGCCGCGATGGACGTGCGCAAGAGCGCTCCCGATCCGGAGGCCGCGGCGCTGTCCGGCGGCAATCTGCAGAAGTTCATCGTCGGCCGCGAGCTCGACCGCAAGCCGAGCGTGATGGTCGTCAACCAGCCGACCTGGGGCGTCGACGCCGGTGCCGCCGCCCATATCCGCCAGGCGCTGATCGAGCTTGCCCGCAGCGGCTCGGCGGTTCTGGTCATCAGCCAGGACCTCGACGAATTGTTCGAGCTATCGGACGCGATCGCGGTCATGCACAACGGCGAATTGTCCGCGCCGCTGCCGATCGCCGAAGCCACCTTCGAGAGGATTGGCCTGTTGATGGGCGGGGCCGAGCCCGGCCACGCCGAACACAGGATGGAGACGGCATGATGCGCCTCGAACTGGTCAAACGCCCGCAGCGCTCGGCGCTGTTTTCGGTGCTCTCGCCCTTCATCGCCTTCGCGCTGACGATGATTGCCGGCGCCATCATGTTCGCGTTGCTCGGCGTCAATCCGCTCAATGCGTTCAAGGTCTACTTTGTTCAGCCGATCAGCGAGGTCTGGCAGCTGCATGAACTGGCCATCAAGGCGGCGCCGCTGATCCTGATCGCCGTCGGCCTGTCGGTTTGCTACAAGGCCAACATCTGGAACATCGGCGCCGAAGGCCAGTTCATTCTGGGCGGCATCTTCGGCTCGATCATCCCGGTGCTGTTCCCCGAATTCGAAGGTCCGCTGGTGCTGCCGCTGATGCTCTTGCTGGGCATGGTCGGCGGCGCCCTCTATGCGGCCATCCCGGCGCTGCTGAAAACCCGCTTCAGCACCAACGAGATCCTGACCAGCCTGATGCTGGTCTATGTGGCGCAGCTTTTCCTCGACTGGCTGGTGCGCGGACCGTGGCGCGACCCGCAGGGCCACGGCTTCCCGCAGACCATCCAGTTCGGCGACTCGGCCGTCCTGCCGGAATTGATGCCGGATGCCGGCCGCGCCAATTGGGGCTTCGTCTTCGCGCTGGTCGCCGCTGTCACGGTCTGGCTGATGATGAGCCGCATGCTGAAAGGTTTCGAGGTCCGCGTGCTGGGCTCGAGCCCGAGGGCAGGGCGCTTCGCCGGCTTCGGCCTCAGCAAGATGGTCTTCTTTACTTTCCTGCTGTCCGGTGCATTGGCTGGCCTTGCCGGTATCTCGGAAGTCTCAGGCGCCATCGGCCAGCTACAGCCGGTGATCTCGCCCGGCTATGGCTTCACCGCCATCATCGTCGCCTTCCTCGGGCGGCTCAATCCGCTCGGCATCGTCGCGGCAGGCCTGGTGCTGGCGCTGACCTATCTCGGCGGAGAGGCGGTGCAGAGCGCGCTCGGCATCTCCGACAAGGTGGCGCGCGTGTTCCAGGGCATGCTTTTGTTCTTCGTGCTCGGCTGCGACACGCTCATTCATTATCGCATTCGTCTGATCGGCTTTGCCGCGCCACAACTCGAGGCCGCGCCCAAGCTGGAGGAGGCACGCTGATGGACATCACCGTCAACATCCTTTTGACCATCGCGACCGCGGCGACGCCGCTCTTGATCGCGGCGATCGGCGAGCTGGTGGTGGAACGCTCCGGCGTGCTCAACCTCGGCGTCGAGGGCATGATGATCATGGGCGCCGTCGGCGGCTTCGGCGCGGGCTATCTTACCGGATCTCCCTGGATCGGGCTGCTTGCCGCAATCGTCGTCGGCGCGCTGTTTTCGCTGCTCTTCGCCGTCATGACGCTTTCCCTGGCGACCAACCAGGTGGCGACCGGCCTGTCGCTTACGCTGCTCGGGCTTGGCCTCTCCGGCATGATCGGCACCAGCTTCGTCGGCCAGCCTGGCGTCAGGCTGCCGAACCTCGACATCCCCGGCCTGAGCTCGATACCGGTCGTCGGCAAGCTGATCTTCGGCCAGGATCCGTTGTTCTACGTCTCGATCGGGCTCACCGCCGCCGTGATGTGGTTTCTGTTCAGGACGCGCACTGGCCTGACGCTGCGCTCGATCGGCGACAGCCACGTGTCGGCGCATGCGCTCGGCATCAAGGTCATCCGCTACCGTTACCTCGCCGTGATCTTCGGCGGCGCTTGCGCCGGGCTTGCCGGCGGCCACCTGTCGCTCGTCTACACGCCGCAATGGGTCGAGAACATGAGCGCGGGACGCGGCTGGATCGCGCTGGCGCTGGTGGTCTTTGCGTCCTGGCGTCCGTGGCGGGTGCTGGCCGGCGCTTACATCTTCGGCGCGGTGTGGATCGGCCAGCTTCATGCACAGGCTTTCGGCATTCCTGTGCCCTCGCAGTTTCTTTCTTCGCTGCCCTATCTGGCAACCATCGTGGTTCTCGTTCTAATCTCGCGGAACAAGCGGCTGACGATGATGAACACGCCGGCTTCGTTGGGGCAGCCATTTGTTCCGGATCGTTGACGACAACAAAAAGACGGGAAGCTCCAAGGCTTAACTCAGAGAGGTAACACGATGAAGAAACTGCTTATTGCGCTGATGACCACGGCCGCGGCCCTGTCGCTGGCGGCAACCGCCGAGGCGGCCGACAAGCTGAAGGCCTGCTGGGTTTACACGGGGCCGATCGGCGACTTCGGCTATTCCTATCAGCACGACCAGGGTCGCCTCGAGGTGGAGAAAGCGCTCGGCGACAAGGTCGAGACCGCCTATCTCGAGAACGTCTCGGAAGGCCCGGACGCCGACCGCGCCTTTGAGCGCCTGGCGCGGGAGAAATGCAAGATCATCTTCGGCACATCGTTCGGCTTCATGGACGCCGAGGTTAAGGTCGCCAAGAAGTTCCCGAAGGTGATGTTCGAGCACGCAACCGGCTACAAGACCGGCGACAATCTCGGCATTTACAACGCGCGCTTCTATGAAGGCCGCTATGTGCTCGGCCAGATCGCGGCCAAGGAATCGAAGAAGGGTCTTGCCGGCTATATCGTCTCCTTCCCGATCCCGGAAGTGGTGATGGGCATCAACTCCTTCATGCTCGGCGCGCAGTCGATCAATCCGAACTTCAAGGTGAAGATCGTGTGGGTCAATACCTGGTTCGATCCGGGCAAGGAAGCCGACGCCGCCAAGGCGCTGTTCGACCAGGGCGCCGACATCATCGTCCAGCACACCGACTCGACCGCCCCCCTGCAGGTCGCCGAGGAGCGGAAGCTGCATGGGTTCGGCCAGTCGTCGGACATGATCAAATTCGCGCCGAACGCGCAGCTGACCTCGCTCACCGACGAGTGGGGCCCGTATTACATCAGCCGCGTGCAGGCTGCCCTCGACGGCACATGGAAGCCGGACAATGTGTGGCTTGGCATCAAGGATGGCGCCGTCAAGCTCGCGCCCTTCACCAACATGCCTGACGACGTGAAGGCAATGGCGGAGGCGACCACCAAGAAGATCGCCGATGGCTGGAACCCCTTCACCGGCCCGGTGGCGAAGCAGGACGGCTCGCCCTGGCTGAAGGACGGCGAGGTCGCCGACGACGCCACGCTGCTCGGCATGAATTTCTACGTCAAGGGCATCGACGACAAGCTGCCGCAGTAAACAGCAGCCTGGCATCAAAACAAAAAGGGCGCCCCACCGGCGCCCTTTCATTTTCAGTCAATCCGCTTGTCAAACGGCCGAGCCGTAGAGATCGTAGGCGTCGGCGCGCTCGACCTTGACCGTGACGATCTCGCCGGCGCGCAGCGGCCGGCGCGACTGGATATGCACGGAGCCGTCGATCTCGGGGGCGTCATATTTGGTGCGGCCCTTGGCCGAGGTGCCATGCGCCTCGTCGATCAGCACCGGCAGCCGCTTGCCGACCTTCCTGGCCAGTTGCGTCGCCGAGATCTTCTGCTGGCGCTGCATGAAGCGGTGCCAGCGGGCTTCCTTGATCTCATGCGGCACTTGTTCCAGGCCGAGGTCGTTGGAGCGCGCGCCCTTGACCGGCTCATATTTGAAGCAGCCGGCGCGATCGATCTTCGCCTCGTCCAGCCAGTCGAGCAGCATCTGGAAGTCGTCTTCCGTCTCGCCGGGGAAACCGACGATGAAGGTGGAGCGGATGGCGAGATCCGGGCAGACCTCGCGCCAACCGCGGATCCGCTCCAGCGTCTTTTCGCCATGAGCGGGACGGCGCATGTTCTTCAGCACCTGCGGCGAGGCGTGCTGGAAGGGGATGTCCAGATAGGGAAGGATCTTTCCCTCGGCCATCAGCGGAATGACGTCGGCAACATGCGGGTAGGGGTACACATAGTGCATGCGAACCCAGATGCCGAGCTTGCCGAGCTCCTCTGCAAGGTCGAGGAACTTCGCTCGCACCTCGCGGTCGCCGAACATGCTCGTCTGGTATTTGATGTCGATGCCATAGGCGCTGGTGTCCTGCGAGATGACGAGGATCTCCTTGACGCCGGCCTTGGCGAGCTTTTCGGCCTCGCGCAACACGTCGGCCGCCGGGCGCGACACGAGGTCGCCGCGCAGCGCCGGGATGATGCAGAAGGTGCAGCGATTGTTGCAGCCTTCGGAAATCTTCAGATAGGCGTAATGCCGCGGCGTCAGCTTCACGCCCTGGGGCGGCAGAAGATCGATGTAGGGATCATGACTGGGGGGAGCCGCCTCATGCACCGCCGCCATCACGCTCTCATAGGCCTGCGGGCCGGTGATCGCCAGCACATTGGGATGCTTCTCGCGAATGACTTCCGGCTCGGCGCCGAGGCAGCCGGTGACGATGACGCGACCGTTTTCGGAAAGGGCGGAGCCGATCGCGTCGAGCGACTCGTCGCGCGCGGAGTCGAGAAAGCCGCATGTGTTGACGACAACGAGGTCGGCGCCATCATGCTTGCGGGCGATCTCGTAGCCTTCAGCGCGGAGCCGCGTGATGATGCGCTCGGAATCGACGAGCGCCTTCGGGCATCCAAGGCTGACGAAACTGACACGAGGGGCAGACATAAGCTTTTCCAGGTTTTTCGGGATCGGCGGCGCCATACCACACTAATTGCGGCATTGGTATGGGCTGGTCCTTGCTGCGGCAAAACGCAATGCCAGGACCCAGATCACCGGCCGGCCCAACCCGCGTCAGGTGGCGGCAGTCAACTCACCGCGTTGTTGACGTGCGGCCAGATTTCCATCGCGCCCCTGTAGACCATGTCGAGCGCGACATAGAGGATGATCAGCAGGCCGATATAGGCAATCCAGCGGTAACGGTGCAGCAGCCGCGCAATGAAGCTGGCGGCAAGGCCCATCAAGCCGATCGACAGCACGAGGCCGACGATCAGCACCCAGAAATGATCACGCGCGGCGCCGGCGACGGCCAGCACGTTGTCCAGCGACATCGACACGTCTGCGACGACGATCTGCAGCGCCGCCTGGCCAAGCGTCTTGCGCGGCGCCTTGCCGGCAACCGCCTTGTCGCTGTCGAGATCGGAATTGGCGAGCGCCTCCGTCGCCTCGTGCTCGTCGGCATGGGAGGTGCGCAGCTCGCGATACATCTTCCAGCATACCCATAACAGGAGGATGCCACCGGCGAGCAACAGTCCGACGATTGCAAGCAGCTTGACGGTAACCGCCGCGAACAGGATGCGCAGCACCGTCGCTGCCACCACGCCGATCAGAATGGCTTTTTTGCGCTGCTCCGTCGGCAGGCCGGCGGCCGCCAGTCCAATGACGATGGCATTGTCGCCCGCAAGCACCAGGTCGATCGCGATGACCTGGACAAGGGCAGTCAGGCTTGCGGCGCTGAAAATATCCATCGTCTGGAGCCTTCCTGTTTGCGGAATGTCGATCTTCGAATGTTCTAACGCCGGAGCGATTCACCGTTTGATGCGATCGCGTTCTAAGTCTTTGTTTCCACGCAATTCCAGCGGGAAAAACAGCTGCGCGCTTTTTCCTGGAATTGCTCTACGTGCATGGTTCCTGCACGTCAAGAGAACTCACGAAACAAGCGGTTGCCGCTCGTCTGGTTCCATTGGGTTCAAATGAGTTTGCACTCGAAAGGCCGGTTTGCGCGCAGCCGACCGCGGCAGTCGGTCAATCGTAAAGGTTGTATTTTGCCCAGTCGGTTTCCGGGATCTCGTCACCGATCTTGTAGAGCAACTGCAGCACCTGCATATGGTCGGGCGCGGTCTGGCACTTGAACTTCAGCCGGAACCATTGACCCTTGCTGCGAAAGGCGGCGCCGGGGCTCCTGATCGCGTCGGCGCTCATCTGGGGCGTGGCGAAGGCATAAGCCACCACACGGTCGGCCTTGAATTTGCGATCGTCGTGGCTGATCCGGTCGAGCACCTCGGCGTCGCAACGCTGTTCGAGACGAGTCTGCGGATCGAGTTTCAGCAGGCCGGCACGAAGTGCGTTGTCCATCGCCTTGGCCGGCCAGGCCAGCGCCAGAGGCGCCAGAACCATCAGGCAGAGCTTTTTCATGGGCGCGACAAGCAGCATATTCTGTCTGAGAAATCAACCAAACGCACGCGCTTGTGACATGGGTGCCGGGCCGGCCGGGCCAGCCTTGGGCTCAGGCCAATCTCGGGCGTCGGCGACTGGGCTACTGCCTTTGTTCCGGGGGTTCCGCGATGAAACGATCTCCGCTGCCGAAGAACTGTCAAGCAGCCTGTCAGACTTGCGTCGTATACAGCAGGGACTCTAGAGCCTCTTTTTCTCCTCGTCGGGCAGCACTATTGTTCCTTGAAAGTGCTGGAGCACAATCCTGCCCGGTTTCGCAGGCTCAGCCGCCGAACAGATTTGCGTGGGAATACTAAAACGAAGAACCGTCAGCGATGAGGTTTACCTGCTTGCCGGATCCGTGTGACCAATGGATGGTCTATGATGTATTTTTCGACCTTCCGGCGGAATTGTCGGGCCGACTGCTGCTTGGATTAACGCGAAAGGGCGCAGAGCATTTAACTGAGCAAGCGAACATAAAAACTGTGTCGACGTGCCTGACGATGGAAACCGGCCCCGGTGGGAAGGCCGTTAGCCCGAAAGCACTTTACCAAAAATGTTTCGCTGCAGGGTAGCGCTATAGGTTCCGTGGTTTGCAAGATGATCCCATACGGAGAAACAGGCCGTGAGCGCGGCCAGAGCAAGAATCATGCGCATTGGAACTCCCCACGGCGCCCGAAAACGTCCAATGGTAAGTTCGCGTCAGATTGGAGGCTATTGCCAATATAGTGGGTGACCCTACACCGATCGCGGTATACTACAGCAAGCGGATAGCAGGGCGAGCCACGCGGACCTTGCGCAGCCGCCGGTACTTTCCTGGTGACTTAGCGAGCGATAGCTAGCCCGATACCGATGCCAACCCCCACGGCGACTCCTAAAAAGAGCTTGCTGGCGAAGTCCAGGGCGAACGCGCGCACAGCCGTATAAATATCTGCTCGGGGCTGCCTGACAGCAGCCGCAAGGTCATCGAACATCGCTTCCATAGGTTGCCACCCGCGATTTCTTCGACCTGCAAGACTAGATCAGTTCTGGTGAGATGGGAATTCCTCCGATCCATCAAAATTTAATGATCACGAAAGCTCGTTGGTAGGCACGTGTGGTAACGGTTGATTCAACCATTGCTGGTATAAAACAAGCCAGGTGGCGGCCCCGACAGAGGGCGGGGGGTGCTGGGCCTGCCGGAGCCGCCGGCGCGGGAGTGGGCGCTACCCGCGCTGTCCCAGAATAGGACAGCGCGGGTCTACAATTAGTTAAAGCTAATAGAATTTTGCCGGCGTACCGCCGCTTTGTGTCGGCTGTCCGCCAGCGGTGTGTCCGCCCCCCGCCCGGCAACGTGCGGCTGAGGGGCGCAAGCCGCTGACCCGTGAGGTCATGAGTCTGGTGCGCTCCTGAGATCGGTCCGGACAAGAAACCTTGGACGCCATGTGCCCTGACGCGGGGCGGCCCAGCAGGCTGGCGGGGTAGGCCAGCAAACGCCGGGCCTGACCGGTGGGCTCGGGGGCGAGACACAGCACCGGCTGCCGATAAATATACGCTTGTGCTGATATGGCCGGTACATATCAAGAAGATGATGCCAAAGCAGCCTAAAGGGGCCTCAGCGCACGAAAGGATGCGGCAGAGCCGCCAACCTGCCGTAGCCAGCTAGTGAAGCTTGCCCTTCGGAGGCTTGGCGGTCAGCCACTTCAATTTGACGTTGTTAAGCTCTTGTTCGAGCTCCAGCGCGAGCCGGACGATGGGGTCCGGAATGGAAATCACGTCTCTCCCGCCCTTTGCCACCTGCGTCTTCGCCGAAAGCTCCGAGACTGGTTTGGATCCGACCGATTTCGACAGCAGTCGGGACAGGTGCTCCCGCTGCAAAGCATGAACCTCTTCCAACAGGCTCAGGAACCTCAACGCATCCACTGTCGGCAGCCTGTTGGTTCTCAAGCGGGCAATCCGCTCGTGCTGACGCGCGATGTGCCGCTCGCCATGTCGAACATGACGCTGCGCCATACTGATGTGGTCTTCGAGAGACATGGCGCACAACGCGAAAACAGGCATCTCGTTCCTTCGGCAGGATCTTGCAGGACAATCGGATGGGCACGGGACGCACCCAAGGCTCGCCGGACCAATAACGCAAAGCAGGATTGGCGCAGATGGCCGTCCACAGCGAAACGGTCGCCGCGCAGGAGATGATATGCCGATGGGGTTAGGACTGTGGCGGAGGGAGTGGGATTCGAACCCACGGTGAGCTTGCGCCCACGCCGGTTTTCAAGACCGGTGCCTTAAACCGCTCGGCCATCCCTCCATCATAGTCATTCAACCACTTACGATCGTCGCTATCGGTCAATTTTCAATGGTCGGCGCCAAATTGACGCCGAGGCATTTGCGACCGGCTCGCGCTTCATTGCTGTAGTGCGGCGGTCAGGGCTGCGTCAACCACCGCGACGTGCCTTCCTGCGGTCGGGACAGACGATGCATTGCCCGGCTGCCCGGTTGGCCGGGCATTTTTATGTCTGTGGCGAAAATGTCACGCAACCAGAATATGCGGCGGCTCAACCTTAGCGCGCTTATTATCCAGCCAAACGAGGCGTACCGTCCTTAGCGGGCAAGGGGACGACCCAGACCGCAAGCGTCTCTCACTTCCTCCCGAACTAGCGCCCGCTACGGAAAACGTGGTGGGCGTCTTCTTGTCCAGTCCGACGGCAACGCCTCCGGCTAGGCGCGAAAGCGTCTCCCAACTGATCCGTGAAACCACTGCTCATATGGATGAACCGAGTTCATCCCTTCGATCTAGGCAGGCCTTGCGGACGCCCATGCTAAACTCCTGGTTGGCGCGGGCAATTCCAGCGCTGTGAGCGCCGGTTGGAAATGGAAGTCCCCCTCCAAAAAGCTGCCCCTCCATCCGGCGCTCATCCACGCAAGGCTCACCCTCTGGCAGTTTTTTCCCCGCCATAATCTCGCCCGGTTCCGGCCGTAATCGATTAACATCGTAATAAACATTTCCTGTGCACAAAGATATTGGGGATCAAGGTGTTGCTGCATTCGGGGGCGCTTGGCTCCGATTGATGGCGGCGAGACTGTAGGGGACAATCGAAAACATGCAGACTTCGGCGCGCCCGCGTCTTCGTCGCGCTCCTGCCTTCGTGCTGTGCGCCCTCTCGGCGGTGCTGCTTGCCGGCTGTACGTCGACGCCGCAACCGAAAGGCATGGTCGACAAGCGACCGCGTTCCAAGGAGTATTTCGCCGAATCCGAATATGGCGTGAAGGCGAGCCCGCGCGTTGCCTTCATGCGGCGCGGCGGCGGCCGCGACCAACTCGGCAAGCCGTACCAGGTGCGTGGCAAGTGGTACTATCCCAAGGAGGATAAGAAATATGCCAAGGTTGGCCTGGCTTCCTGGTATGGCGATGCCTTCCACGGCCGGCTGACCGCCAACGGCGAAGTCTATGACACGATGCAACTGACGGCGGCGCACCCGACCATGCCGCTGCCGAGCTATGCCCGCGTCACCAATCTCGAGACTGGCAGTTCGATCATCGTGCGCGTCAACGACCGCGGCCCATACCATGAGGGCCGCATCATCGACGTCTCGGAACGTGCCGCGCAAATGCTCGACTATGGCAAGGTCGGCACGGCAAGGGTGAAGGTCGAATATGTCGGCCGGGCGCCTCTCGACGGCAATGACGACCAGTATCTGATGGCTTCCTACCGTCCCGGCAGCAGGCGGCCCGATCCGTCCGACGGCCTGCCGACGGGCGTGATGGTGGCCATGAACGGCCCGTCGCCCAGCCTGTCGATGAGCGATGCACCTCCAGCGGCCGTGCCGTTCCCCGGCCAGCTGACCAGTTCTGGGCAGGCTTTTGCCACGCAGTCGGGTCTGTCGGAGCAGCCTGCCGCGCAACCGGCGATGTCAGGGCAGGCGCAGGGCGCCAGCGAAGTCGTGCTGCCGGATTTCGGGCCGATCGTGCCGGAGCGGCCGCAGTTCAGGCTGCCGCCGAACTCGCCTTTTGCCATGGCGTCGCTGTCCTACGCGGATGAGCGCGTCAATAGCGCCGACGTCTTTGCCGCCCTCGACGGCAGCGGCATGTCGCCGGCCGACATCCTGCAGTCGTGGAAGAAGTCGAACGGCCAGGAACAGACGCCGGCCTCCGATTATGTGGCCGCCGGCTCCTTTGACAATGCGGCGCAGGCAAACCGCGTGGCGGCGGCGCTCGAGCCGTTTGGCAGGACTGAAATCCAGCGCACCGAGCTCGACGGCAACGACTGGTACGCGGTCAACGTCTATCCGGATGGCCATAGCAGCATCGACGACCTGCTGCAGGCGGCCTGGTCGCACGGCGCGCCGGACGCATTGGTTGTGCGAAACTGATCAATTTCGCGCGCGCCGTTGATCCGGCGGAAAGAACCCTGATAACTTGTCGACGCCAGCACGGCTAAGTGGGTCGATATTTCATGCAGTTCCGCATCTTTCAGCCTTTCGCCGGATTGCTAGGCCTGGCGGTGATACTGCTTTGGGCAGCCCCGGCCGGCGCGCAGCTTTTCGAGACCAAGGCGGCCCAGGCCTTCATGATCGACGCCGATACCGGCACGGTGCTTTTCGCCAAGGATGCCGACAAGCCGATCCCGCCGGCTTCGATGGCCAAGCTGATGACGATGGAGGTGGTCTTCAACGCCATCAAATCGAAGCGGATCACGCTCGACGATACGTTCGTGGTCAGCGAAAACGCCTGGCGCACCGGCGGCGCGCCGTCGGGCACCTCGACGATGTTCGCCAAGCTCAAATCGGCGGTCCGTGTCGAGGATCTGATCCAGGGCGTGACCGTGCAGGCCGCCAATGACGGCTGCATCGTGCTTGCCGAAGGCATGGCGGGCTCGGAGGCGAATTTCGCCGCGCAGATGACCGAGCGTGCCCGCGAGCTTGGTCTCTCGAAATCGACCTTCGTCAATTCGACCGGGCTGCCGGCAGATGGCCAGCAGACAACAGTGCGGGAGCTCACGACGCTGGCGCTGCACATCTGGCGCGACTATCCTGAGTTCTTCCACTACTACGGCCAGCCCGACTTCACCTGGAACAAGATCTCCCAGCGGAACCGCAATCCGCTTTTGGCCATGGGCATCGATGCCGACGGCTTCGTGGCCGGGGCGAGCGAGTCCGCCGGCTTCGGCATTGTCGGCACGGTCAGCCACAACGGCATTCGTGTGATCGCGGCGCTGAGCGGTCTGGCGAGCGACCGGGAACGCTCCGAGGAGGCGCGCAAGCTGCTAGACTGGGGGTCGCGCTCCTTCCAGAAGACGGAGATCTTCGCCAAGGACGAGGTCGTCGGCGAAGCCGAAGTCTTCGGCGGCGCCCAATCAGGCGTGGCCTTGAAAGCCAAGGGCCCGGTGGACATCTTTCTGCCGATAACCAACCGCGACAAGCTGACCGCCAGGATTGTCTATGACGGCCCGGTGGCGGCGCCGGTGGAGGAGGGGCAACCGGTCGGGGAGCTGCGCGTTTGGATAGGCGACACGCTCAGCCAGCGAACGCCGCTTTTCGCCGCCGAGGCGGTGAAGGTTGGGACGTTGCCGCAGCGTGCGCTTGACGCCGCCAAGGAACTGGCTGTCGGCTGGCTGCGTCAGAAACATTTGTGATCGGGCAGGCTCGTGGACCTTTTGCCGGACGGGAGCTATGACAGCGGCCAGCACGGGCGAAGGCATTCACGATTGGCGAGCGGATTTTTCATCACCTTCGAAGGCGGCGAAGGAGCCGGCAAGTCGACGCAGATCGAGCGGCTGGCACGGCGCATGCGCGCCAAGAAATACGACGTCCTGGTGACACGCGAGCCAGGCGGCTCGCCGGGTGCCGAGGCGGTGAGACATGTGCTTCTGTCCGGCGCCGCCGAGCCCTTCGGCCCGAAGATGGAGGCGATCCTCTTCGCCGCCGCACGCTCCGACCATGTCGAGCAGGTGATCCGGCCGGCGGTCGAGCGCGGCATGATCGTGCTTTGCGACCGTTTCATCGATTCCTCGCGCGTCTATCAGGGCGTCACCGGCGGGCTCGATCCGGATTTCATGGAAGCGCTAGAGGCGGTCGCCATCAATGGCATGGTCCCCGACATGACGCTGATCTTCGACATCGATCCAGCTGAAGGTCTCAAGCGCGCGGCGGCACGGCGCGGCGCCGGCGACAGCGCCGATCGCTTCGAGAAGGAGACTTTGGCCATCCACCAGCGCCGGCGGGAGGCTTTCCTGGCGATCGCCGAGGCGGAGCCGGACCGCTGCATTGTGATCGATGCGTCGGCCGATCCCGAAACGGTGGAAAACGTCGTCACCGCGGCCGTGTTCGCGGTGCTGGAAAAGCGGATGCCGGTGCAAAGGAAGCAGACGGCGCCGGCATGATCTTCGAACGCATCGCCCCCGAACAGCACGACACGCTTGACGGCGTTCCCGAGCCGTCGGAAACGTCGCGACTGATCGGCCACGCGCAGACGGCGGGCATGCTTGCCACCGCTTACCGCGCCGGCAAGCTGCCGCATGCGCTGATCCTCGCCGGGCCGCACGGCATCGGCAAGGCCACATTTGCCTTCCACCTGGCGCACCACCTTCTCAGACATCCCAATTTTGCGGCTGCGCCCGAAGCGCTGGCCGTTCCAGATCCGGCCTCGTCGCTGTTTCGCCAGATCGCTACCGGCGCGCATCCTTCGGTGCTGCATCTCACCCGTCCGGCCAACGACAAGACCAAAAGCTTCAAGACGGTGCTAACCGTCGACGAGATACGCAAGGTCAGCCGCTTCCTGTCGATGACCTCGCATGACGGCAGCTACCGCGTCGTCATCGTCGATCCGGCCGACGACATGAACACCAATGCCGCCAATGCCTTGCTCAAGAATCTTGAGGAGCCTCCGGCGCGCACCCTGTTCATCCTCATCGTCCATGCGCCGGGCAGTCTGTTGCCGACGATCCGGTCGCGGTGTCAGATGGTGCGGCTGACGCCGCTTGCGCCGGACGAATTGATGGCTGTGCTGGAAGGCATCGAGCCGCCGCCGCCGGTCGATCCGGCGGCGCGCGCCGCTTTGGCCGAGCGGGCAGGGGGCAGCGCGCGCAACGCGATCCTGCTTACCCAGTATGGCGGGCTGGAAATCGCCGGCGCGCTCGACGCGCTGGTGGCGGCGCAAAAGCCGGACATTGCCGCTGCCCACCGGCTTGCCGAAGCCGTTGCCGGCCGCGACCAGGCGATCCAGTTCGATATCTTCAACCGCCGCGCGCTCGATCTGCTGTCGGCCGCCGCCAGCGAAGCGGCTTTGACCGGCAACCTCGCCAGGGCCAAAACGCTGTCCGACGCTTGGCACGAGGCCGTGAACACGATATCTGAGGCAGAGACCTACAATCTCGACAAGAAGCAGCACGCCCTGACCATGATCGACCGCCTGAATTCTGTGATGCGAATGTGACGGTTTTCTTGGTGCATGCCGCTGCCCCGAAATCGGGCACCACTTTTGGGCGGCATGCATCGGGATGGCAATCGCCATGCCGATAGTTTATCCACCGCCACAACTCACATTCAGACCTTCATGACGGTTCATTCATGTCACGCGAAAAATCCTATCTGACCACGCCGATTTTCTATCCGAATGGCAAGCCACATATCGGCCATGCCTATACGGTCATCGCCAGCGACGCGCTGGCCCGCTTCCAGCGTCTCGACGGCAAGGATGTGTTCTTCCTCACGGGCACCGACGAGCACGGCCTCAAGATGCAGCAGACGGCCGAAAAGGAAGGCATCGCGCCGATAACGCTCGCCGACCGCAATTCGGCAATCTTCCGCTCGATGACCGAGACAGTCGGCGGCTCAAACGACGAATTCATCCGCACGACCGAACAACGTCACTACGCATCCTGCCAAGCGATCTGGAAGGCGATGGCAGCCAATGGCGACATCTATCTTGATCGCTACAGCGGCTGGTATTCGGTCCGCCAGGAAGCCTATTTCGACGAAAGCGAAACCACGCTCGGCGACGACGGCGTACGCCGCGAGCCGCTTGGCTCGCCGGTTGAATGGAACGAGGAGGAAAGCTATTTCTTCCGGCTATCCGCCTATCAGGACAAATTGCTGGCACTTTATGAGAGCCGGCCAGACTTCATCGGTCCAGCGGAGCGCCGCAACGAAGTGATCAGCTTCGTCAAGTCCGGCTTGAAGGACCTGTCGATCTCGCGCACCACGTTCAAATGGGGCGTGCCTGTACCGGGCAACGACAAGCATGTGATGTATGTCTGGGTCGACGCATTGACCAACTACATCACGGCCGCTGGCTATCCCGACACCAAATCCGAGCAATGGCACTACTGGCCGGCGACGCATATCATCGGCAAGGACATCGTGCGCTTCCACGCGGTCTACTGGCCGGCCTTCCTGATGTCGGCCGGCATCGAATTGCCGAAGCGCGTCTTCGCCCACGGCTTCCTGTTCAACCGCGGCGAGAAGATGTCCAAATCGGTCGGCAATGTCGTCGATCCGTTCGCCATGATCGAGCATTACGGCCTCGACCAGGTACGCTATTTCTTCCTGCGCGAGGTGCCGTTCGGGCAGGACGGCAGCTACAGTCACGAAGCGATCGTCAACCGCACCAATGCCGATCTCGCCAACGGCCTCGGCAATCTGGCGCAGCGCTCGCTGTCGATGATCGCCAAGAACTGCGGCGGGGCGGTGCCGAAGCGCGGCGAGCTCACCGAAGCCGACGCGGCGATCCTCGACCAGGCGGTGGAGGCGCTTGCGGTGGCACGCAGAGCGATGGCGGAGCAGGGCATCCATCTGGCGCTGGCGGCGATCTTCGGCGTGGTGGCCGACGCCGACCGCTACTTCGCGTCGCAGGAGCCCTGGGCGCTGCGCAAAACCGATCCGGAGCGCATGGAGACGGTGCTGTGGACGACGGCCGAGCTTGTCCGGCGCGTGACGGTGCTTTGCCAGCCCTTCATTCCCGGATCGGCGGCGAGGCTGCTCGACCTGCTGGCGGTGCCGGCGGACAAGCGCAATTTCACGCATGTCCACGCAGACCATGCGCTAGTGCCCGGCACGGCGCTGCCGGTGCCTGAGGGCGTGTTTCCCCGCTACGTCGAGCAGGACACCAAAGCCTGATGCTTGTCGACAGTCACTGCCATCTCGAATTTCCGGATTTTGTCGAGGAGCGGGCGGCTATCGTCGCCCGCGCTCTCGCAGCCGGGATCGGCCGCATGGTGACCATCTCAACGCGCGTGAAGCGTTTTCAGCAAATCCTTGAAATTGCTGAAGCTTTTAGTGAGGTCTATTGCTCAGTTGGTACTCATCCGCACAATGCGGCGGAAGAGCTCGATGTGACCGCAGAGGAGCTGGTACGGCTTTCCGACCATCCCAAGGTGGTGGCGATCGGCGAAGCCGGCCTGGACTATTTCTACGACCGCGCGCCGCGCGAGGCACAGGCGCAAGGCTTCCGCACTCACATCGCCGCCGCGCGCCGGACCGACCTGCCGCTGGTCATCCATTCGCGCGACGCCGACGGCGACATGGCGGCGATTCTCGAGGAGGAGACAGGGAAGGGCGCTTTCCCCTTCATCCTGCATTGTTTTTCGTCCGGGCGCCGGCTGGCGGAAGTCGGCGTGGCGCTGGGCGGCTATGTCTCCTTCTCAGGCATCCTGACCTTCAAGAACTCGACCGAGTTGCGCGCGATTGCCGCAGATGTGCCGCGCGAACGGCTGCTGGTCGAGACCGACGCGCCTTATCTTGCGCCAATCCCGCATCGGGGAAAACGCAATGAGCCCGCCTATGTCGCGAATACGGCGAAGGTGCTGGCCGAGACCATCGGCGTCAGCGAGGCGGAGATCGCCGACATCACCACCGAGAATGTCTTCCGGCTGTTTACCAAGATGCCGCGACCGGACGTGACGGCGGCCTGACATGGGCGACCAGCTGCGCCTCACCATTCTCGGCTGCGGCTCGTCGCCCGGTACGCCGCGCATCACCGGCGACTGGGGCAATTGCGATCCGGCCAATCCGAAGAACCGCCGCATGCGCACGGCTGCTCTTGTCGAGCGGATCGCAGGGAATGGCAGCCGCACCACCGTCGTCATCGACACCGGACCGGATTTCCGCGCCCAGATGCTGCTCGCCTCGGTCAAGCACATCGACGCGGTGGTCTATACCCATCCGCATGCCGACCACATTCACGGCATCGACGATCTGCGCGGCTTCGTGCTCGAGCAACGCCGTCGTATCGATATCCATGCCGACCAGCCGACCATGCTGCGGCTGCGCCAGGCGTTCGGCTACTGCTTCGAGACGCCACCGGGCAGTTCCTATCCACCGATCGTCAGGCCGCATCTCATAGACCATGCCAGGCCGGTGATGATCGAAGGCGAGGGGGGTCCCCTCACCCTGGAGCCGCTGCCGCAGATCCATGGCGACATCATTTCGCTCGGTTTCCGCGTGGGCGAGCTCGCCTATTGCCCCGATATCAGCGACTTTCCAGCTGCCACAGCAGGAAGGCTTGAAGGCCTTGACGTGCTGGTGATCGACGCGCTGCAGTACAACAGCCATCCAAGCCATCTGTCGCTTGCCGAGGCACTGGGCTGGATCGAGAAGCTCTCGCCGAAAAACGCGGTGCTGACGCATATGCATGTGCCGCTGGACTATGCCGCCGTGATGGCCGAGACGCCGGACCACGTGGTGCCGGCCTATGACGGCATGATTATCGAAATTCCTTGTGAATCAGAGCGATAGAGACGCCTGTTCACTTTGGCGCTTAGTCGTCAATCCGATTCCGATTCTCTTTGGTGCTTCGGAAACTGATTGATGGTTCAGAATGTGTTTGTTCTGCTGCTCGGTTTCCCTGGCGTCGGCAAGCTGACGATCGCACGGGAACTCGGCACGGCACTTTCCGGCCAGGTCATCGACAACCACTGGATCAACAATCCTATATTGGCACTGCTTGCCGATGACGGTCGCCGCACATTGCCTGATGCCGTCTGGGAGCAGACCGCCAAGGTCCGCCAGGCTGTCTTGGACACCGTGGCAACACTTTGTCCTCCCGTCGCCAACTTCATCTTCACGAACTCCGGCATCCAAGGAGACGCGAGAAGCCTGGCGTCCTACCAGCAGATGAAAGATGCGTCGGATCGACGAGGCGCTCACTTCGTGCCTGTGCGCTTGCTTTGCGAAGAGGCCGAACTGGTTCGTCGCGTGATGTCGCCAACGCGACGTGACCGTCTCAAGTCGATCGATCCGGAAGCCGCGCGCCACCGCAGCCGGACAGTCGCTGTCCTTGACCCGAAGCACCCGAACAGCCTGACGATCGACGTAACAGCGATCAGCGCGGCGGAGGCGGCTACAAGGATTCACGAACACATCAAGGACCGCGTTGACGCCTTTGAAGCGCGCACGGAAAGCCCAGGAGAACCGTAGCAAAACCAGCTTCGTGCCACATACGTAAGTTCCATAATCTATCTTATGCGACTTTCATCAAAGGAGATCCGGAAGCTCTCTCAAGCTTTAACGCTACGGTATGACAAGGTGCTTTTCATCCTCGATCCGACAGACATTGCGAGGCGCGCGGCTGGCTCGAAGGTTGTTGTGTGTGACTACCCTGATGGTCGCCTAGAGATTATGCATGACGGCACTGCCCTGCCCTACACGACATTTGACAAGCTGCAGGCGGTCAATCGCCCTGAGATCGTTGAGCACAAACGTCTGGACGAGGTTCTAACCTGGATCGCCGATAGACAAGACGAGCGAGAAGTTCACCGCAGCCAGCACGCCCCTCGGCGCACCGGCCAGGACAATCATCTGTTTGGCATTCCTGATGGTGCAGTTAGCAACGGCTATGAGAAACGTGGACGCAAACCTGGCAGAAGAACGGACTTTATGAACGATCCGGAGGTCATTGCTAGAAGACAAAAGGCGTTGGCGCGGATCGAGGCTGCGGAGTAGCCTACCACCCGCTTGCACATTTTAGCCAGGAAAGGCCGATGACAACATTCTACGTGCGTTTCTCTGCCCACCTTGGCCAAACGCAAATATCCAACCTCAAAGGTATACTCCTCGGCAAAGGGATCGAGGGAGACGCATCGGACACAACTTTGGTCCTATTGGTTTCACGGCCCAATCGCGTGTCGGGTATCGCTATCACCCTTAACAACTGGATCGCCAGTGGATGGGTAGAAGAATGGACTTCAACGCCACCACTAGCTCAGTGACGCTGGTTGCCTGAAGGAATCTCAAAGCTAAAGCCGGGAGTCTCGCTGGAACCGCCCCCGATCGGGCTGCGCAACCCCGACCAGCTGACGCCCGATCGGGTGCTCCGCTGACGCAAAAGAACCCGAACCAGCTGGTCACTGATCGTTCGGGTTCGATTGGTCTTCTAAGCCAACGGGAAAGAACTTTCCCACCAAAGTCTCATTGTAACGCATCGGCTTTGAGACGCAATGGCAGAGCAGTGTCGCATCTCTAACTTGCTGGCGCTGTCGCATCCCTATTGTGCTTCATCATCTGATATGGATCACGTAGAGGCGATAAAGCGATCCTATCGACGTGCCCTCGCCGCGAGAGCTCACATTCGGACCGTTGAACAATGACCTCTTCATCTTCCTTTCTTGGTTTTCCCGATTGCCTCGCCGGAGGCTGCGCGCCTCGCATGGTGATCTACGGTGCCGGTCATGGCAGCACCTATCCGGGAAAGGACAGCAGCGGCTATGTTCTGGCCGCCGACGCCATCCGCGCTGCGAGCCAGGACGATGCGCCGCTGGTCGAGCATTGGGATTTCGATCTCGGCGGTCCATTGTTCGACGGCAAGGCGGTCTGCTGCGTCGATGCCGGCAACATCTCGACCGTCATGCATGACAATGAGGGAAACCGGGCGCGGATCGAGGCGAAGACGCGCGAGGTCCTGGCCGCGTCGGCCGTGCCGATCCTGCTCGGCGGTGACGATTCCGTGGTCATTCCCTTTCTCGCCGGCTTTGCCGGTCACGGGCCGGTCTGGATCCTGCAGATCGACGCGCATATCGACTGGCGCGACGAGGTCGATGGCGAACGCTACGGCTATTCGAGCCCGATGCGCCGGGCGAGCGAGATGCCGCATATCGCCGGCCTCGTGCAAGTCGGCCTGCGCAGCGTCGGCAGCGCACGCCTGGCTGAAATCGAAGCGGCGCGACGCTATGGCAGCCGCTTTGTGACTGCCCGCGAGCTTCATGCCCAGGGCGTCGACGCAGCTCTCAGCCACATTCCGGACGGCGCGCGCGTCGTCGTGACCTTCGACTGCGACGGCCTCGATCCCAGCATCATGCCGGGCGTGGCGGCGCGCACGCCAGGCGGCCTCACCTACACCCAGGCGATCGACCTGATCGCCGGCCTCGGCAAGCGGGCCAGGATCGCAGGATTTGATCTGGTCGAATTCTATCCGCCTGCCGATATTGACGGCCTGTCGGCGCTGACTGCAGCCCGGCTTCTCGTCAATGTCATGGGCACTGTCGTCCGGCAGGTTTAACTCAGATGGCCCGAAGCCGCGACGAGATTCCCGGTTATGGCCGCCCGATGTCGCTTCGAGCTCATGCCGGACCTCCCTACCCGGTGGGACTGCGCTGCCGGCACCAACGTTGACGCCACATCCGCGTTTATCTTTGCCAGAAGGGCAGCTTGGCGATCTCTTCCTCGGCCTGCTGTTTCGTCAGTCCGATATCGTCGATCAGATGCGGGTTGGCCTCTGATATCCGCTTGAGATCCCAGCGAAACCGTATCTGCTCGCGCCGGGCTGCGATCATGCCTCGTAGGGTCTGCAGGCTGTAGCGCCGCCGCGATGCCTGCCCGACCAGCGTTGCCAGCTGCGGGATCGATGCAAACGTGTCGTTCATGGCAACCTCCTATGGTTTGCGGCCCCATGCTTTTCGTTGGAGGCCTTCCACCTGAATGAGGTTGGATTCTGCAGGATGCGGGCTGCGCCGTAATTAAGCGCATCCAAATAGTTCTCAAAACTTCCAAATCGGCCCGAGCGGTTCATCGGACATGACGAACTGCTCTACCCGTCTCACACTTTTCCTGGAATTGCTCTATAGATGCGCCGCATGCAGGGATCGCGCTTTGCCTTCGGCCCGTACGTGCTTGATTCAGCTGCGGGAACGTTGCTTCGGAACGATGTCCCCGTGGCCGCCGGCTATCGCGGGCTGAAGCTGCTTGCCGCGCTCGTGGAACGTCCAGGCGAAATCCTGGCCAAGGCCGAGCTGATGGACGCGGCATGGCCGGGCACGGCCGTCGAGGAAGGCAACCTCACCGTCCAGATCGCGCAGCTCAGAAAGCTGCTCGGTCCCGCCGCCGACGGCGGTGAATGGATCGCCACGGTGCCGCGCGTCGGCTATCGCTTCACGGGGGTCATCGAACAGCTTGGCGAGACGAAACGAAAACCTTTGCCACTGCCCGGCAAGCCGTCGATAGCCGTGCTGCCCTTCGTCAATTTCGGCAATGATCCCGAGCAGGAATCCTTCGCGGACGGGTTGACCGAAGACCTGATCACCGACCTGTCCAGGAACGCGGGACTGTTCGTCATCGCGCGCAACTCGGTCTTCGTCTACAAGGGAAAGCCGATGGATGTGCGCGCGATCGCCGAGGACCTTGGCGTGCGTTACCTGCTTGAGGGGAGCGCAAGGCGCGCCGCGGGGCGTGTGCGCATCAACGCGCAGCTTGTCGACGCGGTGAGCGGTGAACATCTGTGGGCGGAACGCTTCGATCGCAGCCTGGAAGATATTTTTGCCGTCCAGGACGAGGTAACGGCCAAGATCGTGGAGGCGCTGCTCGGCCGGCTGCGCACGCAGCCGCCGCGCAATCGGCCCAAGAATCTCGAGGCCTACGATTTGTGCGTGCGGGCGCGAAAACTGATCGACGACTCGCCTCAGACGGCGCGGGAGGCGCATCTGATGCTGACGCGCGCGGTCTCGCTCGATCCGGAATATGCCGAGGCCTATCGCTGGCTCGCCATGAACCATTGGATGGGATGGGTGCATTGGGGCGAGCCCGTCGACCCCAACCGGAGCATTGCCCTGGAGCTGGCCCGCAAAGCCGTGACAATCGACCCAAACGACGCCGGCTGCCGCTGGGTGCTTGCCAACCTGCTTGCCTATGAGCATCGCTTCGGCGAGGCGGATGCCGAATTCGCCAAAGCGTTCGAGCTCGATCCGAACGAGGCCGACGCCTGGGCGACATTGTCCGACATCGAGGTCCTAGCCGGGCGGATCGAGGAAGGCCTTGAGCACATTCGCAAGGCGTTCCGGCTGAACCCGTTTCCGCCGAGTTGGTACTATCTCACGCTCGGCGCCGCGCAATATGCGGCCCGCGACTATGAAGCCGCCATCGAGACGCTGCGCCGGGACGAGACCTATCGGACCAGCTCACGCCGTTTCCTGGCGGCAAGCCTTGCGCAGCTCGGCCGGTTCGAAGAGGCGCGCGCGGAGGTCGAGATGTTCCTTATCGCCAACCCGCATTTCACGACCAGCCACTGGGTCTGGACCGAGCCGTTCCGCGACGACGCGATGCTCGAGCATTTCGTTGACGGGTTCCGCAAGGCCGGGCTTCCGGACTGACGGCCAGAATGGAATGGCGCGACCTATTCTTCGAAGCGGCTCGTCGCCTCGCGATCGCGCTCGTATCGCTTGCTGACTGGAAACGGCGGCAGCCACGACTCGCGACGGATGATCCAGCTTTCGTAGGTCGGGGCTAGCTGGTCTGGGGCGTCCAGGGTCCCGAGATGCACTTCGATCTCGTCCGCGGTGCGTGCGAAAACGGACGAACCGCAGCGCGGACAGAAAAACCGCCCGGCATAGTCGCGCGTCTCACCGTCGATCGTAACCGCGTCCTGAGGGAATACCGCCGAAGCATAAAAGAGCGCGCCATGATGTTTGCGGCAATCGAGACAATGGCAGATGCAGACCCTGTATGGGTGGCCCGACGCCACAAGTCGGACATTGCGACACAGGCAGCCGCCGGTGAATCGGTCCATGTTGCGTCTCCTTCAAATCATGTGGCCGGAATGTTTACAACGAAGCGTGTTGCGCCGTCGATGCAAGCTGCGCCAGCCTTTCGGCTGGCGCCCTGCCCGTCGGCGCCGCATGTTTTCGGCGGCCGTCGCCATCAAGGTTGATACAGTCTCATTTTGCAACCTTTGATTTTATCGCTGTGCGACATAATCGTCACAGCTTAGCCGGCGATACCTTGCTATGATCGCGCTCTCAATGGGGTCTGATTTGGGTCGGAGGAACATTCAGTGAGAACTTTTCTTGCAATCGCCGCGCTGGCTGGGCTCAGCGCGACTGGGGCTTCGGCTGCGGACATGACCGGTCCGGTCGCCGGCTCGGCTTACGACTGGAGCGGCTTCTATGCCGGCGCGCATATCGGCGTCGCCAATGGTGATATCACAGCCACCGACGTCGCGCAGCCGAACGGCGGCTTCTTCACGGATCTGGTCCCCGCCGGAACCGAGGGGTTCCATTTCCGCGACACCAACATAGCTGGCGGCGTGCAGGTCGGCGCTCAGTACCAGTGGAACCAGTTCGTGTTGGGCGGCGAAGCCTCATGGACCGCAACGGGGATCAGGAAGACGATCATCAGTCCATACTTCCCCGATAGCGATACCGAGACGGGCCGGATCCAGCATTATGCGACGGTGGTCGGCCGGATCGGCTACGCGTTCGACCGTGTCTTGGTTTATGCGAAGGGCGGCTACGCCGGCGGCGAGGTCGGTTTCAAAGCGCGCGACAACGACGCCCTAGTCACATACGAGCAGAACGACTGGCACAACGGCTATGCGCTGGGTCTCGGCATCGATTACGCCCTCACCGACAAGCTGAGCCTTGGCGTGGACTACACTCATATTGATCTCGGCTCCAAGACCAGCACGGGCCCCAATGTGTTCGACGACGGTTCGCTGGGGGCCAATCCCGAAACTTACAAGGTCAAGGCCAGGGCCGACGTGGTCATGGCACGGCTAAGCTATAAGTTCGCCGCAAGCGAACACAACTAATCGACTGAATTAGCTGAGGTTTCTTGCTCGGCTAGCGCGCCGGGCCTGTCCCGCGATTAGAAAAACCCATCGAGAAAAGCCGCCGCCTCACGCGAGATGCCGACGATCTTGTTCGTCGCCTGGCGATAGAATTTGAAATTGAGCTCCGTCTCCGGCCGGCCATCGTTCCAGTCCTTAAACCGCTTGAGCTCGTCGCGGCCCAACCGCCTGGTCGCCAGGGCGGCGCGACGGATGGAAACGCTAACACGGGGCGTCTGCCGTTCAAGATCGGGTCGTTTCGCAATTGCCTGCGAGGACGTGACGACACCTCGCGCGATGAGCCCCTGCCCGCCTTCGTTTTCGCTGGCGAACACGAAGATCGTGTCGCCTTCGGCGATATGCTTGCCGCCATACATGGTTTTCTGCGCCGCGAATGAGAATGTCTCGGCCAGCGGATCCTTGACCTCGGCCTTGATCGCGAACGCCATGCCTCACGCATCCCGGCTGATGGTGATCCGGTAGGTCAACTTGCGCTTGGCGGCTGGCGGGATCAGCATCACGCCCGGCTTGTCGGCGAATTCGCCGTCGAAATCGACCGGGCTTGCAACCCCATGCCAGGGCTCGATGCAGAGGAACGGCGCGCCGCCGGGCTTGGACCAGATGCCCAATTCGTTGAATCCCTGCCACGACATTTCGATCGCCGGCCCCCGCCCGGCGGCATAGCGCACGCTGGTGCTGGCGGGCCGGTCCAGAATGACGGCGTCGTCATCGAACAGCCGCTCGGAGAGGGCAAGCGTCTTGCCCTCGACGGGCGTTGGCTGCGGCGTCGCCAGCATGAGCCCGTCCTTCAGGCGCCGTATCGGAGCGGGTTCATCGTCGGCAAAGGTCAGCCGGTAGGCTTCCTTGGGCAATTCCGGCAGCAAAGGCCAGTTGAAGGCCGGGTGGGCACCGACCGAGGCCGGCAGCACCTCGTCGCCTGTGTTGGCGACCTCGAAGGTCACGCCAAGCTGGCTGGGGCCGAGGCTGTAGCTTATGGCCAGCCGAAAGGCGAATGGGTAGCGGGTGCGGGTCTCGGTGTCATCGGTCAGGACCAGCGTGCAGGAGGAAGGTCCCTGCTCCACCCAGGCAAAGCGCCTGTCGCGGGCGAAGCCATGCTGCGTCATTGGATAGGCTCTGCCGCGATGGCGCAACTGGTCGCCTTTCAGCCGGCCGACTATCGGAAACAGCACCGGCGAATGACGCCGCCATTCAGGCCCCGCCTGCCACAGAAGTTGCGTGCCTTCGGCATCGCGCAAGGAGACCAACTCGGCCCCCTGCCCGACGATGGTCGCCGAGATGCCGTCACCGTCAAGCGTCAGCTGTTCCATGCGTCCTCGCGACTGGCTGGTCGGGCCGGCAGGCTAGCAAAAGGCCTCGCCTGAACTCAAGGGCAGCAGGCAGTGCGGCACCCCCTCAAGCAGCCGCCGCAAACGACCGACAGCGTTGCCACGCCAGACACGATGCCAAAAGACAAACCGTGGCCAGCGGTTTACCCGTCGGCCACGGTTCGAAGCTGTTGCCTGCTACGGTCCGGACTATTCGCGTTCGCCGGTGAAATTCAGCAAAAGCTGGAAGATGTTGATGAAGTTGAGATACAGCGAGAAGGCGCCGAAGACGGCGAGCTTCTGTTGCGATTCCGCGTCGAAATTCTCGGCATACTGCTCCTTGATCGTCTGCGTGTCCCAGGCGGTCAGGCCGATGAAGACGGCGATGCCGATCACGGAGATGGCGAACTGCAGCGCGGTCGAGCCGAGGAACAGGTTGACGAGGCTCGCGATCACCACGCCGATCAGGCCCATGATCAGGAAGGACGAGAACTGCGCCAGGTCGCGCCTGGTCGTGTAGCCGTAGAGGCTGGTGGCGCCGAACATGGTGGCGGCGATGAAGAAGGTGCGCGCGATGCTGGTGCCGGTGAACACCAGGAACACGGAAGCCAGCGAAAGGCCCATGACCGCGCAGAAGGCCCAGAACATCGCCTGCGCGCTCGCCGCCGACATCGTCTGCATCTTGAAGGAGAAGAACATGACGAAGGCGAGCGGCGCCAGCATCACCACCCATTTCAGCGGCGTGGAGAAGATCGGGACGTAGAGCGCCGGCGTCGAGGCCACAACAAGGGCGACGAGGCCGGTGACGACGAGCCCGAGGCCCATATAGTTGTAGACGCGCAGCATGTGCCGGCGCAAGCCCTCGTCATAGACGGCACCGGCCCGGACGCCGGTGCCCATTCGGTATCCAAGATTAGGGCTGTTCATTTCGTTTCTCCTTGGTTGGTCGGTTCGATTGGCTGCTTCAATAGAGAGTGCGGGCGAGCTTTTCGGCGGCCCGGTCGAGATCGCCGGCATCGCCTTGTCCGACGACGGCGTAAGCGACCTCGCCGATCTGGAAATAGGCGGACGAAATATCGCCCAAGGGCGCGACGCTGGGCTTCACGACGTCGAACGTGCCTGGCCTGATCGCAAACAGCGACACCAGCCCGAGGTCCTTCGTTTCGAGTGCCATCTCGACGCTCGGCCCGAACCGCGACGGATAGATCTGAACATCGCGGATCCGCCAGTCGTCGGGCAATGACGGCATGACGATCGCGGTCGCGGCGCGGATCTCGTCGGCATTGTAATTTGGCGCTTCGGCCTGGGACGGCATCGTCTCACGCACCAGCGTCGTCCGGTGCGCGCTCACCGCTTCCTCGACATAGGCGGGCGGCTGCGTCGACGCGACCACCTTGCTGACAGCGATCGGCCCGAAGACGCCGTTCGCAAGCCACCCCGCCGCCACCAGCACGGCGGCGGCCGCGGCGCGCCGCAGCACGGAAAAGGCACGGTCCCTGACAAGCACCCTCTCCAGCCGACGCGCCGCGTCGGTCGTCGCCGGGCGCGCCATTGCGCGTGGCCCGGCCAGCGCCACGCGCAACTCGTCGCGCGTTCTGAGATCCGACATCACACGCGCAGCCACTTCGGGACGAGCGGACAGGAACGCCTCGACCTCGATGCGGCGGGCGACGTCGAGCTGATCGTCGACATAGGCGTCGAGATCGGCATCGGTCACCGGATCGACGATGGCGGTCATGATTCACCTCCCACGATCCTCAGGTGATTTTTGCCGCGCGCCGGAGCGCCCTCCTCCATCTCGCGCAGCGCCGCACGAGCGCGGCCGATGCGCGACATCAGGGTTCCGAGCGGGACGCCACTGACGTCGGCGGCCTCCGCGTAGCTCAACCCTTCGATGGCGACGAGATGCAGCGCGGCGCGCTGCTCTTCCGGCAGCGACAGGAAGGCTTCGCGCACCTGCGAAAGGCGCACCGAATGGTCCTGGGACGCCGGCATGTTTTGCTCGGCGAGACGGCCTGCCTGCTCGATGCGCGCTGCCTCGGACCGCCGCGAGCGCATGCGGTCGATGAAGATGTTGTGCAGGATCGCCAGCAGCCAGGCGCGCGGGTTGCCGCCCGACCGAAAGGTGCCGCGCCGCTCATAGGCGCGCACCAGCGCGTCGTGGACCAGATCCTCGGCATCGGCGCTGTCGCGCGTCAGCGAGCGTGCGTAGCGCCGCAGCGAGCCCAACTGCCCGACGATATCGAAGCGTGCCATCGACCGTTTCATGCGCTGTTTACGGAGCATGTGGGGATTTTAATCCCTGGCTGCCGTTTCTTTCTGCGATTCCCGCGAGGAGTTGCGCCGGCCTGGGGTGAGCCAGTAACCGAGCGGGCAAACGGAGGAAACCGCTGGCGAAGCGCGGCCGATTTGCGTATCACTCCGCCGCCACTGGAGCCCTATCGATGTTCGAGACCCTGCAGCCCGCGCCCGCCGACAAGATCCTTGCGTTGATCGGCCTTTACCGCGCCGACACGCGCCCCCGCAAAGTCGACCTCGGTGTCGGCGTCTACAAGGATCGTGACGGCAGGACGCCGGTGATGCGGGCCGTGCGCGAGGCTGAGAAGCGGCTGCTCGCGGGCCAGGACACCAAGACCTATCTCGGCCTCGCCGGCGACACCGGCTTCAACGCCGCCATGATCAAGCTTGCCTTCGGCGAGAGGGCCGATCATTCGCGCATCCGCGCAGCGCAGGCGCCGGGCGGATCGGGCGCCCTCAGGCTGGTGGCCGAGCTTCTGCAGCGCACGCGCCCAGGCGCGACGGTGTGGCTCTCCGATCCGACCTGGCCGAACCACCTGCCGGTGATGCGCGCCGCCGGCCTACAGGTGCGCGACTATCCTTATTTCGACGCTGTTTCCGGCGCTGTCCGTTTCGACGACATGCTGGCGGTGCTCAAGACCGCCAATAGCGGGGATATCGTGCTGCTGCATGGCTGCTGCCATAACCCGACCGGTGCCAACCTGGATGCTGCGCAATGGGCGAACGTTGCCGACGTTCTGCTTGAGCGCGGCCTGCTGCCTTTCGTCGACATCGCCTATCAGGGCTTTGGCGAAGGGCTCGACGCCGATGCCGCCGGCCTGCGGCTGCTCGCCGGCAAGGTGCCCGAGATGGTCGTCGCCTCGAGTTGCTCGAAAAATTTCGCCGTCTATCGCGACCGCGTCGGTGCCGCCATGATCATGGCCAAGGACGGCGCACAGGCCGACGTGGCGATGAGCCAGATGCTGGCAGCGGCGCGAGCGCTCTATTCGATGCCGCCGGACCATGGCGCTGCGGCCGTACGCATGGTGCTGGAAGACGCCGATCTGAAGAAGGTCTGGGAGACGGAACTCGAGGAGATGCGGCTGCGCATGCTCAGGCTGCGTGTCGCCTTCGCCGAGGCGTTGCGTCGGCAATCCAACTCCGATCGCTTCGATTTCGTCGCCAGCCATCGCGGCATGTTCTCCCGCCTGGGGCTCACCGAAGCGCAGGTTGAGCGGCTGCGCACCGAGCACGCCGTCTATATGGTGGGTGACAGCCGCATCAATGTGGCAGGTCTGCCTGAGGACGGCATGGACGAGCTCGCCAAGGCGATCGTTTCGGTGCTCGACTGAGCGCCGGCGCAACTGTGGACAATCGGCTTTTGCCAGCCGGCGGGATTGGTTGCCCGCCGCGGCGCGCGCTAGGGTTTGTTGCATGAAACCCTCCAAAGACATCTCCCGTCTGATCGAGATCATGGCGGCACTGAGAGCGCCGAAGACCGGCTGCCCCTGGGATATCGAGCAGAACTTTTCCACCATCGCCCCCTACACGATCGAGGAAGCCTATGAAGTGGCGGATGCGATCGCGCGCGCCGACTTCGACGATCTGCGCGAGGAACTGGGCGACCTTCTGCTGCAGGTCGTCTACCACGCGCAGATGGCGCAGGAGATTGGCGAGTTCGCGTTCGGCGACGTTGTCGAGGCGATCACCACCAAGATGATCCGCCGTCACCCGCATGTCTTCGGCGACGAGAAGGCGCGCAGCGCCGGCATGGCCAAGGGCATGTGGGAGAAGATCAAGGCGGTGGAGAAGGCCGACAAGCGCAACGCCCGCATCGCGCGCGGCCTCGACCCGGAAGATCACGGCAAGGGCTATCTCGATAGCGTGCCGGTTGCGCTCCCTGCGCTGACCCGCGCGTTGAAGCTGCAGGAGAAGGCTGCGCGCGTCGGCTTCGACTGGAGCGAGGCAGCACCCATCCTCGACAAGATAGAGGAAGAGATCGGCGAGCTGCGCGAGGCGCTGGTCACGGGCGACGCGGCACCCATCAAGGATGAGTTCGGCGACATGCTGTTTGCCGTCGTCAATCTCGGCCGCCATTTGAGACTTGATGCCGAAGCCGCGCTGAGCGGCACCAACGAGAAGTTCCGCTCGCGCTTCCATTATGTCGAGCGGGAGTTGGAGGCTTCCGGGAGGTCGTTGGAACAGGCGACTTTGGACGAGATGGAAACCCTCTGGCAGCAGGCCAAAAACGCAAGATAAGCAGCGGTCTAGCCGTGGTTCCTGCGGTTCAGCCGGGTCTCGATCTCCTGGCGGGCGCTGTGCGTGGCCGTCAGTGAGATGGTGACGCTGCCGTCCTCATTGTCGCTCCGCGAGACGACATCGCCATTGCGATAGAGCCAGTCGACCTGGCCGAGCTCAGCAGGGCTCAACGTCACCGTCATCGTTTCCAACTCGCCCGACACTCTGGCCTCGATGAGCGCCTTGAGCGCATCGATCCCCTCGCCGGTCGCTGCCGATATCGCGATCGGCGGCGCCTTGCCGCCGGCGCTCTCGGCAAGCAGGCGCTCGCGATTGCCTTCGTCGAGCAGGTCGATCTTGTTCCACACCTCGATCACGCGGCTGGTGTCCGCGGCATCGACGCCGAGATCGCCAAGGATGCGCTCGACATCCTCGGCCTGCGCTGCCGTGTCCGCATCAGAGATATCGCGCAGATGCAGCACGAGATCGGCCTCGACGACCTCTTCCAGCGTCGCCCGGAAGGCCGCGACCAGATGAGTCGGCAAGTCCGAGATGAAGCCGACCGTGTCCGACAGGATGATCGGCGTGCCGTGCGGCAGGCGCACGCGGCGCAGCGTCGGATCGAGCGTGGCGAACAGCATGTCCTCCGCCAGCACCCCTGCCCCGGTCAGCCGGTTGAACAGCGTCGACTTTCCGGCATTGGTGTAGCCGACGATCGCAACTACCGGAAATGGCACCTTCTTGCGTTTTGCGCGGTGCAGGTCGCGGGTGCGGCGAACCGTTTCCAGCTCATGTTTGAGCTTGGTGATCTTGTCCTGCAGGATCCGCCGGTCGGATTCGATCTGCGTTTCGCCGGGACCGCCCAGGAAACCCGCGCCGCCGCGCTGCCGTTCGAGGTGGGTCCAACTGCGCACCAGCCGACCCTTCTGATAGTTGAGATGCGCCAGCTCGACCTGCAGGGTGCCTTCCTTGGTCCTGGCGCGCTCGCCGAAGATCTCGAGGATAAGCCCGGTGCGGTCGAGCACTTTGGCGTTCAGTTCCTTCTCGAGATTGCGCTGCTGCACCGGCGTGAGCGGATGGTCGACGATGACCAATTCCGCCTTGCGTTCCTTCACGATGTCGGCGAATTCCGCCACTTTGCCGCTGCCGAGCAGCGTTGCCGGGCGGGGATCGGTGACCGTCACCACCGCGGTGTGGACCGGGTCCAGGTCGATGGCGCTGGCAAGCCCGACCGCCTCGTCGTGGCGGGCATCCGCCGAGCGGCTCAGGCGCGGGCGGCTCGAATCCTCATCGCCGCGCGGCTGGCGCGCAAGCACCGGCACAATGACAACGGCCCGGGTCGGATCCTTGGCTTCCGGCCCGAGTTGATGTCCTTGTTTCCCGCGAACTCTGCGGTCCGCGTCCTGCTCACGTGCCAATCAGGCGCCCTGGCCTTCCTCGCCATCAAACATCTGAACCGGCTGGCTCGGCATGATCGTGGAAATGGCGTGCTTGTAGACGAGCTGGGAATGCCCGTCGCGCCGCAACAACACACAGAAATTGTCGAACGAAGTGACCACGCCGGTCAGCTTCACACCGTTGATGAGAAAGATGGTAAGTGGATTTTTGCTCTTGCGAACTGAATTCAGGAACAGGTCCTGAAGGTTTTGCGATCGTTCCGCCATTGTTTTTGTCTTTCGCCGATCCCCTTCGGTCTGCAGGCCAATGCGCCAAATTACGCGGCGCCTGTCAAGCGCGCAAACCCCCTCTTGCCGCCTAAACGACAAGCAGAACGAGATAGTTGAGGTTCATTCCACCTTTGCGGTTATCAGGCTGGACTTTTTTCCGCAATGTCAAAAAATGCCTGCCGCAACGAAAGTGTCATGGAGCCGGGGTGGCCGTTTGCGATCGGCGCGCCGTCGATTTCGACTACCGGCATGGCGATCGTGGTCGCGGAACTGATGAAAGCCTCGCGCGCTGCCTTGGCTTCGGCGATCGAAAACCCACGCTCCTCGATCTTCAGACCGAGCTTTTCGGCGACGTCGAACAGTGTCGTGCGCGTGATGCCGCGCAGGATGCCGTGTTCGGCCGGCCGCGTCACCAGAACGCCGTCGCGGGTGACGATCCAGGCATTGGACGAGCCGCCCTCCTTGACCGTGCCGTCGGAGTCGACGAACCAGGCCTCCTGGGCGCCGGCTTCCTTGGCCTTCTGCTTGGCGAGCACATTGGCAAGCAGGCCGGTGCTCTTGATGTCGACGCGGTCCCAGCGATTCTCCGGGACGGTGATGACCTTGATGCCGGTCTCAACCCGCTTGGCGGCAGCAGAGGGGTCGGCCTTCCGGGCGGTTATAACCAAGGACGGACGGGTGCCGGCTGCCGGAAAGACGAATTCACGGCTGGCGACGCCGCGCGTCACCTGGAGATAGACGAGGCCGTTGACGACGTTGTTGCGGCGCACCACCTCGCGCAGCAGCATCGGCAGGACGCCTTCCGAGACGGGCCATGCGATCGACAATTCCTTGAGCGAGCGCTTGAGCCGGGCCAGATGGCGCGGCATGTCGACGATAAAGCCGCGCGCCACCTCGCAGACCTCATAGACGCCGTCAGCGAACTGATAGCCGCGATCCTCGATATGGACGCGGGCGTCGGCATGGGCAACGTAGCGCCCGTTGACATAGGCAATGCGCGGCATGGGCTACCTCAGGGAAATGTCCGGCTCTCTTAAGCGATTCCGCCGCTGCCGTAATGAACAATCGCGTGGGCCAGCCGGCTTTGGGCAATTCCGGACGGAAGGCTACGGCGAAGCCGCCGAGCCCAACCGGCGCTGCCCACTTTCCTGGATTGCCTTTACACGCCCAGCGACTTCAGCTTGCGGTGCAAGGCTGATCGCTCCATGCCGATGAACTCGGCCGTCTTCGAGATGTTGCCGCCGAAGCGGTTGATCTGGGCGATCAGATAGTCCTTCTCGAATTGCTCGCGCGCCTCGCGCAGCGGCAGCGCCATGATGTGCTGGTCCGACTGGTTGGGGGTGCGCGGCATGACGTCGCCGATCTCGGAGGGCAGAAGGTCAGCGGTGATCGGCGCGTCGACGTCGCCGCCTCGCGCCAGGATCATCAGCCGCTCGACATTGTTGCGCAGCTGGCGCACGTTCCCCGGCCAGTTGTGCGCCTGCAGCACGGCCAGCGCGTCGTCACCGATGCGGCGCGGCTTGATACCGGCCTGACGCGCGATCTGCTTCATGAAATTGTCGACGAGATACGGAATATCCTCTCGCCGTTCGGCGAGACCCGGCACAGTGACGGGGACCACCGCCAAGCGATGATAAAGGTCCTCGCGGAAGCGGCCATCGGCAATCATGGCCTCCAGGTTTTGCGCTGTGGAGGAGATGATGCGGACGTCGACCTTGACCCGCTTTGTGCCCCCTACCCGCTCGAACTGCTGCTCGACCAGCACGCGCAGAATCTTGTTCTGCGTCTCGCGCGGCATGTCGGCGACCTCGTCGATGTAGAGGATGCCGCGATGCGCCTCCTCCAGCGCGCCGACCTTGCGTTCGGTGCCGTTCGATTCGGTGCCGAACAGCTCGATCTCCATGCGTTCCGGCGTGATGGTGGCGGCGCTCAGCGTCACGAACGGCCCGTTCTTGCGCGCCGAAAGCGCGTGGATGGCGCGCGCCGTCAGTTCCTTGCCGGAACCCGACGGACCGATGATCATGATGCGGCTGTTGGTGGGCGCGACACGCTCGATGGTCTGCCGCAGCTGGCTCATCGCTGACGACATGCCGATCAGGTCGAAGGTCTCGCCGCTGCGCAGCTTGAGGTCCGAGACCTCGCGCCGCAATTTGGAAGTTTCCAGCGCGCGCTCGGCGATCAGGATGAGACGGTCGGCCTTGAACGGCTTCTCGATGAAATCATAGGCGCCGCGCCGGATGGCCGACACCGCCGTTTCGATGTTGCCGTGACCGGAGATCATCACCACCGGCATGTTCGGATGCATCGTCTTGATCTCGTCGAGCAGCGCCAGACCGTCGAGGCGCGAGCCCTGCAGCCAGATATCGAGGAAAATCAGCCGTGGCGCGCGATCGGCAATCGCCGCTAGCGCGCTGTCGGCATCGTGTGCCGTGCGGGTTTCGTGACCTTCGTCGCTCAGGATACCGGCGACCAGTTCGCGGATGTCTTCCTCGTCATCGACGATGAGAATGTCAGACGCCATTACCGACCTTTTCAGTTTCTCGTTCGTGTTCGTCGCGGCCTTCGCCGCGTGGCGGCGCGGGGACGACCGCCGCCGGTGGCAAGATGATCGAGATCATCGCGCCCCGGCCGCCGTGGAAATCGGGCGGCGCGTCGTGCAATTCGAGCCGGCCGCCGTGGTCCTCCACGATCTTCTTGACGATAGCGAGGCCAAGGCCGGTGCCTTTTTCGCGCGTCGTCATGTAGGGCTCGAGCAGTCTCTGCCGATTCTCGCGCGGCAGCCCTTTGCCGTTGTCGATAACATCGATTCTTATGGCGCCATCTTGGCGCCCGGCTTGAATCCGGATTGTGCCGTCGGAACGGTCTTGCGCATCAAGTCCGTCGATGGCCTCGGCGGCGTTTTTGATGACGTTGCCGAAGGCCTGCGCCATCAGGCGGCTGTCGAACGTTCCCTTGAGCGGCTCGTTGTCGAAATCACGCTGGAAAGCAATGTCGGAGCGGCTGACTTCCACCAGGAACGAAGCTTCGCGCAGCGACTCGCGCAGGTCTATCACCTTCATCTCCGGCTTCGGCATGCGGGCGAAGGCCGAGAATTCGTCGACCATGCGGCCGATGTCCTCAACCTGACGGATGATGGTGTCGGTGCACTGATCGAAGACTTCGCGGTCCTCGGTGATGACCTTGCCGTAACGGCGCCTGATGCGCTCGGCCGAGAGCTGGATGGGCGTCAGGGGATTCTTGATCTCATGGGCAATGCGCCGCGCCACATCGGCCCAGGCCGAAGACCGCTGCGCCTGCACGAGATCGGTAATGTCGTCGATGGTGACGACATAGGATTTTTCTTCCGAGCCGTCGTCTCCGGCCTCGACGGTGACCTGGACATTGAAAGTCCGTTCCATGCCGGCGCGGAAGAAGGTCACCTGCTCGCGATAGACCGGCTTGCCGGATTGGCGCCCGATCTCGAAGACGCGACCGACATGCGGCAGGATGGCGGACAGGTTCTGTCCGAGCGCGGCACTCGCCGAGATCGCCAGCATCGTTTCGGCCGAGCGATTGGCGATGGTGATGACGCCGTAGGGATCGACGCCGATGACGCCTGCGGTCACGCCGGCCAGCACCGCCTCCGAGAACCGCCGCCGCTCGTCGATCAGGTCTTTGGCCGACAGCAGCTCGTTGCGCTGCGATTTGAGCTCGAGGATCATGTTGTTGAAGGTCTCGCCGAGCGAAGCGACGTCGCCGTCCGATTGACGCACGGGGACGGCGACGTCGAGATTGCCGGTCGCCACCTCGTCGGCCGCGCCGATCAGCTGGCGGATCGGCCGGACAATGCGATCGGCCACGGCGATGCCGGTCCAGATCGCCGACAGGATGACGATCAGGGTCAGCGACAGATAGGGCAGCGCGAACGCGACTTGCGAAGTGCGACGGTTCTCTTCCAGTCCGCGATACTCGTCGGTGTTCGACCGAACGATCTGCCGCGCCTTGATAACGTCCGGGTCGACGAGCCGGATCGTGTAGAGATAAAGACCTTCGATCTCGCGCAACTTGACGATGGCGCCCATGATGTTGCGGGTGCGCGGCTCGATCAGCACCGGCTTGCCGTCGGCGGCCGTGTTGACCGCGCCAGGGGGCGGCTCCGGCATGGCGAAGTCGGCGTCGGTCTTGGCGCTCATGACGAAGGAGCCATCGGGCTTGATCAGCGCCGCATGCGCCAGTCCGCGGCCAACGGCCTCCTTGTTCATGAGATCGAGGAAGCCGGTGCGGTCGAGCCCGTAGAGCGTGCGCGAGGCGTCGAGGTCGTAGGCCATCGACAGGGTCGTGCCCTGCAGGTTGCGCGCATTTTCCTGGACATAGGCATCGGCGATCGACAGCGACGAATTGACGATCGTTTTGGTGCGGATCTCGAACCAGCGGTCGAGGCCGATATCGAGCGTGATCGAGGCGATGATCGCGACCATGATCGCCGGGATGGCGGCGACCAGCGCGAACATGGCGACGATGCGCACATGCAGCCGCGATGCTGCACGGCCGTGCCTGCGCGCCATGACGATGCGGTGGATCTCGCGGCTGATCAGGGCGATCAGGAACAGGACGAAGACGGCGTTGAGCGCGATCAGCGCCCAGGTGGCGTTTGCATTCGGCGCGATTGGGGTCGCACCGACAAGGATCGCAAACGAGATCGCTGCGGTGATCATGGCGCCGACGATCGCGACCACGCCGGGCAGCGCCAGCAGCCGGCGACCGTCGCGAACGCCGGCCCGGCTGAAAAGCGGTTGGTTCAGTGTCGGAGCCTCAGCAGCCATATCGCCGTCTAGAGTCGGTCATTGCGTCGGATGTATGCAACGCATTGTGGCGATTATGCAACAAGTGTGGCCGGGACGGAAATCTTTCCCCGACTTAATTCCCAAAAGTGAAGGGCAACTCAGGGCTGCCTGGCGGCCTTGTAGACGTTGACGCCAAGCTCGCGGATCTTCTTGCGCAGCGTGTTGCGGTTCAGGCCCAGAAGCTCGGCCGCCTTGATCTGGTTGCCGCGCGTCGCGGTCATCGAAGCCAGCACCAGCGGATATTCGACCTCGGCGAGGATGCGCTGGTAGAGCCCCGACGGCGGCAGATCGCCGGCGAACGAGGCGAAATAGCGCTGCAGGAAATGCTCGACCGCCTGGCCGATCGACAGATCGTCGGGGATCAGCGCGCCGCCGTCCGGCACGACAGATCGCTCGCCGGTCTTCAGTTCGGCCTCGATGATCTCGGCCGAAATCTCGTCCTGCGAATAGAGCGCGGCGAGCCTGCGCACCAGATTTTCCAGCTCGCGCACATTACCGGGCCAGGGATAGCGCTTCATCAGCTCGATGCCACCGGCGGAAATGCGCTTGGTCTGCAGGCCTTCGCTGGCGCCCTGCTTGAAGAAATGCCGGACAAGGTCAGGCACGTCTTCAGAACGCTCTCGCAACGCCGGGAGTCGCAGCGGCACGACATTCAGGCGGTAGAACAGGTCCTCGCGGAACAGACCCTGGTTGATCAGGGTCCGCAAATCCTTGTTGGTGGCGGCGACGATGCGCACGTCGGTCTTGATCGGCGTGCGGCCGCCGACGGTGGTGTATTCGCCCTGCTGGAGCACGCGCAGCAGGCGCGTCTGCGCCTCCATCGGCATGTCGCCGATCTCGTCGAGGAACAGCGTGCCGCCTTCGGCCTGCTCGAAGCGGCCGGTGGAGCGGTTCTGCGCGCCGGTGAAGGCGCCCTTCTCATGGCCGAACAGTTCCGATTCGATCAGGTCGCGCGGGATCGCGGCCATGTTGATGGCCACGAAAGGCCCGCCGCGGCGGCGGCCGTATTCGTGCAGCGCGCGCGCTACCAGCTCCTTGCCGGTGCCGGATTCGCCGCTGATCATCACCGTCAGGTCGGTCTGCATCATGCGGGCCAGCATGCGGTAGATGTCCTGCATGGCCGCCGAGCGGCCGACCAGCGGCATCGTCTCCGGCTGGTCGTCGGCGCGGGAATCCAGCTTCGGCCGCTTCGGCTCGGCAAGCGCGCGATTGACGATGTTGAGCAGCTCGGTCAAATCGAACGGCTTCGGCAGATACTCGTAGGCGCCGGTCTCGGAGGCGCGGATGGCGGTCATAAAAGTGTTCTGCGCGCTCATGACGATAACCGGCAGCTCGGGCCGCGCCTTCTTGATGCGGGGCAGCATGTCGAAGGCGTTCTCGTCCGGCATCACCACATCGGTGATGACGAGGTCGCCCTCGCCGGCAGCCACCCAGCGCCACAGCGTCGAGGCGTTCGAGGTCACGCGCACCTCATGGCCGACGCGCGACAGCGCCTGGTTGAGCACGGTGCGGATCGCCGCATCGTCGTCGGCGACGAGGATATTGCCGCGAACGGTCATTTGCGGTCTCCTTCAGCTTCGTCGCCGGCGTTGGGCAAAGTGTCCTTCCAGGCCGGCATCAAGACGCGGAAAGTGGTTCCACGCTGCGTCGAATCGCATTCGATGATGCCGCCATGCTCGCCGACAATCTTGGCGACCAGGGCCAGCCCGAGGCCCGAGCCGTTCGGTTTGGTGGTGATGAACGGATCGAAGAGGATCGGCAGGATGTCCTCTGAAACACCGGGGCCGTTGTCGTGCACGCAGAATTCCAGCGGCAGCGAGACGCGGTCTTGCGTTCCCGGCACGGAAACGCGGATGCCGGGCCGGAAAGCCGTCGACAGCACGATCTCGCCCTGCGGGTCGGCGCCGATCGCCTCCGCGGCGTTCTTGACCAAGTTGAGGAACACCTGGATCAGCTGGTCACGGTTGGCATAGACTGGAGGAAGCGATGGATCATATTCCTCCAAGATCTTGATTTTTTTTGCGAAGCCGTTCTTGGCGATCGCTTTCACATGATCCAGAACGACATGGATGTTGACGGGAAAGCGCTCGATCGGCCGCTCGTCGGAAAACACCTCCATGCGGTCGACCAGCGACACGATGCGGTCGGTCTCGTCGGTGATCAAGCGGGTGAGCGCACGGTCCTCGTCGGAGGCTGAGAGCTCGAGCAGTTGCGCCGCGCCGCGGATGCCGGAGAGCGGGTTCTTGATCTCATGCGCCAGCATGGCCGCCAGGCCGGTGACAGAACGGGCGGCGCCCCGATGTGTCATCTGCCGGTCGATCTTGTCGGCCATCGACCGCTCCTGGAACATCACCACGACCGAGCCGGGAAACTCCGGCACCGGGGCGACATAGAGGTCGACCATCTTCTCGATGCCGAGGCGCGGCGAAGAGACGTCGACGCGGTATTCGTTGACCGGCGCGCGGCGCTCGCGCACCTGGTCGACTAAGGTCAGCAGCGGACTGCCGAACGGGACCAGCTTGGACAACGTGTTGCGCGCCAGCATGGTCGCGCTGGAGCGGAAGAAATCCTCTGCATCCGCGTTGGCGAAGGTGATGAAGCCGTCGGCATCGACCATGATCACCGGGCGGCGAATGGTGTTCAGCACGATATTGGCGGCATCCGCGGTGTCGGCCGGCTGTGGGAGGTTCGTATTCATGCCGCGCTCCGCAATTCTGGCGATGCCGCGCTTTCGGTAAAAGCTTGACGCAGCCCGGCGATCACTTCAGCCGGCTCGAAGGAAGTGAGGATATGCTTGCGCCGTTCCGCCGAAACACCAGTCGCGTGGCTGTCCAGATACCAGCCGAGATGCTTGCGCGCCTGGCGAAGCCCGCTTTCGACGCCGTAGAGCGAGAGCATGTCCTCGTAATGCGCAACCACGTAGTCGGCGAGCGTCTGGGGCGTTTGGGGAATATCGGTTGCAGACATGCCAGCGGCGGCTGCCGCGATGCTACCGGCGGTCCACGGCGCGCCGTAATGGGCACGGCCGATCATCACCGCGTCGGCGCCTGATTGATCCAGGATCGTCGCAGCCTCTTCCGGCGAGCCGACATCGCCATTGGCCACCACCGGGATCGAGACCGCTTCCTTGACGCGCGCAATGGCGCGCCAATCGGCCTTACCCTGATAGAACTGGCAGCGCGTGCGGCCGTGGACGGTCACCATGCGCACGCCGGCCAGCTCGGCGCGGCGCGCCAACATGGGCGCGTTGAGCGCGCTTTCCTCCCAGCCGAGCCGCATCTTGACCGTCACCGGCACCGAGACCGCACCGACCACCGCCTCGATCAGCGAGAGCGCGTGATCGAGATCGCGCATCAGCGCCGAGCCGGCATAGCCGCCCGTCACCTTCTTTGCCGGGCAGCCCATGTTGATGTCGAGGATGTCGGCGCCCTCGCCCGCCGCGATTCGCGCGCCCTCGGCCATGTGCGCTGCCTCGCGGCCAGCAAGCTGCACCATATGGACGGGCAGCCCGGAATGGCGGATGCGCAGATCGCAGCCGGCCCTGCCCTTGGCCAGTTCGCCGCTCGCCACCATTTCCGACACGACCAGCCCGGCACCATGCGCATGCGCACGCTGACGGAACGGCTCGTCGGTTATGCCGGACATCGGCGCCAGGAACACGCGGTTGCGTATCCTTACGCCGCCGACGTCGAGCGGCGAAGCCAATGTGGTCAATTCAGGCATGCACAAAAACCAAGCATATTCGATTGCTGCACATTGTGTAGCCAGATGCAAGCCATTGTGCAACGCGCAATGACGTCACATTAAGGCGCATTTTGGAAAATGCTGGCCTTCCCTGCGAGCCGCGACTAAGCCTCTCGCCATGACTGACACAAGTGAAAAACCGGACGGCAAGGTCGGCGTGGTCATTGTCGCCGCCGGCCGCGGCGCCCGTGCCGGACAGGCCGAGGGGCCGAAGCAGTATCAGCGCATCGGCGGACGCGCCGTCATTGCGCATACGCTGGAAAGATTCCTGTCACATCCAGCCGTCGGGCCAGTGGTGGTGGCGATCCACGCCGACGACCGCGAGCTGTTCGAGCGCGCGGCGGGAGCTAATGCTACGCGCACGCTCATCGTCATGGGCGGTCCGTCCCGCCAGGCTTCCGTCCGGCTGGGACTTTTGGCGCTGAGGGAGCAGGCGCCGGCAAAGGTGCTGGTGCATGATGCGGTGCGCCCGTTTGTCGATCATGGGCTCATCGACCGAACCATCGAGGCCATCGGCAAGCGCCAGGGAGCCCTGCCGGCGCTGCCCGTCGCCGACACGCTCAAGCGGGAATCGGCCGAGGGCATGATCGAGGAGACGGTGTCGAGGGCCGGCCTGCACGCGGCGCAGACACCGCAAGGCTTCCCGTTCTGGCCGTTGCTGGCGGCGCACGAGAAGGCGCATCATCTCGGCAAAAGCGAGTTCACCGACGACGCGGCGATCGCCGAATGGGCGCATATTCCGGTCAAGATCGTCCAGGGCTCGCCGGACAACATCAAGCTCACCTGGGCAAGGGATATCGCGATGGCCGACCAGCGGCTCTCAAATGCGCTGCCGCGCTTTCCGGACATCCGCACCGGCAATGGCTATGATGTGCACGCGTTCGAAGCGGGCGACCACGTCACTCTGTGCGGGGTCACTATCCCCTATGACCGGAAACTCTCCGGTCATTCGGACGCCGATGTCGGGCTTCATGCGCTCACCGATGCGTTGCTCGCCACCTGCGGCGCCGGCGACATCGGCACGCATTTTCCGCCATCGGACCGGCAATGGAAGGGCGCTGCCTCGAAGATCTTCGTCGAGCATGCCGCGAAGCTGGTGCGCGAGCACGGCGGGCGCATCGCCAATGCCGATATCACGCTGATTTGCGAGGCGCCGCGGGTGGGGCCGCATCGCGAGGCGATGACGGCGGCGCTGGCGGCGATGCTCGGCATTGCGCCGGAACGCATTTCGATCAAAGCGACGACCAACGAGAAGCTCGGCTTTGTCGGGCGCGGCGAAGGCATTGCGGCGATCGCGACGGCCAGCGTCGTCTATCCGGGAGACGTGCCGGCATGAGCAACGCGGAATTAGCCAACGCCCTGCTCCAGGCTTGTCAGCAGCGCGGCATCATGCTGGCTACGGCCGAGAGCTGCACCGGCGGTCTGATCATTGCAGCATTGACCGACATTGCCGGCTCTTCCGCCGTGGTCGATCGCGGCTTCATCACCTATTCCAACGAAGCCAAGATGGAGATGCTCGGCGTCTCCGCGGCAACGCTTGAGGCGCATGGCGCGGTCTCGGGTGAGACGGTCAGGGAGATGGCGGCGGGCGCGCTGACGCATTCGCGCGCGAGCCTCTCCCTTGCGGTCACCGGAATTGCCGGCCCGAGCGGCGGCTCGTCGGAAAAGCCGGTGGGTCTCGTCTGGTTCGGGATAGCATTTGCCGGCCAGCCGGTCGTCGTCGAGTGCCAGCTGTTTGGTCATAAGGGGCGGGAATTCATCCGCCACGAGACGGTCCGGCACGCGCTGCAGCTCGGCCTGCGAGCGCTGGCCTAGGCTATCCGCGGATCAGGCGTGCCTTGCGCTGCGCCGTAGATCACGTTCGCTCGCTTCTCGAATGCTTCGGAAAACATGCGGAAGGCGCGATCGAACATCGTGCCCATCAGCGCGCCGAGAATGCGGCTCTTGAATTCGTAGTCGATGAAGAAATGCACTTCGCAGCCGCCATCGGCCGGATCGAAGCGCCAGATGTTGCTGAGATATTTGAACGGGCCGTCGATGTATTTGACGTCGATGGCGTTCTCGTCGGGCTTGAGCAGCACCTGGGTCGTAAAGGTTTCGCGGATCGCCTTGTAGCCGATGCTCATGTCGGCGACGAGGATGGTGCGGCCGTCGCGCTCCTTGCGCGAGCGCACCGTCAGCGCCTCGCAGAGCGGCAGAAATTGCGGATAGGTCTCGATATCCGCCACCAGCGCAAACATCTGTTCCGGCGTGTAGGCGACGCGGCGGGTGGCTTCGAATTTCGGCATGAAAGCGTCAGCTGGCTTTCTTGAGCTGCGCCTCGCGCGCCGCGCGCAGCCTGGCGAAATCCTCGCCGGCATGATGCGAGGAGCGCGTCAGCGGGCTCGAAGCGACCAGCAGGAAGCCCTTCGTCTTGCCGATCGTCTCAAAGGACTTGAACTCGTCCGGCGTGATGAAGCGGATCACCGGATGGTGCTTCTTCGAAGGCTGCAGGTATTGGCCGATGGTCATGAAGTCGACATTTGCCGAACGCAGGTCATCCATGAGCTGCAGCACTTCGTTCCGCTCCTCGCCGAGGCCGACCATGATGCCGGACTTGGTGAAGATCGACGGATCGAGTTCTTTCACGCGCTGCAGCAGCCGGATCGAGTGGAAGTAGCGGGCGCCCGGCCGCACCGTCAGGTAATTCGACGGCACGGTTTCCAGATTGTGGTTGAAGACGTCGGGCTTGGCGGCAACGACGATCTCAAGCGCGCCGTCCTTGCGGAGAAAGTCGGGCGTCAGGATCTCGATCGTCGTTGAAGGCGCGGCGGCGCGGATGGCGTGGATGACGTCGGCGAAATGCTGCGCGCCGCCGTCGTCGAGGTCGTCGCGGTCGACAGAGGTGATGACGACGTGGCTGAGGCCCATCTGCTTGACCGCACGGGCGACACGCGCCGGCTCATCCGCCTCAAGGGCGGTCGGGATGCCGGTGGCGACATTGCAGAAGGCGCAGGCGCGCGTGCAGATCTCGCCCATGATCATGAAGGTGGCGTGCTTCTTGTCCCAGCATTCACCGATGTTCGGGCATCCGGCCTCCTCGCACACCGTCACCAGCTTGTGCGACTTCACGATCTCGCGCGTCTCGGCGTAACCCTTCGAAACCGGCGCCTTGACGCGGATCCAGTCCGGCTTGCGCAGCACTTCCTGGTCCGGCCTGTGCGCCTTTTCGGGATGCCGCGGGCGCGGCGCATTGGCGATCGTGTCGAGAACAGTGACCATTTCGAACCCTTCGCGGCCGCCCGCATCGCGGCCGCCTGTCTGCGTCATCTAGGACTTTTCGGAATAAAGAAAAAGGCCACGCCGGCGCATGCCGCCACGGCCATTTTCGCATAACGGACTTCGCTGGGGCTCAGCGCCGCACCAGCCGGCCGACAAAGATCAGCAGGCAGGCGCCGATGAAACCGGTGATCAAATACGCGAACCAGCCGGCGCCGAAGGACTGGATGTTGAGAGCCTGTAAGATCGCATTGAGAACGATCGCGCCGACGATACCCAAAATGATGTTCATGAGGATGCCGGTGTTGCTCTTCATGACCATTTCGGCGAGCCATCCGGCCAAGCCTCCAATGATGATGGCTGCTATCCAGCCCACGCCATTCACGTCCATATGCCAATTCCTCCTTGATCAGGTGAAAATGCATCCGGATACGAACTGCTTTGCCCTCAGAATCCTCCGGCTGCCGCGTCTGAGTCTCGCGCAAGCAGTCTATCATGCGTTCAAAGCGCGGCCATAGGCGTCGAGCACGCTTTCCTTCATCATCTCCGACAGGGTCGGATGCGGGAAGATCGTGTGCATCAGCTCTTCCTCTGTGGTCTCCAAGTTCATCGCCACGACGAAACCCTGGATGAGCTCGGTCACCTCGGCGCCGATCATATGCGCGCCCAGCAGCTGCCCGGTCTTCTTGTCGAAGATGGTCTTGATGAAGCCCTGGTCCTCGCCGAGCGCGATGGCTTTGCCGTTGGCGCCGAACTGGAAGCGACCGACGCGGATGTCCTTGCCCTCGGCCTTGGCCCTGGCTTCGGTCAGGCCGACCGAGGCGACCTGCGGGCTGCAATAGGTGCAGCCCGGGATCTTCAGCTTGTCGATGGCGTGCACGCCCGGGATATTGGCGATCTTCTCGACGCAGATCACGCCCTCGTGCTCGGCCTTGTGGGCGAGCATCGGCGGCCCGGCCACATCGCCGATGGCATAGATGCCGGGCACGTTCGTCCTGCCGTAGCCGTCGACCGCGACACAGCCGCGATCCGTCTTGACGCCAAGCGCCTCGAGGCCGAGGCCCTCGATATTGCCTTGCACGCCGACGGCCGAGATCATGCGGTCGGCGGTGATCTTCTCGACCTTGCCGTCCTTCATCTCGACATGCGCGGTGACCGAGTTGGCAGATTTCTCGACCTTGGTCACCTTGGCCTCGAGCAGGATCTTCATGCCTTGCTTCTCGAACTGTTTCTGCGCGAATTTCGAGACCTCGGCATCCTCGACCGGCATCACCGCCGGCAGCAGCTCTACAACCGTCACCTCGGCGCCCATGGTGCGGTAGAAGGAAGCGAACTCGATGCCGATGGCGCCCGAGCCCATCACCAGCAGCGACTTCGGCATCTCCTTCGGCACCATTGCCTCGAAATAGGTCCAGATCAGCTTGCCGTCCGGCTCGATGCCCGGCAGCGCACGCGGCCTGGCGCCGGTCGCCAGGATAATGTGTTTGGCGGTATAGGTTCCCTCGACCTTGACGCCTTTCGGCACCGGCGGCTGCGGCTCCATCGGCTTCTTGGCGGTCTTGGAGACGACGATCTCACCCGGCTTTGAGAGTTTCGCCTCACCCCAAATGACGTCGACCTTGTTCTTCTTCATCAGGAAGGCGACGCCGCCATTCAGCCTGAGCGAAACCTTTCGCGAGCGGTCGACGACGGCAGCGGTGTCGGGGCTGACCTTGCCGTCGAGCTTCAGGCCGTAATCCTTGAGATGGTCCGAATAATGCATGATCTCCGCCGAGCGCAGAAGCGCCTTGGTCGGGATGCAACCCCAGTTGAGGCAGATACCGCCGAGATGCTCGCGCTCGACGATCGCCGTCTTGAAGCCGAGCTGGGCGGAACGCACCGCGGTGACATAGCCGCCGGGGCCTGAGCCGATGATGATGACGTCGTAGTTCTCAGCCACGGGTTTCTCCCTGATTTTTCTTGGGGTTAGAATGAAAGCATCACACGCACGAGGGGGGCCAGTGCCTGACCGATCCGCCGCGTGTTTTCCTCATCGAGATGGACACCGTCGAGCGGCGTGGTCGTCGCCACGGTGCCGGCGTCGAAGAAGCCGCAGCCGGCCTCGTCGGCAAGCGAAGAATACTGCGGCGCCAGCCGCTTCGAGGCGTCATCGCCGCCGGCGAACATTTCCTTGAATTCGGCATTCTCGGTGCGCGTCACCGCGGGCGGCGCGACAATGAGAATCTGCGGAGCCGGCCAGTCGAACGGATAGTCGTGGCCGCGCACGATATCGATCAGGCGCTGCATGCCCTGCTTTGCGGCTACGGGATTGCCGTGGATCCACGGCTTCATGTCGTTGGCGCCCAGCATGATGATGATCAGGTCGAGCGGCGCGTGCGTCGTAAGGATCGTCGGCAGCGTTCTCGCGCCGTTGCGGTCGGCACCGGCGAGGTGATCGTCAAAGGCGGTGGTGCGGCCGTTCAGCCCTTCGGCGATGACCTCGATGCCGTCGCCCAGCGCCGTCTTGAGCACGCTGGGCCAGCGGTCCTCCAGCGCATGGCGCCCGAGGTTGGCAGCGTCGTAGCCCCAGGTCAGCGAGTCGCCGTAACAGAGAATAGTCTTCATGCGCTTGCCCCACCCCTGCCGAACCCCGCCGACGAGCGCTTGAGTTGCCAGCGCACGAACAGCCATTGCACGATGATCGCCGCTGCGCCCGGCAGGATCAGCCCGGCAACGATCGAAAGGTCATTTGCGGTCGCCCGGCTCTCGGCCGGCACCGAAAACGTCCAGCCCACCAGCGCCAGCAGCCCGAGACAGAAAAGCGCAAGCAGCAGCCACAGCATCCCATCGAGCGCCCGCACCGGCTTGCCTCGGAATTGAACGAGGAAGAAGGCGACCGTGACCACAACGACGATCATCACCGTGGCCGCGAAGACCAGAATGCATTCCTCTGTCGCGCCGGTGATGACCGCCAGCTCTTGAACGACAAGTACGCCGGCCAGACCGGAAAGAATGAAGGCGAAAAGGCTGGTGAAGAAATTCCGCACCGCCTTTTTCCCTTCCTTACACCAGCATGCCCATCGGGTTTTCGATCATGCGCTTGAAGGCGCCGAGCAGCTCCGCACCGAGCGCGCCGTCGACGGCGCGGTGATCGGTCGACAGCGTCACCGACATCATGGTGGCGATCTTGATCTCGCCTTTCTTCACGATGGCGCGCTCCTCGCCGGCGCCGACCGCAAGGATCGTGGCGTGCGGCGGGTTGATAACGGCGGCAAAATCCTTGACGCCGAACATGCCGAGATTGGACACGGCCGTGGTGCCGCCCTGGTACTCCTCGGGCTTCAGTTTGCGGCCGCGTGCGCGGCTTGCCAGATCCTTCATCTCGTTGGAGATGACGGACAGCGTCTTTTCGTCGGCATGGCGGATGATCGGCGTGATCAGGCCGCCGGGTATCGACACGGCGACGCCGACATCGGCGTGCTTGTGCTTGACCATGGCGTTTTCGGTCCAGGAGGCGTTGGCGTCCGGCACCGCCATCAGCGCCATCGCCATCGCCTTGATCACCATGTCGTTGACCGAGAGCTTGTAGGCCGGGACCTCGCCCTTCTCGGTTTTCCGCATTGGGGCCGCGGCGTTGAGTTGCGTGCGCAGCGCGAGCAGCGCATCGAGCTCGCAGTCGAGCGTCAGATAGAAATGCGGAATGGTGCTCTTGGCCTCGACCAGGCGGCGCGCAATGGTCTTGCGCATATTGTCGTGCGGAACGAGTTCGTAAGAGCCTTCCGCGAACAGCTTCAGCACCTGATCGTCCGACATCGGCTTCGGCGCGGGGGCAGGAGCGCCTGCGGGCGCACCGGCAGGAGCCTTGGCGGCAGGCGCAGCCTTGGCGCCGCCGGAAGCGATCGCCGCCTCGACATCGGCCTTCACCACGCGGCCATGCGGACCGGAGCCACTAAGCCCCTTCACGTCGACACCGGCATCCTTGGCGATGCGGCGGGCGAGCGGCGAGGCGAACACGCGCTCGCCGCCGGCGTGGCCGTTGGCGACCGGTGCAGGCTCGGCCTTCGCCGGCGCGGGTGCCGGCTTCGGCGCTTCCTTGGGCGCCTCGGCCTTCGCAGGGTCCGCTTTCGGAGCCTCCGCCTTGGGCGCCGCCCCGCCATCGCTCTTTGCGGCAGCACCGGCGTCCTCGCCTTCGCCGGCCAGGATGGCGATCACCGCATTGACCTTGACGCCTTCGGTGCCTGCCGGAACGACGAGCTTGGCGACTGTGCCCTCATCGACGGCTTCGACCTCCATCGTCGCCTTGTCGGTCTCGATTTCGGCGATCACGTCGCCGGGCGCAACATGATCGCCTTCCTTGACCAGCCACTTGGCGAGATTGCCCTCTTCCATGGTGGGCGAGAGAGCCGGCATGGTGATGTTGATTGGCATGTTGTCCTCCCGACCGGCTCAGCGATAGGTGACGGCTTTGACCGCCTCGACGACCTCGCCCACATTGGGCAGCGCCAGCTTCTCGAGATTCGCCGCGTAAGGCATCGGCACGTCCTTGCCGGCGATGGTGATGACCGGCGCATCGAGGAAGTCGAAGGCGCGCTGCGACACCTGGCTGGCGATGTGATCACCGACCGAGCTCTGCGGGAAGCCTTCCTCCACCACGACCAGCCGGTTGGTCTTCTTGACTGAAGCGATGATGGTATCGAAGTCGAGCGGACGGACGGTTCTCAAATCGATGATTTCGGCATCAATGCCCATGCCGCGCAGTTCGGCCTCGGCCTTGACCGCATAGGTCATGCCGATGCCGAAGGAGACGATGGTGACGTCCTTGCCCTGCTTGTGGATGCGCGCCTTGCCGATCGGCAGCACGAAATCGTCGAGCTTCGGCACGTCGAAGGACTGGCCGTAGAGGATTTCGTTCTCGAGGAAGATGACCGGGTTCGGATCGCGGATCGCGGCTTTGAGCAAGCCCTTGGCGTCGGCTGCCGTGTAGGGCATCACCACCTTCAGCCCGGGGATGTGGCTGTACCAGGCGGCGTAGCACTGCGAGTGCTGGGCGGCGACGCGGGCGGCCGCACCGTTCGGGCCGCGGAAGACGATCGGTGCGCCCATCTGGCCGCCGGACATATAGAGCGTCTTGGCGGCCGAATTGATGATCTGGTCGATCGCCTGCATGGCGAAGTTGAAGGTCATGAACTCGACGATCGGCTTCAGGCCTGCCATGGCTGCGCCGACGCCGACGCCGGCAAAGCCGTGCTCGGTGATCGGGGTGTCGACGACGCGGCGCGGGCCGAATTCCTGCAGCAGGCCTTGTGTGATCTTGTAGGCGCCTTGGTATTCGGCAACTTCCTCGCCCATGACGAAGACGTCGCCGTCGCGGCGCATTTCCTCGGCCATCGCGTCACGCAGCGCCTCGCGCACCGTGGTCGAGACCATTTCGGTGCCGGCAGGGATGTCCGGATCGGCCGCGACTTCCGCCTTCGGCGCGGCGGCGACAGGCGCAGCCGCCTCGCTTTTGGCCGCGGCGGGCGCCGGTGCCGGCGCGGCCGCTTCAGCCTTGGGCTCTTCTTCGCCGATGCCTTCGCCGGCCTTGTCGACGTCTTCACCGTCGACCGCAAGCACGGCGATCAACGCGTTGACCTTGACGCCTTCGGTGCCGGCCGGAACAACGATCTTGGCGAGCGTGCCTTCATCGACGGCTTCGACTTCCATCGTCGCCTTGTCGGTCTCGATCTCGGCGATGACGTCGCCGGCGACGACCTTGTCGCCTTCGTTCTTCAACCACTTGGAAAGATTGCCCTCTTCCATCGTCGGCGAGAGAGCGGGCATGAGAATTTCGATCGGCATGTCCGTGCCCTCCTTAGAGTACGATGTCGGTCCAGAGCTCGGACGGATCCGGCTCGGCGTCGTGCTGGGCAAATTCGGCGGCGTCGGCGACGATGTCGCGGACCTCCTTGTCGACGGCCTTGAGATCGTCTTCGCTCGCCCACCTCTTATCTATCAGGCGCGCCTTGACCTGTTCGATCGGGTCGTGCTCCGAGCGCATCTTCTGCACTTCTTCCTTGGAGCGATACTTCGCCGGGTCGGACATCGAATGCCCGCGATAGCGATAGGTCTGCATCTCGAGGATCAGCGGGCCGTTGCCGCCGCGGCACCATTCGGCGGCGACGTCGCCGGCTGCCTTGACCGCGCGAACGTCCATGCCGTCGACCTGGATGCCGGGAATCTTGAAGGAAGCTCCGCGGTTGGAGAAGTCGGTCTCGGCGGATGAGCGCGACACCGATGTGCCCATGGCGTAGCGATTGTTCTCGATGATGTAGATTACCGGCAGCTTCCACAGCGAGGCCATGTTGAAGCTTTCATAGACCTGGCCCTGGTTGGCGGCGCCGTCGCCGAAATAGGTCAGCGAGACATTCTTGTTGTCGCGGTAGCGGTTGGCGAAGGCCAGGCCTGTGCCCAGCGACACCTGCGCGCCCACGATGCCGTGGCCGCCATAGAAATGCTTCTCCTTGGAGAACATGTGCATGGAGCCGCCCTTGCCTTTCGACAGGCCGCCACGGCGCCCGGTGAGCTCGGCCATCACGCCGCGCGGCGACAGATCCATCGCCAGCATGTGGCCATGGTCGCGATAGGCGGTGATCATCTGGTCGCCCTCGATCAGCGCCATCTTCATGCCGGTAACGACGGCCTCCTGGCCGATATAGAGGTGGCAGAAGCCGCCGATAAAGCCCATGCCGTAAAGCTGGCCCGCCTTCTCCTCGAAGCGGCGAATGAGCAGCATGTGCCGGTAGGCGGAGAGCTCTTCTTCTTTGGTGAAGTCGGCTGGCTTGGGGGTGGAAAGGGCCGACGATTTGCCGTCGGATCTGGATTTGGACTTGGCAGGCGCTTTTCTGGCGGCGGTGGCCATACATCACTCCCTGTTGGCGTCTCTTCGCGGACATTCAAGGGAGAGCGACCCGTCTCCCCACCGATTTGAGCGAGGCTAACACGCAAGAATGCAATGCGCCATGCTGAAAAATGCATGGCTGACATGCATCCTAAGCGATTAGAATCATTGCAAATAAGTTTGATTAACCGAAATTCGGTTATTTTGCCGAAGCCGGCAGCATGATGGTGATTTCGTCCGGATGGGACAGATTGAGCGCCTTTCGGGCCTGCTCGTCAAGCATGTCCTTTTCCAGCGTGCCTTCATGCATGAGCTGGACACGACGTTCGAAGTCGATCCGGCGCGCCTTGACCGCGTCGAGCTGAGTCTGGAGTTCGGCCGCCTGGGCCTGCAGCCGATATTTGGAGTAGATGCCGAACTCACCGTGATAGGCATGGAAGCCGAAATAGGCGAGAAACAGCACGCAGAGCGACGGAACGATCAGCTTGCCGGTGTTTCTCTGCTTGTGCTGACGTGTCCACATGACCCGAACCCTTTCGGCCGCGAGCGCAAGCGGCTGTTCGAGTCTTTTTTCGCCCGATTGTGCTTAATGGACGGTTACGGTTGGCTGGACTGAGACTTGCCGAAACAAAAAGAGGCGGGGAAACCCGCCTCTCCGCCTCTTTCAACAACCAAGACAGTTTGTCCGGATCAGCCCTTGACCACCGACTTGCCGGCGTAGCGCGCCTGCCGGCCGAGCTCTTCCTCGATCCGGATGAGCTGGTTGTACTTGGCCATGCGGTCTGAGCGCGACAGCGAGCCGGTCTTGATCTGCCCGCAGTTGGTGGCGACTGCGAGGTCGGCAATGGTCGAATCCTCGGTCTCGCCCGAGCGGTGCGACATGACGGCGGTGTAGCCGGCCTTGTGCGCGGTCTCGACCGCGTCGAGCGTTTCGGTGAGCGAGCCGATCTGGTTGACCTTGACCAGGATCGAGTTGGCGACGCCCATGCGGATACCGTCGCGCAGTCGCGCCGTGTTGGTGACAAACAGATCGTCGCCGACCAATTGGGTCTTCTTGCCGATCAGATCGGTCAGGTATTTCCAGCCCTCCCAATCGTCCTCGGCAAGGCCGTCCTCGATGGTGACGATCGGATAATCGGAAGCGAGCTTGGCGAGGTACTTGGCCTGCGCCTTCGGATCGCGGGTCTTCTTCTCGCCCTCATAGACGTAGTTGCCGTCCTTGAAGAACTCGGTCGCCGCGCAGTCGAGGCCGAGCGCCACGTCCTCGCCCGGCTTGAAGCCGGCCTTCTCGATCGATTCCATGATGAAATCGAGGGCCGACGGCGCGCTCTTCAGGTTGGGGGCGAAACCGCCCTCGTCGCCGACATTGGTGTTGTGGCCGGCATCCTTCAGCTTCTTCCTCAGCGTATGGAAGATTTCAGAGCCCCAACGCACGCCGTCGCGCAGCGTCGGCGCGCCGACCGGCAGGATCATGAATTCCTGAAAGTCGATCGGGTTGTCGGCATGAGCGCCGCCATTGATGATGTTCATCATCGGCACCGGCAGGATGTGCGCCTTGGCGCCGCCGACATAGCGGTAGAGCGGCAGCCCGGCGGCCTCGGCGGCGGCCTTGGCCACCGCCAGCGACACGCCGAGGATGGCGTTGGCGCCGAGCCGGCTCTTGTTCGGAGTGCCGTCGAGCTCGATCATCGTCTGGTCGATATGGATCTGGTTCTCGGCTTCCATGCCGCCGATCGCCTCGAATAACTCGCCGTTCACGGCCTCGACGGCGCCCTGGACTCCCTTGCCGAGATAGCGCGGCCCGCCGTCGCGCAGCTCGACCGCCTCATGCGCGCCGGTCGAGGCGCCCGACGGAACGGCGGCGCGGCCCATCGAGCCGTCTTCCAGCACCACGTCGACCTCGACGGTCGGATTTCCACGGCTGTCCAGGATTTCACGCCCGACAATGTCGATGATGGCGGTCATTGCGATGTCCCCGATTGATCGATTGAAGCGTCGCGCCCCTCTTAGCCAAAGCCCGGCAAAAGGCAATTGGGCGGTCCGCAATAATTGCCGGTGACAAGATTCACGAAGCGCAAATCTTTGTCATCATTAGTCATGCGCACGACTCACCCTTCTGATTTATGGTCGTGTTTGCGCGGGGCGAAACACGAGGAGTTTCGCCATGTCCCAGTTGAGCGGTATCGTGAGTTTGTTCCTGATCGCGGCGGCATTCCTAACGTCCTGCGACACCCAGAAGCCTCAGCAGAACTCCACGGAGCTATCCACCCTTCGGACCGCTGAATAGGTTCCTCAACGCTCGAAGGCCCCCGGACCCGGGGGCCTTCTCGATTCTGGAAGCAGCCGCTCAGGCCGATCAGTGCCAGTAAGGCTTCACGTGGTAGTATTCGAAGGATGCATCGCGGGCCGCTTCACCATCGGCGCCGGTCAATTCCTCGATCGAGTAGGCCGGTGCCGCCTTGAGCTGTTCCTTCGTGAAAGGCACGACGTAGCCGCCCATGTTTTCATCATAGTCGAGGCTTGCCCACGGAATGGCGTGATACTTCTCGCCCATGCCGAGGAAGCCGCCGAAGCCGATGACCGCGAACATGATCCCGTTCGACATCTTGTCGAGCATCACGTCCTCGATGCTGCCGATGCTGTCGCCGGCGGTGTTGTAGACCGAGGTGCCGATGACGCGCGAGGCGGCAATGGCTTCGGTGTGGCCAGACGGAGTGGTCATTGTTGTGCTCCTCTCATTTGCTTGTCCGTTGTGGACAATGAGGGGAGCGGGCGAAGGTTCCAGATTTTCGGCTGCCCTGCTACGGCCTCTTGGCGATCCGATCGAACGCCATCAGCCTTTCCAGCAATGTGGGAAGATTCTTCAAGGGCACCATGTTGGGGCCGTCGGAGGGGGCGTTGTCCGGATCCTGGTGGGTTTCGATGAACACGCCGGCAACGCCGATCGCCACGGCGGCGCGCGCGAGGGTCTCGACGAAGCGTCGTTCGCCACCGGTCGAGCCGCCCTGCCCGCCCGGCTGCTGCACGGAATGGGTGGCGTCGAAGATCACCGGCGCGCCGATCTCGGCCATGATCGGCAGCGCTCGCATGTCCGACACCAGTGTGTTGTAGCCGAAGGAGGCGCCGCGCTCGGTGACCAGCACGTTGGCGTTGCCGGAACCGGTGACCTTGGCGACGACATTCTTCATGTCCCATGGCGCCAGGAACTGACCCTTCTTGACGTTCACCACCTTGCCGGTGCGCGCCGCCGCAATCAGCAGATCCGTCTGCCGGCTGAGAAAGGCCGGTATCTGCAGCACATCCACATGCGGCGCGACCAATGCGCATTGCTCCTCGGTGTGGACGTCGGTCAGCACCGGCAGTCCGAACTCCTTGCGCAGAGCGTCGAAGATCGGCATCGCCGCCTCGAGCCCGGCACCGCGCGCGCCGCCGAGCGAGGTGCGGTTGGCCTTGTCGTAGCTCGTCTTGTACACCAGCCCGATGCCGAGCCTGATGGTCAGTTCCTTCAGCGCGCCGGCCATGTCGAAGGCATGCTGGCGCGACTCGAGTTGACAGGGGCCTGCGATCAGCGACAGGGGCGCATTGTTGGCGAAAACGACCTTGCCGACGCTTACCGCGGCATTGGGCGCAAGGGGCTCGCTCATGGGATCTCCCGAAAGATGAAGGCTGCGCCCTGACCGGGTGCCGACGGCACGACGACATCGTCGCCGCTCATGTCGTGCTCTATGGCGTTGGCCGCAAGTAGCTGGGTGGCTGCGGCGACGCTGTGTATCGCAAAGATGACGGCCGCAAAACGCAGGTCCGAAGGCTGCCCTGCCGAAGCACCGAACCGTGCGACAAAAGCGTCGGGCGTCAGAACGGCCAGGGTCGCGTTTGGCAGGTCAGTCCTGTCGCCGTCGCTCGCGCCCTGGCCGGCAGCGATCGATATCAGTCCCCTCTGGCTCGAAGGCTCGTCGCTCACCGCCACGATCTCGACGATGCCGGTCACGCCATTGGCATGTGCCTGCAGTGCGGTGCGGTCGATCTGCGGCGCGTTGATGCGCTGGCAGGCGAACAGGAATGCGTCCGGTGCTTTTCTATCGGCCGCGAATGCCAGTTTGAACGATGCCGTGTCGCTTTTGCCGGTGGTGTCGGTGAAGGCGCGCGAAAAACTCAACATGTTGCCTGCCGACAGCCCCGCTTCGACATAGCGCGCGTGGTCGGCATCTGCATCGGCGGTCCCGAAGACGACCGCGGAGAAGCCCTCGTCGCCAAGCCTGCTGCGGTAAAGGCGGTCGCGCGCGACGAAGACGTTGCCCTCGCCCATCGCCCGATCGGCCGTTTTGTCATCGCCGACGGCCAGCGGTTCCAGAAAGGTGCCGTCGGCGAAGAAAACACAAGCGTTCTCAGTCCCGAAAGGATGGACGCCGGTCGGCGCGACGAAGAAGCCGAGCGACGAGAGGCGCTGCCTTGCAATGTCGAGGCTCTGCGTGGGCAGAACGAGATGGTCGAGCGGATGGGGCGAAGTTTTCGTCATGCCGGCGCGGTGTGCACCATTGCGGAAATCGGTTCAAGGCCTGGCGTCGAAGGCGAGCGGACGGCGTGGCTCAGGCGGCGGCCACGACGTCGGCCGAATAACGCAGCTCGCGCAACGGTTTAACCCTGCCGGTCGTCTCCGCATAGATCGGATGCGCCCGGTAGGCCGCGAGCGCTGCCTCGTCCTCGAATTCGGCATAGACGACCACGTCGATCGCGTTTGAGAACAAATCGACCTTGGTATTGAGCGTCACCTCGAAGTGTTTCGAATGTGGAATCTTGCCCAGTTCCTGAAGACCTGACCGGACGGCCTCCACATCCTCCTTGCGCCGCACGCTGAAGAAAACGATGTGCCGGATCAACCCAGCCTCCTTGATCGACGGATGAACGCGTTTTGTGGGAGCAAGGCCGTCGCGTCAACCGGCAACGATGTCGCGCCCGCTGTTCGAGCGGCAGCGTCGGGGCCTCAGGCAGCGCCGGTGACGTAACGCACGATGCGCGACATCTCCCTGACGGTCGCGTCGAGATATTGGCCCTGGTTGTAGAGGCCGTCCCAGATCAGGAAGAACGTGATGGCGACGATAACGATCACATAACGCATGGCTAAAGCTAGCGTATGTCCTCAAACGGAACCAGAGCGCCTTCACGGCAATCGTTCCAATTCACCGCTTTGTAATCGACGCACCTTTCCGGCGTCATGGGACCCAGCCAGGGCTACCTGGAGAGCTGCGGTGCGAGCACAAATGTCTCATGCGAACGTGATGCAACCGCGATCGGACATCCGGCATTTTTCCGGCTGTCCGGCGCCGTCACTGCATCCTCGGGCGAGCGCCGAGCGTCGTTCGCAACAGGAGGCTTCCTTGAACCGCACCGTAGCCGTCGCCGTGCTGCTGCTTGCCGTGATCTCGGCAAGTGCGGCTGACGCAAAAGTATCCTTGCCCACAGTCACCAATGACCCGCTGGGCGCGCTGACTGCCCCGACGCTGACACCGGGGGCCAGCGACCTTGTCAACAACACGCCGACATCGACCATCCAGGAGATTCGCCACCCGAGAGGAATGGCGCCGCTGACCGTGCCCAGCGATCCGCTCGGCACGTCGATCCAGCCGGCCTTCCCCGGGCCGCTCACCACGCCCGCGACCACCCCTTCGCCTTAGCCAAATCAGGCCGGCCCGGCCGCGCAACGTCAAAGGGTAATGCGGTATTTGGCAAACCCCGCCTCACCCTCGCCCGCCGGCTCGATCTTCAGCGACTTCACCTGACCGATGAAATCCTTGGCCTTGGGTCCGGTCTCGAAGACAACGCTGGTTCCAGGCAGCGGCGCGAACGACCAGTTGTCGTCCGCCGACGGATTGATCGTGCCCTCGCTGATGACGTAGCGCACGATCACGTCGCGGTTGGTGTCCGGCGCCTCGTAGATGATCTTCGAAGCATTGATATCGGGGAAATTGCCGCCGCCGCCAGCGCGGTAGTTGTTGGTGGCAACCACGAATTTCGCTGCCGGATCGAGCGGCTTGCCGCCGAATCTAAGATCGACGATGCGGCTGGAGCCGGCATTGGCGACGGCGCCCTTCGTATCGTATTTCGGTGGCTGCGACAGGTCGATCTTGTAGGTGATGCCATCGATGACGTCGAAATTGTAGGAGGGGAAATCGGTGTTGATCAGCGGCTGATCCGCCTTCCCGGGCTCGATCCTGTTGAAGATGCCGGCCGACATCTCCAGCCATTCCTTGACTTGCGAGCCGGTGATTTCGACCGCACGCACGGTGTTCGGATAAAGATAGAGATCGGCGACGTTCTTGATGGCGATATCGCCGACAGGGACGTCGGTATAGTAGTCGGCGCCGTTGCGGCCGCCTGCCTTGAACGGTGCCGCCGCAGAGAGGAGCGGCACGTCCTTCCACTCTGTGCTCTTCAAAATATCCTTGAGATACCAGCTCTGCGCCTGATTGACGATCTGCACCGATGGATCGTCGGCGACCAAAGCGAAATAGGAATAGAGCGGCGCGGACGTCTTGCCGACGGGGCGGCGGACATAGGCGAGCGTCGCCTCGTGATCCTGCTCTAGCGCCGCGATGATGCGCTTGTCGTCGCCGACCGTAGCCTTGTTCTTGCTGTCGACGCGCTCATAGATCGGCCGCGCCTCGGAGGTGGCCGAGACGACGCGCCATTTCGAGCCGTCGCGCTCAAGAAGCAGGTCGATCAGGCCCATATGCGAGCCCCAGAAGCCGCCCATCACCGCCGGCTTGCCCTGCAGAGTGCCTTTTTCGGTTTCGACGCCTTCCAGCGCCTGGAAATCCTTCTTGCCGGGGAAGACGAGATGCTGGTGCCCGGTGAAGACCGCGTCGATGCCTTCGACGCCGGCGACGAAGAAGGAGGCGTTCTCCATCATTTCGCCCTGCTTGATATCGATGCCGGAATGCGAAAGCGCAATGACGATGTCGGCGCCCTCCTCGCGGATTTGCGGTACCCAGGCCTTGGCCGCCTGGACAATGTCGCGGGTCTGGACGTTGCCTTCCAGGTTTTTCAGGTCCCAGACCATGATCTGCGGCGGCACGAAACCGATGACCCCGATCTTGATCGGTTGCTCAGCGCCGGAACCGTCCTTGATCTTCTTGTCGAGGATGACATAAGGCTTGAGGTAGAGCTTGTCGTCGCGCGGGTTCGTGGCGAGCGTCGTGCCCCGGATCAGGTTGGCGCACACGAAGGGGAAATTGGCGCCGGCCAACACCTTGTCCATGAAGGACAGGCCGTAGTTGAATTCGTGGTTGCCGAGCGTCGAGCATTCATAGCCGAGCAGGTTCATGCCCTTCATGATCGGATGCAGGTCGCCGTCCTTCATGCCCTTTTCATAGGCGATGTAGTCGCCCATCGGATTGCCCTGCAACAGGTCGCCATTGTCGATCAGCATCGCATTGGTGGCTTGCTTGCGCACCCCGTCGATCAGCGAGGCCGTGCGCGACAGGCCCATCGTGTCGTTCGCTTTGTCGGCGTAATAATCATAGGGCAGCAAATTCACATGGATGTCGGTCGTCTCCATGATCCTCAGATGCGCCTGATTGGCTGCGGCACGGGCGGAGAACGGATGCAGCATGATCAGCGCTCCGCTGGCGGCGGCTCCGGCCAGGAATTCGCGGCGGGAGACGGGCAAAAGTGACATTGTTTCCTCCTCTAAGACAACGCGACATGCCCTGCCCCCCAATCGGAACATGCCGTCGAAGGCATTTCGAGTCCATGTCTGTTGGATGCCTGTTGATCACGACACGGTGACGCGTCGATGAAAAGCAATCAGCTCTTGTCGTCGTCACCCTGAGTGATCAGGCGCGCGCTGCGCTGCCCGGTAAAATATATCCACAGCCAACTGAGCGACACCGCGAGCCGATTGCGAAAATCGATCAGGAAATAAATGTGCGCTATCCCCCAGAGCCACCATGCGAGCCAGCCGGTGAGCTTGATCCAGCCGAAATCGATGGCGGCCGCGCGTTTGCCGATCGTCGCCAGGTCGCCGGCATGCTTGTAGCGGAAAGGGCGTGGCGTTGCGTCGCCATCGAGTCTCGCTTTGATCGGCGCCGCAACATGCCTGCCCTCCTGCTTGGCGGACGGCGCCACGCCCGGTACCGGCTTGCCGTCCGGTCGCAGCAGATGCGCCGTATCGCCGATAACGAATATGTCGGGGCTGCCCGGCACGGTGAGATCGGGCTCGACCAGCACCCTGCCCGCCCGGTCGGCGGGCGCTCCCAGCCATTCCGCCGCAGGCGAAGCGGCGACGCCGGCTGCCCATAAAATCGTCTTTGCCGGCAGGTAGGTATCGCCAAAGACGACGCCCTCGGCATCCAACTGCGTGACGGCACGGCCAAGCTCGACCGTCACGCCAAGCCGCTCCAGCGCTTTTTGAGCATAGGCCGAGAGCTCCGGTGCGAAATTGGCGAGCACACGGTCACCGGCTTCGATCAGCACAACGCGCGCCTGCCGCGTGTCGATATTGCGGAATTCGCCGGGCAGCGTGTCCTGCGCAAGCTCTGCAATGGTGCCGGCAAGCTCCACGCCGGTCGGTCCGCCGCCAACGATGACCAGCGTCAGCAATGCCTGGCGCCTGGCGGGATCGGTCTCGCGCTCGGCTTGCTCGAAGGCGAGCAGGATGCGGCGCCGGATGGTGGTGGCATCTTCCAGCGTCTTCAGCCCGGGCGCGAATGGCTCCCATTCGTCATGGCCGAAATAGGCGTGGCGCGCGCCGGTGGCGAGCACCAGCGTGTCGTAGCTGACTGCGCTCCCGTCATCGAGCAGCACGCGTTTGCCTGCGCGGTCAACACCGATGACCGTACCCAGAAGCGTCGTGACATCCTTGCGCTTGCGTAAAAGATGACGGATCGGCCAGGCGATCTCGGAAGTCGCCAGCGCGGTGGTCGCCACCTGGTAGAGCAGCGGCTGGAACAAGTGGTGATTGCGCTTATCGATCATGGTGATGCGCACCGGTGCGCCAGCCAGCGCGCGGGTAAGTTCGAGACCGCCGAACCCGGCGCCGACGATCACGACATGATGCTTGGCTTCGTCCATTTTCAGCCACCTCGCCCAAAGCAACCCGATTGCTTAGATGTAAGCATTTTTGTGCACCGCAACAACGCCACCGCTGGCCATGTCACTGCCCGGGAGTCGTCGCCCGGTGTCGTGTACGCGCATGTCAGCCTCGGAACGCCGGGTATAGCGTGGAGCAGAACGATAGGAGTGGAGCATGTCTGACAATCGCGATGACGACGGCCCGGCCCAATACGCCTCGCCGCCTTGTTTCATGCATGAGCTCGACCCGGCCTATCAGATGCCGCTGTCCGACTGGACTGATGTCCGGCGCTGGCGCAAGGCGGAGCGTGAGCGGCTGATCGGGGCGCGGCTTGCGGTTTCCGCCGATGCACGCGCGGCAATGTCACAGCGGATTGGCGAGGGCCTCGATACGCTGGTCGGCAACGTTGCCGGCCTTATGGTCAGCCTCTACTGGCCGTTCCGCGGCGAGCCGGACCTGCGCGGCTTTATGGCGTCGATCAATGCGCGCGGCGGCCGCACCGCGCTGCCCGTCGTCATCGAGAAGGGCCAGCCTTTGGTGTTCCGCGCCTACGCGCCGGGCGACCGGCTGGAGAAAGGCGTCTGGAACATCCCGATCCCGGCCGAGGGTGATCCTGTCCTGCCCGATATCGTGATCTCGCCTGTGGTCGGCATCGATCCCAGCAACTACCGGCTGGGCTATGGCGGCGGTTTCTACGATCGTACACTTGCCGCCATGCCGTTCAGGCCGCTGGTGATCGGCGTCGGCTACGAATTGCAGCGCATTCCCACCATCTATCCGCAGCGGCACGACATCCCGATGACCAAGGTGGTAACCGAGGCGACCGGAGCCTAAGGCAGTTCCACGAAAAGTGTGTAGCGGTTTCCGTCCGCAATTGCGCAAAGCAAAGAGATTGAGCGGTTCGGGTTCCGGTGGAACGCTGAAACGCTCTGACCTCAGCTAAGCCATTTCCGGCCTCAACCCCACCGCTGTCCTGTCGACGATCTCGCGCAGGGCGAAGGATGAGTTGATCTTCGTCACATGCGGCATCGCCGACAGCCATTCCTTGTGGATGCGCTCATAGTCGGCAAGGTCCTTGGCCGCTATACGCAGGATATAGTCGTATTCGCCCGACATCAGATGGCAGGAAAGCACGTTCGGGCAGCGTTTGATCGCCGCTTCGAAATCGGACAGCGTCTTCTCGAACTGCCCCGACAACGATATATGCACGATCGCCGTCATTTGATGGCCAAGCGCGGCATTAGACAGCCGCGCGTGATAGCCGCGGATGGTTCCGGATTTCTCCAGATTGTCCAGGCGCCTGGAGCAGGCCGACTGCGACAGCCCAACCTTTTCGGCAAGCGCAGCATTGGGTATCCGGCCATCCTTCTGCAAAGTCTCCAGGATGGCGATATCAATCCTATCGAGCGGCATTTTTCGTGATTCCTGCGAATATTCCGGCATTTTGCGCAACGATTATCGAAGACCGGACGCTACCGCAAGTGCATTCGCAAACACATACGGAACGATTCATGCTTCACTGCGTCTGATGCATGTCGCCCAAAACTGCGCGTCGGTTTTTGGAATGGCGGCATGCCCGGAAAAGTCAGGGAGAGCGCCCTTTCAAGGGCCGGACAGGAGAAGAAGATGCGCGTCGGCTGCCCCAGGGAAATCAAGAACCATGAATACCGTGTCGGTCTGACGCCCGGCTCGGTTCGCGAATATGTCGCGCACGGCCACGAAGTGCTTGTCGAGGCCGGCGCCGGCGCCGGCATAGGCGCCGACGACAACGCCTATCGCGCCGCCGGCGCCACGATCGCCAAGACGGCCGCCGACGTGTTCGCCAGGTCGGACATGATCGTCAAGGTCAAGGAACCGCAGCCCAACGAATGGGTGCAGCTGCGCGACGGCCAGATCCTCTACACCTACCTCCACCTCGCCCCGGATCCGGAGCAGACCAAGGGCCTGCTCGCTTCGGGCGTCACGGCGATCGCCTATGAGACGGTCACCGACGACCGCGGCGGTCTTCCCCTGCTCGCGCCGATGTCGGAAGTCGCCGGCCGCCTGTCGATCCAGGCCGGCGCGACCGCGCTGCAGAAGGCCAATGGCGGCCGCGGCGTGCTGCTCGGCGGCGTTCCCGGCGTGCTGCCCGGCAAGGTCACCGTGCTCGGCGGCGGCGTCGTCGGCCTGCATGCTGCGAAGATGGCTGCCGGCCTCGGCGCCGACGTCACCATCATCGACCGCTCGATCCCGCGCCTGCGCCAGCTCGACGACATTTTTGGCGGCCGTGTCCATACCCGCTATTCGACCGTCGAAGCGCTCGAAGACGAATGCTTTTCGGCTGACATCGTCGTCGGCGCCGTGCTGATCCCGGGGGCCGCCGCACCCAAGCTGGTCACCCGCGAAATGCTCTCCGGCATGAAGAAGGGCTCGGTGCTGGTCGACGTGGCCATCGACCAGGGCGGCTGCTTCGAAACCTCGCACGCCACGACCCATGCCGACCCGACCTATGAGGTCGACGGCGTGATCCACTACTGCGTCGCCAACATGCCGGGCGCGGTTCCGGTCACCTCGGCGCACGCGCTGAACAACGCCACTCTGCATCACGGCCTGCAGCTCGCCGACAAGGGCCTGAAGGCGCTGGTCGACGACCATCACCTGCGCAACGGCCTCAATGTCCACAAGGGCAAGATCACCAATCGTGCCGTCGCCGAAGCGCTGGGTTACGAGATGGTCGAACCGAAGGCGGTGCTGGCCGCCTGAAATTATTTGTCACGTAATTCCGGACGGTACCGCTGCTACAGACCTTTCCTGGAATTGCCCTCGATAAAAGCTTCCTTCTGTCGCCCGCCGGTTCTTCCGGCGGGCGTTTTTTATCGTGTTTCCAACCGGTCCTTTGCGCGAAGAGTCCGGGCAACAAAAAAGCGGAGCCAGAGCCCCGCTTCCTCGATGTTGCGATGTGCCGCCGGTCCATCCGCGGTCGGCCATCGATCAACGACTGCCCTTCTAGCGCGGTTATGCGACGGGAGTACGACAGTTTGCGGGGGCATGCGGGCCGCCGCTCAGCCATGCGAGCGAATCCGGTGCCTCTTTTGTGAAATGCTTCACATTCGGGACCCGAGAAACCTGCCTAGAGAGATTTCGCTACCTGATGGCTACGGTCGCCCTCGGTTCCGGTGAAAACCGGCCCCGCCGGCGGCTCGGGCCGAAGGCTTCTGTCACAGACTTCCAACGGCCCGCTAGACCACCGGCGGGCATTTTTTTGCCGGCGATCAAGCTCGTTCGATGCGGCACTGGTAGCAATTGTTCCGTGCCGAGCGGACGTGAATGTAGGCTATGTCGTCGCGCTCGAACAAAGTCTCGGCGCGGGCCGCGATATCGCCCGTCGGGACGACGGCGCCGCTGCCGTAGACGATGCGGTCGTCCTTGCCATAACCGCGCACTATGTAGTCGCTGCTTTGGAGCATCTCGGGCAGTGCATCCGCCTCCGCGGCGCGTTCACATTCGTCCGCATGCAGGAAGATCGGTCCGGTCTCCGCGTAAGGCTGAAGCTCCGGGAACGGCCGGTAGGCGAGGATGAGATAGCTATCGCCGGTTGCGACGTTCTTCATGCAATGCCGGCACGGCAAGCCATCGCCGTCCGAAATCCTTCGCTCTGGCATGTGGCCGTAAGCGTCGGACCCTCCCCGCTGTAAGGCGCGCACGGCTTCGGTCGGCAGGGCTTTGAACTGGATGCTCATGGCAAAATTCTCCGGTGTCCTTGGTCGGAAACTATGCCGAGCCGACAGCGTCTCCCACCCGATTCCTGCCAAGCGCTTCGTGCGTCGCTCGAAGCGCAGTATCGAAATTCTACGAACCCGAAATCACGACACCAGAGTTACCGGACTCGCATACACGGCGCTCCGCGTCATGATGATCGCAGAAGAAGGCTGTGGCGCGCGGGCGGCTGAGTCTGGCGATGATCCGAGCATGATACGGCCCGCAGCGACGATCCGGACGACCAAGGCGCCCCGCTGGGCTTGCATCGACACGTCGCTGCCGACCTTCGAGGGCCAGCCGCCGCCGCTTGCGTAGGCGTCGAGGCAGCCGACTGCGCCGCGCTTCCCTTTAGCTACGGTCGCATGACGCTTGCCGAGCGCTCGGCGAAGGTCAGCGGATGCACGACCTCTTTCTTTTGCGCAACCGGCGTAAAGCCAAGCTTCTGGTAAAGCGGCAGCGCCGCCGGGTGGTCGAGCGTGCAGGTCTGCACCGTGATGCGCTTCGGCCCATACGACCACGCAGCCGAGATGGCCGCACCCAGAAACCAGCGGCCGATACCCTGGCCGTGCGCATGTTCCATCATACCGAAATAGGCGAGTTCCACTTCCTCGGGCAGATGCGGCTTGAGGTCGAAGAAGCCGGCGGGAGAGCCGTCGAGGTAGAGCACGCTGATGTCGCGGTCCTCACGATGCAGGCCGGCGGCCAGTTCCTCGTCGCTCAGTCTAAGCACGTTGACCCAGTGCCATTTGCGCCCGACGCGATCCATCAGGTAGCGGTAGAAATGCAGCGGAATGTCCTTGGTCCTCAGCAAGGCGATCTGCCGGTTGTAGGGCAACGGGGGAGATGAGGCCGGCGGTGCGTGCATTTCGAGGAATGTGACCGTGACATCGATATCCTTCGGTCCACCGTTTTCCATCGCCGTCATTCCTTGCCCGTCACCACGGGCGTGTCGCTCAGCCCACCCCATTCGGTCCATGAGCCGTCGTACAGCCTATTGTAGGTATGGCCAAGCGTCTCCAGCGCCAACGTGATCGCCGCCGCAGTGATGCCAGATCCGCACGAGGTGACTACCGGCTTTGTAAGATCGATACCGGCTTCCTCAATGACCTTGCGCAAGCGGTCCTTGGGCAGCAGTTCGCCATTCTCGGCAAGCGCGGCAACCGGAACATTGCGAGCGCCCGGCATATGGCCGGAACGGACGCCGGGACGCGGTTCCGGATCGGTACCGGCGAAACGGCCGGGTGAGCGCGCATCGGCGATCTGGCTTTCTCCGCTTCCAACGATCCGGCGCATTTCGTCGAGGCTGACAACCCGGCTTGCATCGAAATCGGCATAAAAGACGCAAGGCGCGATCCGGGTCTGCTCCGCCGTCACCGGCCGCCCTTCCGCCTTCCAGCGGTCGAAGCCGCCATTCAGGATATAGACCTGGAAAACGCCCATGACGCGGAACATCCACCAGGCGCGCGGCGCCGAGAAATAGCCTGGACCGTCATAGATGACGATCGTGTCGTCGGCCGAAACACCCATCGAGCCGACATATTGCGCGAAATATTGGGGCGACGCCAATGTGTGCGGCAGCTTGGAATCCGGGTCCGAAACGGCGTCCTGATCGAGGAAGCGAGCACCGGGGATATGGGCGTCGTCATACTCGGCGCGGGCGTCGCGTTTCTGCGCCGGCAGGTACCAGGACGCGTCAATGATGGTCAGTCCTGGCGTTCCCAACCGCTTCTCGAGCCAATCCGCGTCGACGATGAATGGGCTGTCTTCGGCCATTTTTCCTCTCCTGCCCGCTCCTGGCGACTTTGGTAGGTGTTGCTTGTCAATTCGCCGGCATCGGCCCGAAGCGGATGCGGAAGCGCCGGTTCTCGCGGCCCTTCTTTTCGATCTTGCCGATATGGATCTCGCCGATTTCGCCGGTGCTCTTCACATGGGTGCCGCCGCAAGGCTGACTGTCGATTGAGGCATTCTCGCCGATACAGACCAGGCGAATCCTGCCGGTGCCGACGGGCGGCCGCACGTTCTTCGATTTGACAAGCCCGGGATTGGCCGAAAGTTCCTCGTCGGTGATCAGCCGCGTGAAGACGGGATAGTCGGCCCGCACAAGCTCCATCAATCGCGCTGTCACGTCCTCCTTGCTGAAGCCGGCATCGGGAATGTCGAAATCGACTCGGCTGTCGTCCTCGGCGACCGCTGCCCCGGTGATCGGAAACGGGCAGACGACGGTGAGCAGATGACAGGCGGAGTGCATACGCATCAGAAGATGCCGCCGCCGCCAGTCGATGGCGAGCTTCAGCTTTTCACCGACGGCCGGCAGGGCCTGTTCAGGCGCCGGCACATGGATGATCTCGTCCTTGGTCTCGCCGGTGATGGTGGCGGCGATCGCGATGCGGCCGTCGGCGCGCTCCAACATGCCCGTATCGCCTGGCTGCCCGCCCGACGTGGCATAGAAGATCGTGCGGTCGAGAAGGATGCCGCCGCGGTCATTGATGGCGACGACTTGCGCCTCCGCCGTGCTCAGATAGGCGTCGTCGCGAAACAGCGCTTCGGTCGTCTGCGCCATCAGGCCACCTTTTCGAACGGCACCGGGATGTTGGTTTTTTCGTCCATCCAGCCAGGCACCGGCAGGTTCTTGCTTCGCAGGAACTCGGGATTGAACAGCTTCGACTGGTAGCGCGTGCCGTAGTCGGCGAGGATCGTCACGATGGTATGGCCGGGGCCAAGCTCGCGCGCCAGCCGAATGGCGCCGGCGATGTTGATGCCCGTCGAGCCGCCGACGCACAGTCCCTCTTCCTGGATCAAATCGAAGATGATCGGCAATGCCTCCTCGTCCGGTATCTGGTAGGAGAAGTCCGGCGTGAATCCGTCGAGATTGGCGGTGATGCGACCCTGGCCAATGCCTTCGGTGATCGAGCTGCCGTCGGCTTTCAGCTCACCGCTGGTATAGAAGCTGTAGAGCGCAGCACCCAACGGATCGGCAAGCGCGATCTTTACGTGCCTGCTCTTGGCCTTGAGCCCGAGCGCAACGCCGGCGAGCGTGCCGCCAGAGCCGACGGCGGACACGAAGCCGTCGACCTTGCCGCCGGTTTGGGTCCAGATCTCCTCGGCAGTCGTGCGGATGTGGCCGTCGCGGTTCGCGACATTGTCGAACTGGTTCGCCCAGATCGCGCCGTTCGGCTCCGACCGTGCCATCTGCTCGGCGAGCCGCCCCGAAAGCTTCACATAGTTGTTCGGGTTCTTGTACGGCACGGCCGGCACTTCGATCAGCTCGGCTCCCAGGATCTTGATCGTGTCCTTCTTCTCCTGGCTTTGCGTGTCGGGGATGACAATGACTGTCCGGTAGCCGAGCGCCTTGGCGACCAGCGTGAGGCCAATGCCGGTGTTGCCGGCGGTCCCTTCGACGATGACACCACCGGGCCTCAGCAATCCGCGATGTTCGGCGTCCCTGATGATGAAGAGGCCTGCACGGTCCTTGACCGATTGTCCCGGATTCATGAATTCGGCCTTGCCCAGGATCTCGCAGCCGGTTGCGTCCGAAGCCTTGTTGAGCCGGATCAGGGGGGTGTTGCCGATCGCTTCGATCACATTACGGGGCATGGGGATTCCTTTATGCGTGCGGCGAGACCCTAAAAACCGGAAGCCGCGGTTTCAAGGCAAGATTTTGCCTGGTCCAGTCGCATTCGGGACGCTGCAATGCTCCCGAGCATTTCAACGATGTCATCCAAAAGCGCTCTTTTCATCCCATTTCTTCGCCGCTAGAGCACTAGCCCAGATAATTCGCAGGACTTTCAATGACACTCTACCGGGCCAACCCGAAAGACGGTGTCGCCTGGATCACGGGCGGCAGCAGCGGCCTCGGCCGGGCGCTGGCCAAGGACCTGGCGAGGCAAGGCTATGCCGTCGCGGTGACGGCGCTGGCCAGCGATCCAGCCGATACGCTGCTGGTCGAGACCGCGCAGATGGCCGGCCACGTGAAATCCTTTCCCTGCGATGTGACCGACGAAGAAGGCATGGCACGCACTGTCGCGGCGATCGAGAAAGACATGGGGCCGATCGTGCTCGCCGTCTTCAACGCCGGCAACTACATCGCCACCCCCGGTGAGCATCTCGTGGTGCGCGATTTTCATCGTTCCTTCGCCGTCAATTATTTCGGCATCGTCAACGGACTGGTGCCTGCGGTCGACTATATGCGCACGCGAGGACGCGGGCATGTCGTCCTGGTCGGGTCGGTCACGGCCTATTCCGGCTGGCCGACCACCGCCGCCTATGGCGGCACCAAGGCGGCAATCAACATCTTGGCGGAATCGCTGAAATACGACTTCGACAAGATGAACATCCGCATCCAGGTGATGAATCCGGGCTTCGTCGACACGCCGCTGACCGAGAAGAACATGCTGCCGATGCCGGGCCTGATGCCTGTTCACCGGGCATCGCGCCGCATGGCGCGCGGCATCCGGAGGGGAGGCTTCGAAGTCACCTTCCCCTATCACATAAGCTGGCCGCTGAAGCTGCTGGGCCTGTTGCCGCGACCCGTAGGCCGACTGGTGATCGGGCTGACCACCAGCTGGCGGGGACGGCCGTTGTATTTCGACCGCAAGACGCCGGGCGAAAAAAGTCCAACGGACAAAGCGGCGTAAAGCGCCTCGCGCTGAAACGCATTCAGGCAACGCGCTTTATGCCTTTCTATGCAAGTCGTTTCGCAAAACCGTCGCAGGCTTTTGCACGACATCCGCTGATCCGGGAGAGATTGCCTCTCGGTGGGCACCGCCATAGGTTGAGAATTGTTGCTTGGAGTCGGTCATGGGGCGACGGATCTTGCTTGCGGTACTGGGTCTCGTCGTTATCCTCCTCTCAGGCTTTTACCTCGGCCCACGCGTGGCGGTCGATACGACGATCCGTTTCGATCCTTCGGCGATCGGCGACGATCCGCAGGCCTATCTGGCGCGCGAAGAAGCGGCCGTGCCCAATATCCGTGACGGATTGGACAAGGAGATCATCTGGGCGAACCCGTTGGTTCACGCCAAGACCAAGCTTGCGATCGTCTACATCCACGGATTTTCGGCATCCAAGGGCGAGATCCGGCCGCTGCCGGACGACGTCGCCGGGGAGCTCGAGGCCAATCTCTTCTACACCCGCCTGACCGGCCACGGGCAGGACGGCGCGGCCATGGCCGAAGGCAGCGTGAATGCCTGGATCAACGACTATGAGGAGGCACTGGCGATCGGGCGCGCGATCGGCGAGAAGGTGATCGTTATCGCCACCTCGACTGGCGCCTCACTGGCGACATGGGCTGCAGCCCAGCCTGGTGCTTCCGACGGCGTCGCGGCAATCGCATTCATCTCGCCTAATTTCGGCGTCAAGGCGTCGGGCGCCGAGGTCCTTACCCTGCCTTGGGGCAGAGAGATTGCCGAGCTCGTCGGCGGCAGGGAACGCAGTTTTCCGGCGCGCAATGCGCTGCACGAAAAATTCTGGACCACCAAATATCCGATCGCGGCGGCCTTGCCGATGGCTGCGCTCACCGAGCTCGCCTATCGCGCGCCGGTCGAGAAGGCGACCATCCCTGCCCTGTTCATCTTCTCGGATGCCGACAAGGTGGTGCGGCCGGACCGCACGCGCGAGGTCGCCGGCCGCTGGGGCGGTCCGCACGAACTGGTGCCGGTCGACGATACGGGCGATCCGGACAACCACGTCATTGCCGGCGATGCGCTATCGCCGCAGACCACGGGCTTTCTGACAGAGCGGATCGTGGTGTGGGTGAAGGCGCTGATGCAGCAGCAATCAAGTCCGTGAGACGACCAACGGCCGGAGCGTTGCTTCCGGCCGTTATGCTATTTCAATCAAACCTTGGTGGGACGTTAAGCGGCCCGGTTCGCCGGCCGCTTGCCGCCGAAGCGGCGCTTGTTGTTGCCCTTGAAGCGCTTGAAGCCGTCAGGCTTGTGCTCGCCATTCGGCTTGGCGCCCGCAGGACGTTCGCCTTGCGGCTTGGGCGCGAATTGGCGCTCGCCACCGGGCTTGCCGCCGAAGCGCTTCTTGCCGTTGTTGCCGCTGCCGGGACGGCGGCCGTCACGACGGCCGCCATGGTGCTCGCGGTCATTGGCCGGCTCGAAATGACGCTCGGTCCTTTCCTTCGGATCGCGCTGCGGGTCGGGACTGCCGAGATGATCGGCAATGACCGGAAGCTTCATGCGGATGATGCGCTCGACCTGCCGCAGCTTGCCGTTCTCCGATGGATCGCAAAGCGTGATCGCGATGCCGTCCCTGCCGTTGCGGCCGGTACGGCCGATACGGTGGACATAGCTCTCCGCTTCGTCCGGCAAGTCGAAATTCACGACATGGCTGATGCCTGGGACGTCGATGCCGCGCGCGGCGATATCGGTCGCCACCAAAATACGCACCGAGCCGTCGCGGAAATCGTTGAGCGCCTTCTGACGCGCGTTCTGCGACTTGTTGCCGTGGATCACTGCGGCGTCGAAGCCGTCGCGGGCAAGGTCCTTGGTGACGCGGTCGGCGCCATGCTTGGTGCGCGAGAACACGATGACCGAGCGCATCGCCTCGTCGGCCAGCATCTTGGACAGCACTTGGCGCTTCTGCTTGGTGCGGGCAAGCACCACGCTTTGCACGATCTCGGCCGCCGTCGTGCTCTGCGGGGAGACTTCGATGCGGACGGCGTCCTTCAGCAAGCCCTTGGCGAGTTCCGCGATCTCGTTCGGCATGGTGGCCGAGAACAGCGCGGTCTGGCGGTTCGGCGCGGTCGCCTTGGCGATGCGCTTGACGTCGTTGATGAAGCCCATGTCGAGCATGCGGTCGCCCTCGTCGAGCACCAGCCATTTGGTATCGGCAAGGATGAGGTCGCCTTCCCGCACCAGGTCGGTCAGCCGGCCGGGCGTGGCGATCAGGATATCGACGCCGGGTGCGATCTTCTTCACCTGGCTGTAGCGGGAGACGCCGCCGAGCACGAGCGCGGTCGAGATGTGCGCGCCCTTGGCGAGCAGCTTGATGGTGTCCTCGATCTGTACCGCTAGCTCGCGTGTCGGCGCCAGGATCAGCGCGCGCGCCGTCTTTGGCCGGCGCTTCGTGCCGAGCCCGATGATCTTCGACAGGATCGGCAGCGCGAAAGCCGCCGTCTTGCCCGAACCGGTCTGAGCAATGCCGAATATGTCGCGGCCTTCGATCTGCGGCGGGATCGCCTGCACCTGGATCGGCTTCGGATCCGTGAAGCCGGCGGCATTGGCGGCCTTGAGCAGCGCGCCGGTGATTCCAAGGGTAGCGAAACCGTTCTGGTCCGCCTGATTTTCATTGGTCAAAATAGTCTTCTTTCACGCGGCCTGTGGCCGCAAACATCATGGCGGCAGGGCGCAACCTGCCGTCGAAAAATTGTCAGGAAACGACAAGGCGGCGGACGGCGAGCGTCCGCGCGGCTGCGCTGTCGTGCCCGCGGGCGTCATGCCCCGGGGCTCTTTCGCCAGCTTGCCGATCGGCGGGAGGGCCAACCGGAAAGAGGGAAAACAGACGCAACCAGTCTCAATTAGTCGAGAAAGCCGAAGTTCGGCCCAAGCGCCTATGGGGCCGCATATGGCCGATCCCGCCGCAAAATGCAAGGGTGGATGTTGCAGCGCAACAAAACGGCGAGCGACAAGCGACGCTTGCGCTGCGCCGCCCTCACGATTACCACAAACCACCTTTCTATTGTGGGGGCAGCGATGAAGGACGTGCTGAAGGAACTCGAGCGCCGCCGCGAGATCGCCCGGATGGGCGGCGGCAAGCAACGGATCGAGGCCCAGCACAAGAAGGGCAAGCTCACCGCCCGCGAGCGCATCGACGTCTTCCTCGACGAGGGTTCGTTCGAGGAGTTCGACATGTATGTCGAGCACCGCTCAACCGACTTCGGCATGGAGAAAACCAAGATCGCGGGCGACGGCGTCGTCACAGGCTGGGGCACCGTCAACGGCCGTCCAGTCTACCTTTTTGCCAAGGATTTCACCGTCTTCGGCGGCTCGCTGTCTGAGGCGCATGCCGAGAAGGTGGTCAAGGTGCAGGAGATGGCGCTGCGCAATCGCGCGCCGATCATCGGCCTCTACGACGCGGGCGGCGCACGCATCCAGGAAGGCGTGGCCGCGCTCGGCGGCTATGCCGAGATTTTTCAGCGCAACGTGCTCGCCTCGGGCGTCATCCCGCAGATTTCGCTTATCATGGGCCCGTGTGCCGGCGGCGATGTCTATTCGCCGGCCATGACCGACTTCATCTTCATGGTGCGCGACACCTCCTACATGTTCGTCACCGGGCCGGACGTGGTGAAGACGGTGACCAATGAGACGGTGACGGCCGAAAGCCTCGGCGGCGCCACGGTACACACGACCCGATCCTCCATCGCCGACGGCGCCTATGACAACGACGTCGAGGCGCTGCTGCAGATGCGCCGGCTAATTGACCTGTTGCCGGCGTCCAATACGGCAGAGATTCCCGAGATCGAATGCTACCAGTCGGTGACGGACCATGACATGTCGCTCGACCGGCTGATTCCGGACAACGCCAACAAGCCTTACGACATCAAGGAACTGATCCTGAAGGTTGCCGACGAAGGCGACTTCTTCGAAATCCAGGCGAGCTTCGCCAAGAACATCGTCACCGGCTTCGGCCGTGTGGAGGGGCGAACCGTCGGCTTCGTCGCCAACCAGCCGATGGTTCTGGCCGGCGTGCTCGACTCCGACGCCAGCCGCAAGGCGGCGCGCTTCGTGCGCTTCTGCGACTGCTTCTCGATCCCGATCGTTACCTTGGTCGACGTTCCAGGCTTTCTGCCAGGCACCGCGCAGGAATATGGCGGGCTGATCAAGCATGGCGCAAAACTGCTGTTCGCCTATGCCGAAGCCACCGTGCCGAAGATCACCGTGATCACCCGGAAAGCCTATGGCGGCGCCTATGACGTGATGGCGTCGAAGCACCTGCGCGGCGACATGAACTATGCCTGGCCGACGGCGCAGATTGCGGTGATGGGCGCAAGGGGGGCGGTCGAGATCATCTACCGCAAGGACATCGGCAACGCGGAGAAGATCGCCGCCCACACCAAAGCATACGAGGATCGGTTCCTGTCGCCCTTCGTCGCGGCCGAACGCGGCTATATCGACGAGGTGATCATGCCGCATTCGACGCGCCGCCGGATCGCGCGGGCGCTGCGCATGCTGCGCAACAAGGATATGCAGAACCCCTGGAAGAAGCACGAGAACATTCCGCTGTGAGGCGGTGGTGTCGCGACTGGTCCTTGTAGCTGGCAAGCATTTCGGCAGGTTCGCCGTTATTCTCGTTGCTTAGCCCCTCTCCTTCCGCTTGGCCTCGCGACGGGGAGTCGCCGACCATCTCAATCGGTGGAACCTCGAAAGCCGGCCGGCGGCTGGAACTCTGGCTTACGCAATCCGTCGTCGGAGGTTGACAACTGGCAACCTCTAATCACATTGAAATCACATCAATGTGATGACGGTGCTGAATGCTAATAACCCTTGCAACAAAGGGCGTCGTTCCGTGCAAAGGCTACGGCGGGATAGAACGTCAGGTCGACTGGCTGGCCACTGAACTGGTCAGGCAGGGCCACCATGTCGTCCTCGTGGCGGGCCCTGGATCGTCACATCCACTGTGCGAAGTCCGGCATGCTGTGAGCGATGCCGAGTGCCGCGCGGCGATCCCCAAGGACACCCAAATCGTCCACCTTCATGCGTGGAAGGTCGAGGTTGATCTCCCGACCCTCAACACCGAGCGGGGCCATTTACCGGATTATCCGCGGCCGCAACCGAACTGGAGCTTCATCAGCGCACGGCACGCCCAGCTGCACGGCCGCAAGACCTTCGTCTACAACGGCTTTCCGGTGGATGACTATCGGCTGGCCGAATCGAAGAGCGATCGCCTCCTCTTCATGGCGGCCATCGCACGCGCCGGAAAGGGCTTGAACCGGGCAGTCGAGCTCGCCAGGAAATTCGACTTTCCCCTCGATATCGCCGGCGGCTCGCGGTGGAAATTGCTCGGCCGAAGTCGGACCCGCCGCGAGGGGGTCTTTTTCAAGAGTCTTTCCCGCCGCTATCGCTTCAACGGCGTCGTCGACGGCGACGACAAGCTGCGCCTGCTGGGCGCATCGAAGGCCTTCCTCAATCCGATCGCCTGGGAAGAGCCTTTCGGCAATGCGCCGGTCGAGGCGATGCTGTGCGGCACGCCCGTTTTGACCACAGCGCGCGGCGCCCTGCCGGAGACGGTGGACACGGATACGGGCCGATTCTTCGAGAGCGACGAGGAGTTCGCTGAAGGTCTTGCCGAGGTCGCAGACCTGTGCATTCGCAAATGCCGTGAATCTGCCGCCGACAGATTTCCGGTCGCGAAAACCGCGAAGGCCTATCTGGAACTCTATGCCCGCATCCTTGATGGCGAAGCGCTTCCGTGACAAGGAACCGGCATGCTCGCCGTTCGCGGCGACTGTGTCGGATCGAAAAGGTATCGCGCGTTGCGCCCCATTCTCGTGTTCTGCTTGCCGGCAATCGGCGACTTCATCCGCTGCCATTCGGCAATTCAAATCATAGCAGCGACGTTTCCTGGACAGCCGATCGACGTCATCACCTCGCCGCTCGCCGCGCCGCTGGCGCGCTTGATGCCGCATGTCCGGAAGGCCTGGACCGTCGAGAGGCATTGGAACCCCGGTCTCAAGGAGCGGGCGCGGCTGGCGCGCGAACTCCGCCAGGAGAATTATCAGGCAGCCTATCTGCTCACCAGCAGCACCAAGGCGGCCCTGGTGCCGTGGCTGGCGGGCATTCCCGAGCGCATCGGATATCCGCGCGAGCTCCAGTTCGGCATCGTCAACCGGCTGCCCGCGGGATGGCTGAAAACCTTCGTGGCCTTCGGCCCGCGCAAGACAAGGCTCGTCGAACAGGTCTGTGCGATCGCGCTCCTCGGCAAGCAGCCCGCCGAGGAAAAACAGCTGCCGGCCCCGCGGCTGGCGATTTCGTCCGAAGACGTTGCCAAGTGGCGCCGGCGCAACGGCATCGATCCGGCAAGGCCGGTGCTTTCCCTCTATACTTCCGATTTCGAGAACATGCGCTCCTGGCCGCCCGAGCGCTTCGTCTCGGTCGCGCGAAAGCATATGGAACGGGGCTGGTCCGTCTGGCTTGTCGGCGGTCCGCGCGAACGCCAGGCTGCCGCCCAGATTCGCGCCTTGTTGCCTGAGGCGATCGACTTCACCTCGACGCCCGACATTGCAGAGGCCATGCACCAGATCGCGGCCTCCACCGTCTTTCTCGGTGTCGACGGCGGTGTGTCCCATGCAGCCGGCGCCTTAGGCATTCCAAGCGTGCTCATCTTCGGCACGAACCGATCCTACGTGCATGGACCCTTGAACGAGCAGGTAACCTTCATCGAGCCTCCGATCTCGATACCGAGCTGGGTCCTGAACACGCGCGGTATCAGTGAGCAGCGTGTGCTCGAAGCGCTGGCGGCAAGCGTCGAAAAATACGCACCCCAACCGGTATGACCGCTTACTCCTCTGTGGCGCCAAAGCCCGCGCTCATGCTGGCGCGGGCGGTGTTCGTCCACGGCGTCGCATGATTGTCGATGCGCATCTGGAACAGGAAATAGGTCGGCGAGCAGAAGCCGATGCCCTTGACCCTGGCAGCACCCGGCGTGTCGGACGGCAGCGACTGGCACATATAATCCTCGCGGCAGAAACGATCGGCCGAGCAGGCCGGACGGTTACCGCGATTGACGGCTCCGCCGAGGCATTGGTCGAAATTGTTGGTCGCCACGCAAATATCGAACTTCTTGCCGCCGACCAGGCCGCAGATTTCGCTCGGCATCGGCTTGCCAGCCTTGAAAGCGGAGAAGGCCAGATCCTTCGCGTCGCAGCCGCGATAGGCGAAGCCGCCTGGCACACCGATCTTGGGCGGCCGGCAGGTATAGGCGGTGCGTGAAATGGCGGGCGCGAAGGCCGCGAACTGGCCGGTGACCTTGTAACGGTCGTTGAAGGGTTGCCCGGTGTCGCTGGCAATCGTTCCGGCAAGGCAGGGATGGCCGGAAAAGATGTTCCGGCTCTCCTTCGGCAGCAGGCATTGCGCCAGTTTCGTCCTAACCCCTGTATCGGTCGCGATCGGTGTGCAGACCGTGCCGGCTCCGCATTGCCAGCTGCTGCCGAAGCGGGCGGCGTCTTCCGGCACCAGGCACGGCATGGTCGTCTCGGCCGGCGTATAGGCGATCTCGCCGGTGTCTTTCCACGCGGCGGGTGGTGCGAAGGACAACGGGCGAAACCCGTTCGCTTCTTTGCCTTCCGCAGTCGCCTGCAGCCACGCCTCGCGGCGCGGAATCTCGGCATGGAGATGCGGCGGCGAGATGCCGACTTCGATGCGGTTGAGCGGCGAGGTCGTGCTATCGTCGAGGCCGATGAAATTGAATCCGGCGGTCGAGCCCGCCTGATGGCAACCTTGGCAGGCGCCATTGTCGAGCCGCTCGATCAAGGCTTCGGCCGTGCGCGCCAATGTCAGTTTCGAATAGTCGACCCCGGCAAGCGCCTCCGGTTCGAACAGTGGCGTGAATGGATGATTGGCCTGCCTGGCACTGCCGAAGGTCGACCAGGAGATGACCTTCTTCGCTAGGAATTCATCCGGGATTTCGTAAACGCCGACGATCGATTGCACCGGCATTGGCGCGGACATAGTCCGTAAGCCTCGCCTTCAACCGCGCGTCTTGCGCAAGGCGGATGGTGTCCGGCGTATTTTCGAGCGGTTTCTGGCTGATTGTGGTGCCGTCGATAGGCGGCCTGACCGCCAAATTCGGTCTCCTGGCCGGAAGGAAAGCGCACCACCTGAGCGTTGAGTTCGAGCTGCTTGAAGGAGAGGCTCGCTTTATCCAGCGGTCCGCCGGACAGCCACCCGGCATCCGCCGCTTCGTCGATCTGCGGCGTCCAGCGCCCGGCGACGCCGGTACAGCCGCCGTCGGTGTCGGGAGCTGCGCGGTAGATGGCATTGCAATTGAACGGCAGCTCGAGGCCAACACCTTGCCGTTCTTCCTGAAACTATAGGCAAGGCGGTAGATGAAGCGCACCTCGCCGCAGCCCGCTTCCCCACCGAGCTTTGCGAAGTCACGCCGGTCGAGCCGGTTGACGACGCCGACCTGCCGGAAACGCGCCGCGTCGGTCTTCAGCCAGCGCATGTCGATGATGCGGCCGACATTGCCGTCGGTCACCTCATAGAGCGGCCGGCCGCCTGCTTTCAGGTCGGCGCGCAGTGCTGCGACATCGGCCGCTACGGTGTCGACGATGGCGTGGTAGGCCGGCGCCGCGTCATAGAGCGTTTTCAGATCGTCCTTGCCGCTGATGCCAAAAATATCGGCGAATCCGAAGCCATCGGCGTCGAGCTTGGCGAGCACCTGCGGATCGTCCACGACCGTGACCGGACGACCGGCAGCATCAGCCGCCCGCACGCCAAGAACAGCGATGGCAGCGACCGCGACAAGGATCGCCAGCCTCATCATCGGGCAGCCATCCCATTCTCGACCAACGCGTGCAGCACAGGCACCATCGCCAAAGGCAAATCCTCGGCGATCAGGCCGGGTCCGAACCGGCTGCCGGCTTCGGCGTGTATCCAGACAGCCGCGCAGGCCGCTTCGAACGCCGGCATGCCTTGTGCCAGGAGTCCGGCGATGATGCCCGCCAGCACGTCGCCCGAACCCGCGGTGGCAAGCCACGGCGCGCCATTGCCGTTGATCGCGGCGCGGCCGTCTGGTGCTGCGATCACCGTGTCGGCGCCTTTGTAGACGATGACGGCGTTGGCTCGCGCCGCCGCCACGCGGGTCTTGCCGAGTTTGGAAAGAGCCTTGTCGCCCGCGATCTCAGGAAACAGCCTGCCGAACTCGCCTTCATGCGGCGTCATCACCAGCGCCGGAGCGCCGGACTTTCGGGCAGCCTGGAAAAGCGTCTCAGGCTCGTCGCGAAACGAGGTGATGCCGTCGGCGTCGAGCACCAGCCCTTCAACGCCGGTGTCCTGCGCGTGCCCGGCGCCGAGCAGCGCAACGGCAAAATCGCGCGCCTTTTCGCCGATGCCAAACCCCGGGCCGAGCACAAAGGACGAGGGGCGGCTGTCGGCAAGGAACGCACCGAGATCGGCAACCGCGTCGACCTTGCGCAGCATGATCGATGTCAGATGAGCGGCATTGACCTGCATGGCGTTCGCCGGCGACAGCACCGTCACCGCCCCGGCCCCGCTTCTTGCGGCTGCGAGCGCCGACAGGCGCGCGGCACCGGTGGCCGCAGGACCGCCCGAAAAGACACTGGCAAGACCGCGCTTATATTTATGCGCATCGACGGCCGGAACCGGAACGACAGGCAGCCAGACCACCGGCGCATTCTCGAAAGTGCGCGGCGCGACTCGAGCGATGACGTCGTCATCGATGCCGATATCGGCGAGCACGATCTCGCCGCTCATTTCCCGCCCCGGCAGCAGCAGATGGCCCGGTTTCTTTCGCGCGAACGTCACGGTAACCGCCGCCCGAAATGCGCTGCCGAGGATGGCGCCGCTTTCGCCGGAAACGCCCGAGGGCAGGTCCACGGCGACGACCGGCAAGCCGAGATCCGTAACGACCTGGACGGCCCGGCCGGCATCGCCCGACAGTGCCTTCGAGAGCCCCGCTCCGTACAGCGCGTCGACCACCAGCGATCCCGGTTCGGCCGCGAAGGCAGATAGCGGTCGTGGCTCCAACGGGCAATCGGCTGCAGCCAGCGCGGCATCGCTGCCCGCGCGCGGTTCGCCCGATCTCCACAACGCAACGTCGACACCGCTCTTCCGGAGCAGGCTCGCCACGACATAGCCGTCGCCGCCATTGTTGCCGGGTCCGCAAAGCATGTGCACCCTTGCCGCCGCCGGATAGCGCGCCATGAGCACGGCCGCCAAGGCCTCGCCGGCCCGGCGCATCAATCCGTAGCCGTCGAGCGGACCTTGTGCGATCGCCAGCCGGTCGGCTTCGGCCATTTCGGACGGGGAAAGAAGTTCATTGCGCATGGGATTGCCGATCTCCATCCGATCAAGCATTGTCCGATTTGCGGCTCGAAGCAAACAGCGGCGGGCTATGCATCCCAAAGCGGTGGCGCCCGGAGGGGAATCTGCCTGCAAATTGCGCTATCTGCTCAAGTTTTGCGCAGACGGATGGAGGAGCGATGTATAGGCTTTGGGCGTCGATGACGCATCCGATGCAGCGGATGACGCGGATTTGCATTCGGATGCGGCAAGGCATGGAAATCGCCCGATACCGCCCTCAACCTCTGGTAATTGGCACGCTTCGTGCTTGATGAAGGCGCAAGCGGGGCGCGCAACCCGTCTCTTTGGCAGTGGAGGCCACTTTCTACATGAAAAAGATCGAAGCGATCATCAAGCCATTCAAGCTGGACGAAGTGAAGGAAGCGCTTCAGGAGGCCGGGCTGCAAGGCATCACCGTCACCGAGGCCAAGGGTTTCGGTCGGCAGAAGGGCCATACCGAGCTTTATCGGGGCGCCGAATATGTCGTCGACTTCCTGCCCAAGGTGAAGATCGAGGTCGTGCTCGGCGACGACGCCGTCGAAGGCGCCATCGAAGCCATACGCAAGGCGGCGCAGACCGGCCGCATCGGCGACGGCAAGATCTTCGTCTCCAACATCGAGGAAGTCGTCCGCATCCGCACCGGCGAGACCGGCATGGACGCGGTCTGACTCCACCCGTCTTCCTGAACCGTCATCATCAAAAAACGTCAGCACACAGGGATACATGACATGACGACAGCCAAAGACATCATGAAGCAGATCAAGGACAACGATGTAAAATTCGTCGACCTGCGCTTCACCGATCCGAGGGGCAAGCTGCAGCATGTGACGATGGACGTCGTGGAGGTCGAGGAAGACATGTTCGCCGACGGCGTCATGTTCGACGGCTCCTCGATCGCGGGCTGGAAGGCGATCAACGAGTCCGACATGGTGCTGATGCCGGACACGGATACGGTCCACATGGATCCGTTCTTCGCCCAGTCGACCATGGTCATCCTGTGCGACATCCTCGATCCGATCTCGGGCGAGGCCTACAATCGCGACCCGCGCGGCACCGCCAAGAAGGCCGAAGCCTACATGAAGTCGGAAGGCATCGGCGACACCATCTATGTCGGCCCCGAAGCCGAGTTCTTCGTGTTCGATGACGTCAAGTACAAGGCCGACCCCTACAACACCGGGTTCCGCCTGGACTCGACCGAGCTTCCGTCCAACGACGACACCGACTATGAGACCGGCAATCTCGGCCATCGGCCGCGCATCAAGGGCGGCTACTTCCCTGTGCCGCCGATCGACTCCTGCCAGGACATGCGTTCCGAGATGCTGACAGTGCTCGCCGAAATGGGCGTGCGCGTCGAAAAGCATCACCACGAGGTCGCGGCCGCCCAGCACGAACTCGGCATCAAGTTCGACACGCTGGTGCGCAACGCCGACAAGATGCTGATCTATAAGTATGTCGTGCACCAGGTCGCCAATGCCTATGGCAAGACGGCCACTTTCATGCCGAAGCCGGTGTTCGGCGACAACGGCTCGGGCATGCACGTGCACCAGTCGATCTGGAAGGGCGGCAAGCCGACCTTCGCCGGCAACGAATACGCCGGCTTGTCGGAAACCTGCCTCTTCTACATCGGCGGCATCATCAGGCACGCCAAGGCGATCAATGCCTTCACCAACCCGCTCACCAACTCCTATAAGCGTCTGGTGCCGGGTTACGAAGCGCCGGTGCTGCTCGCCTATTCGGCGCGCAACCGTTCGGCCTCCTGCCGCATTCCGTTCGGCTCCTCGCCGAAGTCGAAGCGCGTCGAGGTCCGCTTCCCCGATCCGGGCGCGAACCCCTATCTCGGCTTTGCCGCCATGCTGATGGCGGGTCTCGACGGCATCAAGAACAAGATTCATCCCGGACAGCCGATGGACAAGGATCTCTACGACCTGCCGCCGAAGGAATTGAAGAAGATCCCGACGGTCTGCGGCTCCCTGCGCGAAGCGTTGCAGAACCTCGACAAGGACCGCGGCTTCCTGAAGGCAGGCGGCGTGTTCGACGACGACCAGATCGACTCTTACATCGAGCTCAAGATGGCCGAGGTGATGCGCTTCGAAATGACCCCGCACCCGGTCGAGTACGACATGTACTATTCGGTGTAAGCGACTGCATTCCCGACAGAAAACAACCCCGGCGAAAGCCGGGGTTTTTTCGTGAACAGCTCGCCAGAGGGCGGAAAGGCCGCAGGACGGGCCTCGTCAGAACAGCAGGCCAGCACTGTCGCGAGAGCACGGATCTCATCGCCGCCAAGCAAGCCAGGCCTAAAAAAAGCCCCGGCATTTTCGCCAGGGCTTTTTAATCTTCGATGGTCTGGCGGGGAATGCCGCCGACGCATTTAAGGCATCACGCCGCAGCCGAGACCTTCGCGTCGGTCGCGACCTCCGAGATCGTCTTCAAGACCTGCGAGGCGATCTGGTAGGGGTCGCCCTGGGAGTTCGGGCGGCGGTCTTCCAGATAGCCCTTGTAGTCGTTCTTGATGAAGGAGTGCGGCACGCGGATCGAGGCACCGCGGTCGGCAACGCCATAGGAGAACTTGTTCCAAGGCGCGGTCTCATGCTTGCCGGTCAGGCGCTTGTCGTTGTCCGGACCATAGACGGCGATGTGATCCATCAGGTTCTTTTCGAACTGGGCCATCAGCGCCTCGAAATAGGCCTTGCCGCCGACTTCGCGCATGTACTTGGTCGAGAAGTTGCAGTGCATGCCCGAGCCGTTCCAATCGGTATCGCCAAGCGGCTTGCAGTGGAACTCGATGTCGATGCCGTACTTTTCGGTAAGGCGCAGCAGCAGGTAGCGCGCCATCCAGATCTGGTCGGCGGCTTTCTTGGAACCCTTGCCGAAGATCTGGAACTCCCACTGGCCCTTGGCCACTTCGGCGTTGATGCCTTCATGATTGATGCCGGCGGCGAGACAGAGGTCGAGATGCTCCTCGACGATCTGGCGCGCGACATCGCCGACATTCTTGTAGCCGACGCCGGTGTAATAAGGTCCCTGCGGCGCCGGATAGCCGCTCTCGGGGAAGCCGAGCGGGCGGCCATCCTTGTAGAAGAAATATTCCTGCTCGAAGCCGAACCAGGCGTCCTCGTCGTCGAGGATGGTCGCGCGGCTGTTCGATGCATGCGGGGTGACGCCATCGGGCATCATGACTTCGCACATGACGAGAACGCCGTTGGTGCGCGCCGGATCCGGATAGAGCGCGACCGGCTTCAGCACGCAGTCGGAGCTGCGGCCTTCGGCCTGGTTCGTGGAAGAGCCGTCGAAGCCCCACAGTGGCAGCTGCTCGAGCGTCGGGAACTCGGCAAACTCCTTGATCTGGGTCTTGCCGCGCAGATTGGGGGTCGGGGTGTAGCCGTCGAGCCAAATATACTCGAGTTTGTATTTGGTCATTCCAGTGCCTCTCGTTGCTTGGACGCCGGGGCGGCATCAACGCATGGCCGGACCGAGCCGGCCTGCCGTGCGCTAAAATGCAATTCATATGCCACTCTCCTCGTCCAGGGTGCGGCAAAATGGTCATCGCAAAGCGTTGATTTTACTGAGCCTGCGCAGCAATGCGCGGCGATCGTTCAGGCGCGCTTTCTGCATAAATGTTGTGCAACGGCTGATCTTTTTGTGAGCATATTGCCTAAATGAATCGCAGAACCTATCTTGGGAACAGATTTGAATCGACTTGCTCCTGAAGAGGTAGGAGGCCGCCAATGGAAGTCACCACGTCCCGTCCGTCGGCAAGGATCCTGATGTTCCCGCTTGCAGGCCGGGCGTCTGCCTCAAATTTAGGCGCGAAGGCGAAATTCGCGGCAGAGCTTGCCTCGTTGCGCAATACGCACGCAGATTTCGACGGCTGGTACCATCAGGCGGCAATCGAGGAAGAACACAAGCAGCGCAAGAGCTGACCAATTCTTTCCAGCTCGAGACGAGAAAGAGCCCGGCGCGATCGCTCGCGCCGGGCTCTTCATTTGCCGAGGATCGGCTACTGCTTGGCGTCCAGATCGGTGCCCAGCGTATCCCTGACGAAGATCATGCCGATGATCAGCGACATCGCGGCGATCACCACTGGGTACCAGAGGCCGTAATAGATGTCGCCCTTGTAGGCGCTAAGCGCGAACACCGTTGCCGGCAGCAGGCCGCCGAACCAGCCATTGCCGATATGGTAAGGCAGCGACATGCCGGTATAGCGGATGCGGGTCGGGAACATCTCGACCAGGATCGCGGCGATCGGCCCGTAGACCATGGTCACGAACACGACCAAGATGAACAGGATGCCGATCGTCACCGGCCAATTCACCGCCTCCGGATCGGCGACCATGGCAAAGGCACCACCGCCCGGGATGTTGTAGACAGTGACCTCGGGGGCGCCGGCCGCTTCCTCCTTGGTCAGCAGCTTGTCGGCGACCGCCTTGTCGGTCGGAACGGTCGTCTTCTCGCCGCCGCGGATCGCCGCCGCATCGAGCTTCAATTCCGGATTGGCTGCGACGAAGGCGTCGAGCTTCTGGTCCGGCACCTTGGCCGCGGCCCGCTTCAGCGGATAACCGCCATCCTGCAGAGACATGTTGACTGCCTTTTGGAAGGCGGCCTCCGTGGCCTTGGCCTGATCGCCGGCGGCGACGGCGTCATAGGACTGCACCGTCTCGTTGCCGATCTTGACCGTGGCGGCGGTGCCGGGTGCCGCCGTCGAAACGACGTCGTAAGGCACCGAGTTCTTGGTCAGGAACGAGGTCGCGATATCGCAGGATGTCGTGAACTTCGCCGTGCCGACCGGATTGAACTGGAACCTGCAGTCGCCGGGGGCCGCGGTCACCGTTGCGCGCGTGTTTTGCTGTGCGGTGGCCAGCGCCGGATTGGCGGCCCAGGTCAGCGCCTTGAACAGCGGGAAGGTGCAGACGATTCCCAAAGCAAGGCCGGCCATGATGATCGGCTTGCGGCCGATCTTGTCGGACAGCCAGCCGAACACGACGAAGAAGATCGAGCCGACGGCAAGCGCGATCGCGATCATGACGTTGACCGACCACGCGTCGACCTTCAGCACGTTCTGCAGGAAGAACAGCGCGTAGAACTGGCCGTTGTACCAGATCACGGCCTGGCCTGCGGTGAGGCCGAGCAGCGCCAGAAGCGCGATCTTGGCGTTCTTCCACTGGCCGAAGGCTTCTGACAGCGGCGCCTTGGAGCCCTTGCCCTCCTCTTTCATGCGCTGGAAGGTCGGCGACTCCGAAAGCGACAGCCGGATCCAGATCGAGATGGCAAGCAGCAGGAAGGAGACGATGAAGGGAATGCGCCAGCCCCAGGCAGCGTAGGTTTCCTTGCTGAGCGAACCCTGGACGATGAGGATGACGATCAGCGACAGGAATAGGCCGAGCGTTGCCGTCGTCTGGATCCAGGAGGTGTAGAAGCCGCGGCGATCGTCCGGCGCGTGCTCGGCGACATAGGTTGCGGCACCGCCATATTCGCCGCCAAGCGCCAGCCCCTGCAGCATGCGCAGCCCGATCAGGATCACCGGTGCCGCGATGCCCCAGCTGGCATAGCCGGGCAGCAGGCCGACCAGGAAGGTCGACAGGCCCATGATCGTCATGGTGACGAGGAAGGTGTATTTGCGGCCGACGAGGTCGCCGATGCGGCCGAACACAAGCGCGCCGAAGGGACGGACGAGGAAGCCGGCGGCGAAAGCCAGCAGCGCGAAGATGTTGCGCGTCGCCTCGGGGATGGTCGGGCTGAAGAAGGTCGCGCCGATGAAGGCGGCCAGCGAACCGTAAAGATAGAAATCGTACCATTCGAAAACGGTACCGAGCGAGGAGGCGAAGATGACCTTCTTTTCCTCCCGCGTCATGCCGCGGCTTTTTCCGCCGGCGGTCGATGCCATTGCCATTGATATATCCTCCCGTGGATCCCGTCTGTCCTCGATGGCTGCGCGCCACCGTCCGCAATTCCTCCGAACGCGGACTCAAAAACGCGGCCAACGAAGGAAAAAATGGCAGAAAGCGCCCCGGAAAGGCACCGCGACGATGGGATTATGACTTTGGTATTAGATGCAATGCGAAGCGGAGCTCAGGCTTTGAGCGCCTCAAGCAGGCTGACTGCCGCCATCATGTCGCGCATGCGGGCGGAGCGGCGCGCGACGGCTTCGGCATCCTGGCCCCAGTGCTCGATCTGCCAGTCTTCGTCGACATGGCCGGCGGCCCAGGCCTCCTCGCCGTCGAGCTCGCCGAAGTCGACGGCAAGCGCCAGCAGCGCTGAGCCGGTCAGCGAGGTCATGACGTGGATCGCGGCCAGACGCAGCGGCTCGGCGCGCTGGGCAAGATGAGCGCCAAGGACGGCGATCGTCTCGCGCGGCTGCTCGACATGGATGACACCTTCGGCGAGGTTGAAGCGCACGCCGAGGTTGCTTCTTGCCCAATCGAGAACCGGATCCCAGAGCCTGTTCTGACGGTCTACCAGCCCCTGCGGGCCATCGGCTCGGTAGCAAAGCAGGTCCGACGAAGCGAAGCGCAGGACATCCTCCAGCACCGCTTGCGGGTCGCTGGCCACACCGTCGAGTGCCGTGTTGGCAAGGCGCATCACCGGCATGGTCACAGGGTCGATGATCTCGCGCTGGGCGGAAAATTCGTCAGCAACCAGCGTCGCGGCTCCTTCAGTCGGCAACACCAGCAGCGCCTTTCCCGGCGTGCGGACCGGCCTGCCGTCCAGATGGACGGCAAAACCGCCTTCGACCGGCACTACCGAAACCGCCTCGTAGAAGCGCTTCGGCAGCGGCGTCTTCATCTGGATCTGGGCGCGGCGCACCGGATCGGGATCTGAAAGCTGCTTTCCCGCTTCGAGGTCGTTGAGGATGTCGCGCATCTCGAACTCCTTACGCTGGGACCTGCTTGCGCGACGGCCGATTGACGATGATCAGCCCGGCCGCGATCAGGCCCAGTGCCAGGAAGATCCTGATCGTCAGCGGCTCGCCCAAAAGCACGGCGCCGCACAGAACGCCGAACACCGGCGACAGGAAGGCGAAGCTGGACAGGCCCGCCGCCGGATAGCGCGTGAGCAGCCAGAACCACAAAACATAGGTGAAAGCGACGATATAGAAAGACTGGAACATCAATGCCAGTGTCGGCAATGCAGCGATTTCGCGGATCGGCGGGCCGGCGAACGGCATCACAAGGGCGCCGACGACGGCAGCGCCCGCCAGCTGATAGAGCAGAAGCTTCTCGGCGCTGGTCTCGACCAACTTCGATCGCTTGATGACGATGCTGGTCAACGCCCACAGGATGCCCGAGCCAAGACTGAGCAGATCGCCCGTCAGCGTCGCGTCATTGCCGGCGAAGATGCCGTCTGAGAACACGGCCAGAAGCCCGCAGAAAGCAAGCACGAGGCCCCCAAGCTTGCGCGCGTTGATGCGCTCGCCGAGCAAAAAATGGCCGCCGATCAGGACCCAGAACGGCATGGTGTTGACCAACAGCGTGTTGCGAGCGACGGTCGTGTATTCCAGCCCGATATAGAGAAACAGGAACTCGACGCCGAAGAGCACGCCGACGACAATACCGGCGCTGAGCGTCCCATCCGCTTCAAACAGCTTGATGCCGCGCAACCGGCACCAGCCGAGAACGCACAGCCCGCCGATGATCGAGCGCGCGATCGAGACGAAGACCGGATCGTAGCCGGCATAGGAGACCTTGGCGGCGACGTAGTTCAGGCCCCAGGACAATGTCAGCCCGACCATCATGGCGGCCGCGGTCATGTCGACCGCCTCGCGTCGGCCGAATGTATCGGCAGCACCGCTCAATTGTCGTCCTCCGCGCTCTGCTCATCGAAGCCGAGCAAGTTCCAGCTTTGGCGCATATGCGGCGGCATCGGCGCGGTAACATCGATGACGCCCTGGTCTGGATGCGGGATAACGATGCGGCGCGCGTGAAGATGAAGGCGGTTCTGGATGCCGCCGGGAAACTCCCAATTGGTGTCGGCCTCGAAATATTTGGGATCGCCGATGATCGGGCAGCCGATATGGGCGGCATGGACGCGAAGCTGGTGGGTGCGGCCGGTATAGGGTTCCATTTCCAGCCAGGACAGCGACTGCGCCGCCTGCTCGACGACGCGGTAATAGGAAACGGCATGGTCGGCGCCCTTCTCGCCATGCTTGGCGATGCGCACGCGGTCGCCGTCCGGCGTCGCCTCCTTGACCAGCCATGTCGAGATCTTGTCCTCGCGCTTCGGCGGCACGCCCTTGACCAAGGCCCAATAGGTTTTCTTCGTCTCGCGCGCCCGGAACGCTTCCGACAGCTTCATCGCGGCAAGGCGGGTGCGGGCAACGACCAGCACACCGGAAGTGTCACGGTCGAGGCGATGGACGAGGCGCGGCTTCTCGCCCTTCTGGTTGCGCCAGGCCTCCAGCATGTCGTCGACATTGCGCGTGACGCCGGAGCCGCCCTGCACGGCAAGCCCGGCCGGCTTGTTGAAGACGAAGACCTTCGGGTCCTCGTGCAGCAGCATCTTGGCCAGCACATCGGCATCGCCCTGGTTGCGGATCGAATGGCCGGTGAGTGGGGCGTCGCCCTTCTTGTCGACTTCGAGCGGCGGAATGCGCACGGTCTGCCCGGGCTCGACGCGCGTGTCGGCCTTCACGCGGCCGCCATCAACGCGGACCTGGCCCGAGCGCAAGAGCTTTTGCAGGTGACCGAAGCCGAGGCCCGGATAATGGACCTTGAACCAGCGGTCGAGCCGCATGCCCGCTTCGCCGGCCTCCACCGTGATTTGTTCGACACCTGCCATGGTTACGCTTTTCCGTTTGAAGGCGGCGCCATAGCACTAAGGCAGAGAGGTTGCGAGCCAAAGACCCAACAACGGACAAAGATCGCGCCAAAGAGCGTTGCGGAGCCGCGGGCGCGGAGCTTCAGTTTGCGGCCGCCTTCTTGGCCTTGGACGAGCCGATCATCTTCCAGTTCTTGTAGAACATGGAATTGATGCGCTCGACGCTGACCGAGACGATGGCGAGAAGGTTGGCGATCAGGCCGGGGAATGGCGATGGACGGACGATATCCATGAACACGCAGTAGCGGCGTCCGTCATATTCGTTCACCGAACGGTGCAGCAGCGTGTCGTCGAAAATGTAAAGCGGGTTGTCATGCCAGTAGTTCCTGGCGCCGTTGCACTCGACGAAAATCTCAGCCTTGACCGGCAACAGGTTGTAGAGGATGCGCAGGCTGAGCCGTAGCGGCCCGAAATGCCAGGAAGTCGATTCCTTGCCTCTGAAGACTGAGACCGCGATGGTCTTGATGTATTTGAAGTCCTTGTTGAATTCCGCGACGTTGTCGATCTTGTGCTTGCCATACCACTGATAGACGTACATGCCGCGCCGACCGGTGCCGAAATTGGCGTCGATATCGGCGATAATCTCGTCCTTGCGAGTCTTGAAGACGTCGAGAACCTCGTTGACCTCGCGCTGATAGTCTGCGGGGAACTGCTCCAGCTTCCATACGCCCGGGTTCCGATAGCAAAGCAGGTCGACCAAAAGGTTGAACGGCGACAGCAGCCAGGTGAAGATGCCGTTGCCGAGGAAATAGCCGCGGAACAACGACAGATCCTTGTTTGCATTGCGCATCACGTCGATCAGACCGCAGACGATCCAGATCGTGGTCAGGATCGGGATAAAATAAAAGCCAAGCGCGAGAAGCGGGACTGCGATAGCAGCCTGACGAAGAGTCTTACGGGTTTGCTTTGTCATAGTCTTTCGCCTGGGAGCGCGATCCTGTTCGCATGAGCCAAATCACGGCGACCCCCGCCAGCCGTGCGCCTTCATAGGATTTTTCATGACGCGGCACAATCTGGAACAGGTTTGCCCGCTCACGATCGCGCCAGCATCTCGACTTTGCTGTCATGCCGACGAAGCTTCGCCGCGAAGCACCCGGGCTCGCCGAGCCGCGGAAGCGGCTATTCCCGCTCTTTGCGCAGCTTTGCCCAGTATTCCAACCGCTTCTTGACCTCGCGCTCGAAGCCGCGCTCGGGCGGATCGTAGAAAGTGCGGCGGCCCATCTTTTCCGGGAAATAGTCCTGGCCGGAAAAGGCATCCGGCTCGTCGTGGTCGTAGCGGTAGCCGGCGCCGTAATCCTCTTCCTTCATCAGCTTGGTTGGCGCATTGAGGATGTGCTTGGGCGGCAGCAGCGAGCCGAATTCCTTGGCCGCTTGTGTCGCCGCCTTGAAGGCGGTGTAGACGGCGTTCGACTTGGGCGCGGTGGCGAGATAGACGGTGGCCTCGGCGAAGGCGAGTTCGCCCTCGGGCGAGCCGAGATAATCGTAGGCGTCCTTTGCGGCATTGGCGACGACCAGGGCCTGCGGATCGGCAAGCCCGATATCTTCCACCGCCATGCGCACCAGCCGGCGGCCGAGATAGAGCGGATCCTCACCGGCATCGAACACGCGGGCGAGGTAATACAGCGCGGCGTCCGGATCCGAGCCGCGTACTGATTTATGCAGCGCCGAGATCAGGTTGTAGTGGCCGTCCTGGCCCTTGTCGTAGATCGGCGCGCGACGCTGGATGACGCGCTGCAGGCCTTCGGGCCCAAACACCTCGCCCGGCTTGGCGGCGCGCCAGACCTCCTCGGCGAGCGTCAGCGAGGCACGACCGTCGCCATCGCTCATGCGGATCAGCATGGCCCGCGCCTCGTCGTCGAGCGGCAGCGCCCTGCCCTCGGTCGCCTCGGCCCGCTCCAGCAGCTTGGCGATGCTCTCCTCGTCCAGCGAGCGGAAGACGAGCACCCGCGCGCGGGACAGAAGCGCCGCGTTCAGCTCGAAGGATGGGTTCTCCGTCGTGGCGCCGACCAGCACCACCGTGCCGTCTTCCATGACCGGCAAAAAACCGTCCTGCTGGGCGCGGTTGAAGCGATGGATCTCGTCGACGAAGAGCAGCGTCTGGCGGCCATTGGTCCGGCGCAATTTTGCTGCCTCGAACACTTTCTTCAGGTCGGCGACGCCGGAAAACACCGCCGATATCTGCTCGAAGGCGAGGTGGGTTTCGCCGGCGAGCAACCGCGCCACCGTCGTCTTGCCGGTGCCGGGCGGGCCCCAGAAAATCATCGAGCCGAGCGTGCCGGAATTGATCAGCCGCGTCAGCGCGCCATCCGGGCCGGTCAAGTGCTCCTGGCCAACGACCTCGCCAAGGGTCTTCGGGCGCAACCGGTCAGCCAGCGGCCGGCCAGGCGGCGCCTTCTCCGGTTCATCGACGCTGAACAGATCGGCCATGCACTTTTATTTGGTTGGAACGCGGCCCCTTTTCCAGAGCCTGCTCAGTAACGCAACACTTGGCGCAGTATCTGCCCACCGCGCTCGACGGTAAACCGCCACCACCGCGTGTCCTGCTGCGCAATCTGTGCCAGCGTCGCCGCCTTATCGATGCTGGTGCCGTTCACTTCGCGCACGATATCGCCCGGTTGGAAGCCGAAATCGGCGGCCGGTGAATCGCGGTTGATGTCGACCACGGTGACCCCCTTCATGTCGGTGCGCAGCCCGAGACGCTGGGCAAGGCGCGGCGAAAGCTCTGCCACCTTGGCGCCGGCGAAGGGGCTGCGGCCATGCAGCGTGACCTCGCTCGCCTTCGCGCCTTCGGGGGCGCGCTCCAGCGCAATCTCGAGCGTTGCCTGCTGGCCCTTGCTCAGTACGGCGAAGGTCGCCTTCGTACCGATCGACAGCGTCGCCATGCGGTAGTCCAGCGCCTCGATGCTTTCGACCGGCGTCTTGTTGAGCGACAGCACGACGTCGCCCGGCTTGAGCCCCGCCTTGCCGGCCGGTCCGGCCGCATCGACCGACGAGACCAACGCGCCGGTCGGCTTTTCCATGCCGAGCGATTCCGCGATCTGCGGTGTCACGGCTTCAAACTCGGCGCCGATATAGGGCCGCTCGAAGAAATCCAGGCCGGCCTTGGCGGCGTCGGCGAAAGCCCTGACCATGTTCGACGGAATGGCGAAACCGATACCGATCGAGCCGCCGCTGCGGCTATAGATAGCCGTGTTGATGCCGACCAGTTGGCCGCCCATGTTGATCAGCGCGCCGCCGGAATTGCCGGGATTGATGGCGGCATCGGTCTGGATGAAATAGCCGGAATCGGAAACGCCGATATGGCTGCGGGCAAGCGCCGAAACGATGCCGCTGGTGGTCGTCTGGCCGACGCCGAAGGGATTGCCGATGGCGAGCACCAGGTCGCCGACCTCAAGCGCGTCGGAATCGCCGATGGCGATCACCGGGAACGGCTTGTCGGCGGAAATCTTGAGCACGGCAAGATCCAGTGTCTCGTCCTTCAGCATCACCTTGGATGTGAACTCGCGCCCGTCGGCCGTCGCGACCTTCACCTCGTCGGCATCCTTGATGACATGGTAGTTGGTGACGATCACGCCGCTCGGATCGACCAGCACGCCGGAACCGAGCGAAGACTGCGCGCGCGGCTGCGCGCGGCCGAAGAACTCCTCGAAGAAGGGATCGCCCTCGAACGGCGAGGTCACCTTTGCGGTCTGCGAGGCATAGACGTTGACCACGGCCGGCGCCGTCTGCTTGACCAGCGGCGCAAACGAAAGCTGCACCTCCTCGCGGCCGAACGGCACGCGCTTGTCGGGCCCGGAAGTGGAGTTCTCGCCCTCGACGCCATGCAAGAGATCGGTCAGCACGTCGGAAAGGCCAGGGTCGGCCGGCTTGGCGGCATCTTCTGCGAATGCCTGTCTGACGCTAGGAGCCGCGGCGAAAGCGGCAAGCGTGCAAACCGCAATAAGAAACAGCCGTTTGAGGTGCATTCCGAATCCTCCAGATCAGGCGCCATTGTCCCGACGATTGTGCAGAATGAAAGGCTAATGCACGGAAATACGATGCTTGTCGCGCAAAAGCGTGAGAACGAGAACGAAAATCCGCTCGCCCTGCTCGCTGGTTTCAGAACGAAAAAGGGGCCCCGAAGGCCCCTTGAATTCATTCGCTGAAAACCTGGCCTTATGCGGCCGCGGCTTCCTCTTCGCCGCCTTCGGCCTCGAGACGCGCGCGGTCGGCGGCGCCCTTGGCCGAGGTGTCGCGGTCGACGAACTCGATGACCGCCATGGCGGCATTGTCGCCGTGGCGGAAGCCCGCCTTCATGATGCGCAGGTAGCCGCCGTTGCGGCTGGCGTAGCGCGGTGCGATGGTTTCGAACAGGCGCTTGACGACGCCTTCATTGCCGATCTGCGCGATCACCTGGCGGCGGGCGTGCAGGTCGCCGCGCTTGCCGAGCGTCACCAGCTTCTCGACGATCGGACGCAGGTCCTTCGCCTTCGGCAGGGTGGTGACGATCTGCTCGTGCTCGATCAGAGACACGGCGAGGTTGGCGAACATCGACTTGCGGTGGCTCACGCTGCGGGCGAAGCGACGGCCTTTGAAACCGTGGCGCATGGCTCTTTTCCTTCTTTAGTTGTTCAAGAGGCCACGGCCTCTGATGGTTTTCCGCATGACCGTCGGATCGAGCGGCTCGCGCCGCCGATCCTTGGAATTCATGCTCAATATTGATCTTCGTAACGCTTGGCGAGGTCTTCGATGTTTTCCGGGGGCCAATCCGGCACTTCCATGCCGAGGTGCAGACCCATCGCCGCCAGCACTTCCTTGATCTCGTTCAGCGACTTGCGGCCGAAATTCGGAGTGCGCAGCATCTCGGCTTCCGTCTTCTGGATCAGGTCGCCGATATAGACGATGTTGTCGTTCTTCAGGCAGTTGGCCGAACGCACCGAAAGCTCGAGCTCGTCGACCTTCTTGAGCAGCGCCGGGTTGAAGGCGAGCTCGGTGACGGCCTCGGTGGCGACTTCCTTCTGCGGCTCGTCGAAGTTGACGAACAGGCTGAGCTGGTCCTGCAGGATGCGGGCCGCGAAAGCCACGGCGTCCTCGCCCGAGATCGAACCGTCGGTCTCGATGGTCATGGTCAGCTTGTCATAGTCGAGAACCTGGCCCTCGCGGGTGTTCTCGACCTTGTAGGAGACCTTCTTGACTGGCGAGTAGAGGCTGTCGACCGGGATCAAGCCGATCGGCGCGTCCTCGGCGCGGTTGCGCTCAGCCGGCACATAGCCCTTGCCGGTGTCGACGGTGAACTCCATGCGGATCTCCGCACCCTCGTCCAGCGTGCAGATCACGTGGTCGGGGTTGAGGATCTCGACGTCGCCGACGGTCTGGATGTCGCCGGCAAGGACGGCGCCCGGACCCTGCTTGCGCACGACCATGCGCTTGGGACCATCGCCTTCCATGCGGATGGCGATTTCCTTGATGTTGAGCACGATGTCGGTCACGTCCTCGCGCACGCCGGCGATGGACGAGAACTCATGCAGCACGCCGTCGATCTGCACGGCGGTGACGGCCGCGCCGCGCAGCGAAGACAGAAGCACGCGCCGCAGCGCGTTGCCGAGCGTGAGGCCGAAGCCGCGCTCGAGCGGCTCGGCCACGAGCGTGGTCAGCGTCTTCTTCTTCGACGAGAACTCGATCTTGTTCGGCTTGATCAGTTCCTGCCAGTTTTTCTGGATCATGGTGTCTTCCTTCCTTTGACCCGCCACCATCCAATCGTGGCGGGCAGCCTGGAATTGCCGCGGAGGAGCGCCTTGGCGCTCACGCGGCGTTCAAAAATATTAGACGCGGCGCTTCTTGCGCGGACGGCAGCCATTGTGCGGGATCGGCGTCACATCGCGGATCGAGGTGATCGTGAAGCCGGCGGCCTGCAGGGCGCGCAGCGCCGATTCACGGCCGGAGCCGGGTCCGCAGACCTCGACCTCGAGCATGCGCATGCCGTGTTCCTGGGCCTTCTTGGCGACGTCCTCGGCGGCCATCTGGGCGGCGAACGGGGTCGACTTGCGCGAACCCTTGAAGCCCTGGGCGCCGGCCGACGACCAGGCGATCGAATTGCCCTGCGCGTCGGTGATGGTGATCATCGTGTTGTTGAAGGTCGAATTGACGTGGGCAACGCCCGACGAGATGTTCTTGCGTTCGCGACGGCGAACACGAGCGGCTTCCTTGGCCATGGTAGTCCTTTCAGTTGATCTCTACACCGCCGTAACGCCAGCGGCTCCACCTTCGTAAGGGAGTAGGGGAATAGGGCAGTAAGGGAGTGGGAAATGAACGATCCGATTTCGGACTATTCCCTACTGCCTTACTCCCCTACTCCCTTATTCCCCTAATTACTTCTTCTTGCCGGCGATCGCCTTGGCCGGGCCCTTGCGGGTGCGCGCATTGGTATGCGTGCGCTGGCCGCGGACCGGCAGCGAGCGGCGGTGACGCAGCCCGCGGTAGCAGCCGAGGTCCATCAGCCGCTTGATGTTCATCGAGACCTCGCGGCGCAGGTCGCCTTCGACCTGGTAGTCGCGGTCGATCGTCTCGCGGATCTGCAGCACTTCCGCGTCGGTCAGCTGGTTGACGCGGCGGTCTGCCGGGATGCCGACCTTGTCGACGATCTCCTGGGCAAACTTCTTGCCGATGCCGTGAATGTACTGAAGCGCAATGACGACGCGCTTGTTGGTCGGAATGTTGACGCCGGCTATACGAGCCATGTTCTTTCATCTCCATTTGGGCCGGCCATCCTTCAAAAAGGCAGGCCCGGCGCTATCTAAGTTGCCCCGCGTCCGGTGGAGGCCGGCCCTTGCGGGAGTTTCCTGGTTCAAAGCGGATGCCCTGCCCTTGCGGGCAAGCAAAGTCCATGCCTGATAGGAAGACGGGCCGCCATACCCCAATGGCTTCTTCCAGTCAAGCGCAATCTTTGCTTGCCGGAGCGGCCTAGCTCACCGCCGCCGTGAGCACCTTCTCGATCTCCGCGGTCACCGCGTCGATGCTGGCCATGCCGTCAACGCTAATCAGCCTGCCTTTGGCATAGTAGTAGCCGGTCAGCGGCGCCGTCTTCTTGTAATATTCTCGCAGGCGCTCCTCGAACACCGCCGGGTTGTCGTCCTTGCGCACCGGCTGGCCGGCCGCCTTGGCATCCTCGGCCCGCTTGACGATGCGCCCGACCAGCGCCTTGTCGTCGACGACGAGCTCGATGACGCTGTCGAGCGCGATGTTGCGCTCGGCGAGCATGGCTTCGACGGCATCGGCCTGCACCAGCGTGCGCGGATAACCGTCGAGAATGAAGCCCCTGGCGCAGTCGGGCTGGTCGATCCGCTCGGCAACGATCGCATTGACGATCGCGTCCGATACCAGCTCGCCGGCATCCATCACCGCCTTGGCCCGCTTGCCGACTTCGGTTCCGGCCTGGACGGCGGCACGCAGCATATCTCCCGTCGAAAGCTGGGGTATGCCGTGTTTTTCTACCAGTCTCTGTGCTTGCGTCCCCTTGCCCGCTCCTGGCGGCCCAAGCAATATCAGCCTCATCTGCTCCTCTTACCCCCGCGCAACTTCGACTTCTTGATCAGGCCCTCATACTGGTGCGCGATCAGGTGACCCTGAATCTGCGCCACCGTGTCGAGCGTGACACTGACCACGATCAGAAGCGATGTGCCACCGAGATAGAAAGGTACGCCAGTCGCTGAAATCAGGAACTCAGGCAGCAGACACACCAGCACCAGATAGATGGCGCCGATGACGGTGATACGCGTCAGAACATAGTCGATATATTCGGCGGTGCGCTCGCCCGGACGATAGCCCGGGATGAAGCCGGAATGCTTCTTGAGCTGGTCGGCCGTGTCCTTCGGGTTGAAGACGATTGCCGTATAGAAGAAGGCGAAGAAAATGATCATCGCCGCATAGAACGCCATATAGAGCGGCTGGCCGTGGCCCAGCGCCGCCAGGACCGTGCTCGCCCAGGCAGGCAGGTTGGTGGTCTGCGAGAAGCCGGCAACCGTTGCCGGCAGCAACAGCAGCGAGGAGGCGAAGATCGGCGGGATGACGCCCGAGGTGTTGAGCTTCAGCGGCAAATGCGAGGTATCGCCCTGGAACATGCGGTTGCCGACCTGCCGCTTCGGATACTGGATGAGCAGGCGGCGCTGAGCGCGCTCGAAGAAGACGATGACGCCGATGACGACGACGGCGAGCACGATGATCGCGAGAATCAGGCTCGTGGACAGCGCACCGGTGCGGCCGAGTTCCAGCGTGCCTGAAATGGCGTGCGGCAGACCGGCGACGATGCCCGAGAAGATGATCAGCGAAATGCCGTTGCCGATGCCGCGCGCGGTGATTTGCTCGCCGAGCCACATCAGGAACATGGTGCCGCCGACAAGCGTGACGACGGTCGAGATGCGGAAGAACATGCCGGGATCGGTGACGATACCGTTGCCGCCCTCCAGCCCGACCGAAATGCCGTAGGCCTGCACCAAGGCCAGCAGCACGGTGCCGTAGCGCGTGTACTGGTTGATGATCTTGCGGCCCTGCTCGCCTTCCTTCTTGAGCGCTTCCAGCGACGGGATGACCGAGGTCATCAGCTGCATGATGATGGAGGCGGAGATGTAGGGCATGATGCCGAGCGCGAAGATCGCCATGCGCTGCACGGCGCCGCCGGCAAACATGTTGAACATGCCGAGCACGCCCTTGCTCTGCGAGGAGAAGGCCTGCGCGAAAGCGTCGGGATTGATCCCGGGAAGCGGGATGTAGGTGCCGAGGCGGTAGACGAGCAGCGCGCCGACGGTGAACCAGATGCGCTTCTTCAAATCCTCGGCCTTGGCGAAGGCCGCAAAATTCAGATTGGAGGCTAGTTGTTCAGCAGCCGAAGCCATGCCTGATTTTCTCCGCTAGAGCATGATGCCGAAAAAGTGTGAAGCGGTTTTCGGAAGACATCATGCTCTACTTCATTGATTTCTATGTCGCGCTCGATGCCCGCAGCTCAGGCGGCGCGTGTCACCGAAGCTCACGAGATAAGCTCCGGACCGTCAACATGCAAGCGGCCGCGTTGACGCGGCCGCCTAATTGATCAGATCAAAGCGCGGACGGGCGGCAAAAATGAAACCATACCCGCCGGCCGCGCTTCAAATCGCCGTTACTCGGCGGCGGCCGCTTCCGGCAGCTTCACCGAACCGCCGGCCTTCTCGATCTTCTCGATCGCAGCTTTGGAGGCGCCGGCGACGTCGAAGCTGAGCTTGGCCTTGAGCTCGCCGTCGGAGAGCACGCGCACGCCGTCCTTGGCGCGGCGGATGACGCCGGCAGCGATCAGGGTCTCAGCCGTCACGGTCTCCTTCGCGTCGAGCTTCTTGGCATCGACCGCAGCCTGGATGCGGGCAAGCGACACGACGGTGAAGCTCTTGGCGAACAGGTTGTTGAAGCCGCGCTTCGGCAGGCGCCGGTAAAGCGGCATCTGGCCGCCCTCGAAGCCGTTGATGGCAACGCCCGAGCGTGCCTTCTGGCCCTTGACGCCGCGACCGGCGGTCTTGCCAGAGCCGGAGCCGATGCCGCGACCGAGGCGCTTCCTGGAGTGCGTGGCGCCGTCCTTGTCACGCAGATCGTTGAGTTTCATGTTTCTGTCTCCTGCGCTTCCGTTCAGGCCTCGTCCACAACGCGGACGAGGTGCTGGACGGCGGCGATCATGCCGCGCACCGAAGGGGTGTCTTCCAGCGTGCGCCGCTTGTGCATCTTGTTGAGGCCGAGGCCGACCAGCGTCGCGCGCTGCTCCTTCGGCCGGCGGATCGGCGAACCGATCTGCTCGACGGTGATGGTCTTGGTAGCTTTCTTGGCCATGGTCGAAATCCCTGGTCAGCGTCGACTATTCTTCGGCCGCGACGGCGGTGCCGCGGCGGGCCTGAAGGGTCGAGTACTTGATGCCGCGCGCAGCAGCCACATCCTTCGGATGCATCTGGCTCTTCAGCGCGTCGAAGGTGGCGCGAACCATGTTGTAGGGGTTCGACGAACCCATCGACTTGGCGACCACGTCATGCATGCCGAGCGTCTCGAAGACGGCGCGCATCGGGCCGCCAGCGATGATGCCGGTACCCTGCTTGGCGGCGCGCAGCAGAACGCGTCCGGCGCCCCAGCGGCCCTCGACGTCGTGATGCAGCGTGCGGCCCGAACGCAGCGGCACGAAGATCATGTCGCGCTTGGCCGATTCGGTCGCCTTGCGGATCGCCTCCGGCACTTCGCGCGCCTTGCCGTGGCCGAAGCCGACGCGGCCCTTCTGGTCGCCGACGACGACGAGCGCGGCAAAGCCGAAGCGACGGCCGCCCTTCACCACCTTGGCGACGCGGTTGATGTGGACAAGCTTGTCCACCATGCCGTCGTCGCGCTCTTCGCGTTCACGCTCGCGGCCGCGGCCGCCTTCCCTACGTTCCTGTGCCATATCCTAGTCCTTGTTCTTTTCCGGAAGCACGGGTTGCTGTTTGCCGGCGCCTCTATCGACACCGGCGGTGAATTTCTCCTTTGCATGATCTTGTCCGAAAAGTCTGCAACTTTTCGGGATCATGCATTAGAAGCTCAGACCGCCTTCGCGGGCAGCCTCGGCCAGCGCCTTGACGCGGCCGTGATAGATGTACGGGCCACGATCGAAGACGACTTCCTTGACGCCGGCCTTCGACGCGCGCTCGGCGATCAGCTTGCCGACCGCGGCAGCAGCGGCGCTGTCGGCGCCGGTCTTGAGCGAGCCCTTCAGCTCCTTCTCCAGCGTCGAGGCGGCGGCCAGCGTGTGGCCCTTCGCGTCGTCGATGACCTGGACGTATATGTGCTTCGAGGTGCGATGCACCGAAAGCCGCGGCCGCTCGCCGGCGACCTTCTTGAGCTGGCGGCGCACGCGCTGCGCGCGGCGCTGGGTGGTTTCTTTGGGGCTAGCCATGATTCTGTTCCTTGCCTTCAGAAAACGGGGGCAACCGTGTGCGGTAGGCCAAGCCTCCCGCGGTCGCGCCCCGCGGCGATCAAAAGTCTTACTTCTTCTTGCCTTCCTTGCGGACGATCCGCTCGTCGGCATAGCGCACGCCCTTGCCCTTGTAGGGTTCGGGACCGCGATACTCGCGGATCTCGGCCGCGACCTGGCCGACCTGCTGCTTGTCGATGCCGGAGACCGTGATTTCGGTCGGCTTCGGCACCGAGATCGTGATGCCCTGCGGCGTCTCATAGACCACGTCGTGGCTGAAGCCGAGCGCCAGCTGCAGGTTCTTGCCCTGCATGGCGGCGCGATAGCCGACGCCGGTGATCTCGAGCTTCTTCTCGAAGCCGTCCTTGACGCCCTGCAGGATGTTGACGATCTGCGTGCGCGACATGCCCCACTTGGCGCGGGCGGTCTTGGTCTGGTCGCGCGGCTCGACCGAAATCTCGGCGCCTTCCATCTTGACCAGCACTTCGTCGTTGACCACGAACTTCAGCTCGCCCTTGGGGCCCTTGGCCGTCACGGTCTGGCCGTTGACGGTCGCGGAGACGCCCTGCGGCAGCGAAACGGGTTTCTTTCCGATACGAGACATTGTTGTCTCCTCTTCCTTTACTGCTGTGAATGGTGAATGGTGAAATGGCGAACGGCGCGGTCAAAAGTCCCGTGCAGTCTCACCATTCACTATTCACCATTGACCATTCACCCTTAGAAAATCTGGCAGAGGATCTCGCCGCCGACATTCTGCTCGCGCGCTTCGTGATCGGCCATGACGCCCTTCGGCGTCGAAAGGATGGCGATGCCGAGGCCGTTGGCGACATGCGGGATCGACTTGGCCGAGACATAGACGCGGCGGCCGGGCTTCGAGACGCGCTCGATTTCGCGCACGACCGGAGCGCCGTCGAAATACTTCAGCTCGATCTCGATTTCCGACTTGCCGTTCTCGAAATCGGTCTGGCTGTAGTCGCGGATATAGCCTTCCGACTTCAGCACTTCGAGGACGCGGGCGCGCAGACGCGAGGCCGGAGTCGAGACGCTCGACTTCTTGCGGCCATAGGCGTTGCGGATGCGGGTCAGCATATCGCCGAGAGGATCGCTCAATGACATCTCAGTGTCTCCTTACCAGCTCGACTTGACCAGGCCCGGGATCTGGCCGTTGTTGCCCAGATCGCGAAGCGCGATACGCGAAAGCTTGAGCTTGCGATAGTAGGCGCGCGGACGCCCCGTCACTTCGCAGCGGTTGCGGATGCGGATCTTGGCCGAGTTGCGCGGCAGCGCCGAAAGCTTCAACTGGGCGCGGAAACGCTCTTCCATCGGCTTGGACTGGTCCATGACGATTTCCTTGAGCGCCTTGCGCTTGGCGGCGTACTGACCGGCAAGCTTGCGGCGCCGGTTGTTCTTCTCGACTGAGCTGGTCTTTGCCATTTCAGATTTTTCCTTTTTCGCTGCCGTTACTGGCGGAAGGGGAAGTTGAAGGCCTTGAGCAGCGCCCTGGCCTCGTCATCCGTCTTCGCCGTCGTACAAACGATGACGTCCATGCCCCAGACCTGATCAACCTTGTCGTAGTTGATCTCCGGGAACACGATGTGCTCCTTGATGCCCATGGCGTAGTTGCCACGGCCGTCAAAGCTCTTCGGGTTGAGTCCGCGGAAGTCGCGAACGCGCGGCAGCGCGATGTTCACGAGGCGGTCGAGGAACTCGTACATCCGTTCCTTGCGCAGCGTGACCTTGGCGCCGATCGGCATGTTCTCGCGCACCTTGAAGCCCGCGATCGAGTTGCGGGCGCGGGTGACGACAGCCTTCTGGCCGGCGATCAGCGCGAGGTCCTCGGCCGCGACCGAGGGCTTCTTGGAATCGCCGGTCGCTTCACCGACGCCCATGTTCAGCACGATCTTGTCGATGCGCGGAACCTGCATCTCGTTGTCGTAGCCGAACTGCTCCTGCAGCGCCTTGCGGATGGTCTCCTGATAGACCTTCTTGAGGCGCGGCTCGTTCTTGGCAGCTGCCTGCTTGGTTTCAGCTTTAGCCATTGATGACTTCTCCCGAACGCTTGGCGACGCGCACCTTCTTGCCGTCCTTCTGGATGGCGAAGCCGACGCGGGTCGGCTTGCCGTCCTTGGGGTCGGCCAGCGCGATGTTCGACAGGTGGATCGGCGCTTCCTTGGTGATGATCCCGCCCTCTTGGGACTGGGTCTGCTTCTGGTGACGGCGAATGAGGTTCACGCCGCGGACCAGCGCGGTGTCTTCCTTCGGCTGCACCGACAGGACTTCGCCCGAACGGCCCTTGTCCTTGCCGGCAAGCACGACGACCTTGTCGCCTTTTCTGATCTTTTGCATGGGTCCGGCTCCTTACAGCACTTCAGGCGCGAGCGAGATGATCTTCATGTGGTTCTTGGCGCGAAGCTCGCGCGGAACCGGCCCGAAGATACGCGTGCCGATCGGCTCTTTCTTGTTGTCGACGAGAACGGCCGCGTTCTTGTCGAAACGGATCACGCTGCCGTCCGGACGGCGGATGTCCTTGGCCGTGCGAACCACGACCGCCTTCATCACATCGCCCTTCTTAACGCGGCCGCGCGGGATGGCTTCCTTGATCGACACCACGATGATGTCGCCGACGGAGGCATACTTCCGCTTCGAACCGCCCAGCACCTTGATGCACATGACACGACGGGCGCCGGAATTGTCCGCGACGTCGAGGTTTGTTTGCATCTGAATCATGACTGGCCGCCTTCTTCTTTTCTAACGGGACGGGCTTTCACCCCTCCCCGGTCTGTCCAAAATTCGTTTCGTTCGCCCGGATCAAGCCTGATCCGCGGTGATGACGACCCAGCGCTTGTCCTTGGAGATCGGCTTCGATTCCTGGATGAACACCTGGTCGCCGACCTTATGGGCGTTGTTCTCGTCATGCGCCTTGTACTTCTTGGTCAGGCGCACGGTCTTCTTCATCACGGGATGCGTGAAGCGCCGCTCGACCTTGACGACGACCGTCTTCTCGTTCTTGTCGCTGACGACGGTGCCCTGCAGGATGCGCTTTGGCATGGTTCTCGTCCTTAAGCCTTCTTGGCCGCGGCTTTTTCCGCGGCGATGGTCTTGATGCGCGCGATGTCCCTGCGGACCTGCTTCACGCGTGCGGTCTTCTCGAGCTGGCCGGTGGCCTTCTGGAAGCGCAGGTTGAACTGCTCCTTCTTGAGGGCGGCCAGGTCGTCGGCCAGCTGATCCTGGGTCTTGGTCCGGATGTCTTCGGCTTTCATGATCGCCTGTCCTTATTCTGCGATGCGCTGCACGAAGCGCGTCTTGACCGAGAGCTTGGCGGCGCCGAGACGCAGCGCCTCACGCGCTGTTTCTTCGCTGACGCCGTCGATCTCGAACATGATGCGGCCAGGCTTGACGCGCGCCGCCCAGTAGTCGACGGCGCCCTTGCCCTTACCCATGCGCACTTCGGTCGGCTTTGAGGTGACCGGCAGATCCGGGAACACCCGGATCCAGACGCGGCCGGCGCGCTTCATCTCGCGGGTGATCGCGCGGCGGGCCGCCTCGATCTCGCGCGCGGTGACGCGGTTCGGCTCAAGCGCCTTCAGCCCGAAACCGCCGAAATCCAGATTGGTGCCGCCCTTGGCGGTACCGTGGATACGGCCCTTGAACTGCTTGCGGAACTTTGTGCGCTTTGGCTGCAGCATCGTTCTAACTCCAAATTCTCAAATTTCTCAGGCGTTCTCGCGACGGCGACCGCGCTCACGCTCGCCGGTCTGACCGCCGTGATCGCCTTCCGTGGCGCGACGCTCCGACGCCATCGGGTCGTGCTCGAGGATCTCGCCCTTGAACACCCACACCTTGACGCCGCAGATGCCGTACGCCGTGTTCGCCTCGGCCGTGCCGTAGTCGACATCGGCGCGCAGCGTATGCAGCGGCACGCGGCCTTCGCGGTACCACTCCATGCGCGCGATTTCGGCGCCGCCGAGACGGCCGGAGCAGTTGATGCGGATGCCTTCGGCGCCGAGACGCATGGCCGACTGAACGGCGCGCTTCATGGCGCGACGGAACGCGATGCGGCGTTCGAGCTGCTGGGCGATCGACTGGGCGATCAGCGTGGCGTCGATTTCCGGCTTGCGCACTTCAACGATGTTGAGGTGCGTCTCGGACTTCGTCATCTCCATCAGCTTCCTGCGGAGCTTCTCGATGTCGGCGCCCTTCTTGCCGATGATCAGGCCCGGACGCGCGGCATGGATGGTGACGCGGCACTTCTTGTGCGGACGCTCGATCACGACCTTGGAGATCGCGGCCTGCTTGAGTTCCTTCTCGAGATACTTACGGATCTTGATGTCTTCATGCAGCAGCTGACCGTATTCGCCGGTGTTCGCGAACCAGCGCGAATCCCAGGTGCGGTTGATGCCGAGACGCAGCCCGATCGGATTGACTTTCTGGCCCATTATGCGGCCTCCCCTTTTTCCTCGACTTCACGAACGACGATCGTGAGGTGCGAGAACGGCTTTTCGATACGGCTGGCGCGACCACGGCCACGCGCGTGGAAACGCTTCATGACGATCGACTTGCCGACATAGGCTTCCGATACGATCAGCGCGTCGACATCAAGGTCGTGGTTGTTTTCCGCGTTGGCGATCGCGGACTCCAGCGTCTTCTTGACCGTGCCGGAAATCCGCTTGGCCGAGAATTCGAGGTCGGAAAGCGCTGTCGCGACCTTCTTGCCGCGGATCAGCGCGGCAACCAGGTTCAGCTTCTGCGGGCTGATACGGATGGTGCGCAGAACGGCGCGCGCCTCGTTGTCAGCAAGCCTGCGCGGAGCTTTGGCCTTGCCCATGATTATTTCCTCTTCGCCTTCTTATCCGCGCCATGACCGTAATAGGTCCGGGTCGGAGCGAATTCACCGAACTTGTGGCCGACCATGTCCTCGTTCACCGAGACGGGAACGTGCTTCTGGCCGTTGTAGACACCGAAGGTGAAGCCGACGAACTGCGGCAGGATGGTGGAGCGACGGCTCCACATCTTGATCACCTCATTGCGACCGCCTTCACGAACCTTGTCCACCTTCTTGAGAAGGTAGCCGTCGATGAAGGGGCCTTTCCAAATCGAACGAGTCACGTGGCGTTACCTCTTCTTAGCTCTTGCGCTGATGGCGCGAGCGCACGATGAACTTGTCGGTCGCCTTGTTGGACCGCGTCTTCTTGCCCTTGGTCGGCTTGCCCCAGGGCGAAACCGGGTGACGGCCACCCGAGGTGCGGCCTTCGCCACCACCGTGCGGATGATCGACCGGGTTCATGGCCACGCCGCGATTGTGCGGGCGCTTGCCACGCCACACCGTGCGGCCGGCCTTGCCGTCGTTGATGTTGCCGTGATCGGGGTTCGACACGGCGCCGACGGTGGCCATGCACGAGCCGTGCACGACGCGCTGCTCGCCCGAGTTGAGGCGCAGGATCGCCATGCCCTGGTCGCGGCCGACGAGCTGGGCGTAACCGCCGGCCGAACGGGCGACCTGGCCGCCCTTGCCCGGCTTCAGCTCAATATTGTGGACGATCGTGCCGACCGGCATCGAGGCCAGCGGCATCGCGTTGCCCGGCTTCACGTCGACCGCTTCGCCGGCCACGATCTTGTCGCCGGCAGCCAGACGCTGCGGCGCCAGGATGTAGGACAGCTCGCCGTCGTCATACTTGATCAGGGCGATGAAGGCGGTGCGGTTCGGATCGTATTCGATGCGCTCGACCGTGCCGACGACGTCGTACTTCTTACGCTTGAAGTCGATGATGCGGTACGAACGCTTGTGACCGCCGCCGATGAAGCGGGCCGTGATGCGGCCGTAATTATTGCGGCCGCCCGACTTGGTCAGGCCTTCGGTCAGGCCCTTGACGGGCTTGCCCTTGTAGAGGCCCGAGCGGTCGACGATGACCAGCTGACGGGTGCTCGGCGTTACCGGGTTGAATTTCTTGAGTGCCATTGTCCTGTCCTCGCGGCCTTGCTCAGAGACCCGTCGCGACGTCGATCGACTGGCCGTCGGCCAGCGTCACAACCGCCTTCTTGACGTCGCCCTGGCGGCCAACCGTGCCGCGGAAGCGCTTGATCTTGCCCTTACGGACGAGCGTGTTCACGGCCGTAACCTTGACCCCGAAGAGAGCTTCCACGGCGGCCTTGATTTCCGGCTTCGACGCCTTCTTGGCGACATTGAAGACGACCTGGTTCTGCTCGGAAGCCATGGTCGACTTTTCGGTGATCGCCGGCGAGACGATCACGTCGTAATGACGGAGGTCGGTCATTTGAAGCGCTCCTCGAGAGCCTCGACGGCGGCCTTCGAAAGGACCAGCGTGCCGCGGCGCAGAATGTCGTAGACGTTGATGCCCTGGATCGGCAGCACGTCGATGTTGGGAATGTTGGTCGCCGCCAGCTTGAAGTTCTGGTCAAGCTCGGCGCCGCCGATCACCAGGGCATTGGTGAGCCCGAGCGTCTCGAGGCTCGCCACCAGCGCCTTGGTCTTGGCTTCGGCGAGCTTCAGCTCGTCGACGATGATCAGCGAAGCGCTCTTGGCCTTGGCCGAGAGAGCGTGCTTCAGGCCCAGCGCGCGCACCTTCTTCGGCAGCTCGTGCTCATGGCTGCGCACGACCGGGCCGTGCGCCTTGCCACCGCCGCGGAACTGCGGAGCGCGAGCCGAATGGTGACGGGCGCGGCCCGTACCCTTCTGCTTGTACATCTTGGCGCCGGTGCGCGCGATCTCGGCGCGGCCCTTGGCCTTGTGCGTGCCCTGCTGCTTCTTGGCCAGCTGCCAGCGCACGACGCGCTGCAGGATGTCCTCACGCGGGTCAAGGCCGAAGATCTCCTCGGAGAGCTTTACCTTGCCAGCGTCCTTGCCGCCGAGGGTTGTGATCTTGAGGTCCATTATTCCGCTCCCTCATTGGCCGGGGCATCGTTCTTGGCGGCAGCGGCACGGATCGCGGCTGGCTTCGGCGCGTTGGCCGGCAGCGCAACCTTGGCCGCGTCACGGACCAGGATCCAGGCGCCCTTCACTCCCGGGACGGCGCCGCGGATCAGGATCAGGCCGCGGTCGGCATCGGTCGAGACGACCTCGACATTCTGGGTGGTGACGCGGACGTCGCCCATGTGGCCGGCCATCTTCTTGCCCTTGAACACCTTACCGGGGTCCTGGCGCTGACCGGTCGAGCCGTGCGTGCGGTGCGAGACCGAGTTACCGTGCGTGGCGCGGCCGCCACCCATGTTGTGCCGCTTGATCACGCCCTGGAAACCCTTGCCGGTCGAGGTGCCCGTCACGTCGACCTTCTGGCCGGCGACGAAGTGCTCGACGGTGAGCTCGGCGCCGACGTCGATCATGTTGTCGGCGGAGACGCGGAACTCGGCGAGCTTCGCCTTCGGCTCGACGGAGGCGGCAGCGAAATGGCCGCGCATCGCCTTCGACGTGTTCTTCACCTTGGCAAGGCCAACGCCGAGCTGGACGGCGGTGTAGCCGTTCTTCTCCTGCGTGCGCTGCGCCACGACCTGGCAGTTCTCCATCTGGAGAACGGTGACGGGAACGTGTTCCCCGGCATCGTTATAGATGCGGGTCATTCCCACCTTCTTTGCAATCACACCTGAACGCATCGGTTCAATTCCTTTAGAGTTCCCTGTCGGGGCTGACGCCCCTCCACGCCTCTTGCTTCCTTCAGAGTTCCGGGTCGCCCCGCCCTCTTGTTCCTTAGAGCTTGATCTCGACGTCGACACCGGCGGCCAGATCGAGCTTCATCAGAGCATCGACCGTCTGCGGGGTCGGATCGACGATGTCGAGCAGTCGCTTGTGGGTGCGCATCTCGAACTGCTCGCGGCTCTTCTTGTCGACGTGAGGCGACCGGTTGACCGTGAACTTTTCGATCCGCGTCGGCAGCGGAATGGGGCCGCGGACGTTGGCGCCGGTGCGCTTGGCGGTCGACACGATTTCGCGCGTCGAGGCGTCGAGCACCCGGTGGTCAAACGCCTTAAGGCGGATGCGGATATTCTGTCCGTTCATGCGTCAATTCCTTGTTCTGGCGCGGCGCGGGCAGCCCCGCGCCCGCGACAGATCCGTTTCGTCCAGTTATTCTTTGATGGTGACGACGATGCCGGCACCGACGGTGCGGCCGCCTTCACGGATGGCGAAGCGCAGCTTCTCTTCCATGGCGATCGGCACGATCAGCTCGACGTCGACGGTGATGTTGTCGCCGGGCATCACCATCTCGGTGCCGGCCGGCAGCGTCACGATGCCGGTCACGTCGGTGGTGCGGAAGTAGAACTGCGGACGGTAGTTGGTGAAGAACGGCGTGTGACGGCCGCCCTCGTCCTTGGTCAGGATGTAGGCTTCGGCCACGAACTTCTTGTGCGGCTTCACCGAACCCGGCTTGGCCAGAACCTGGCCGCGCTCGACACCCTCGCGGTCGATGCCGCGCAAGAGCGCGCCGATGTTGTCGCCGGCCTGGCCCTGGTCGAGCAGCTTGCGGAACATCTCGACGCCCGTGCAGGTGGTCTTGGCCGTCGGACGGATGCCGACGATCTCCAATTCCTCGCCGACCTTGACCACGCCGCGCTCGACGCGGCCGGTCACGACCGTGCCGCGGCCCGAGATCGAGAACACGTCCTCGATCGGCATCAGGAACGGCTTGTCCAGCGGACGGACCGGCGTCGGGATGTAGGCGTCGACCTGCGCCATCAGCTCGCGGATGGCGTCCTCGCCGATGGTCTTGTTCGAATCTTCGAGCGCAGCCAGAGCCGAACCCTTGACGATCGGAATGTCGTCGCCGGGGAACTCGTTCTTGGTCAGCAGTTCGCGAACCTCGAGCTCGACCAGCTCGAGCAGCTCGGCGTCGTCGACCTGGTCGACCTTGTTCAGGAACACCACGATCGAGGGCACGCCGACCTGGCGGGCCAAAAGGATGTGCTCGCGGGTCTGCGGCATCGGGCCGTCGGCGGCCGAAACCACCAGGATCGCGCCGTCCATCTGCGCGGCGCCGGTGATCATGTTCTTCACATAGTCGGCATGGCCGGGGCAGTCGACATGGGCGTAGTGACGGTTGGCCGTCTCATACTCGACATGCGCCGTCGAGATGGTGATGCCGCGCGCCTTCTCTTCCGGCGCCGCGTCGATCTGGTCATAGCGCTTGTATTCGCCAAAATACTTCGTGATCGCCGCCGTCAGCGACGTCTTGCCATGATCGACGTGGCCGATCGTGCCAATGTTCACATGCGGCTTGGTGCGCTCGAATTTACCTTTTGCCACTGTATTTCTCCGTCTTTACTCATCCCGCTCGGGGAAATTGATATTCGCTCCAGCCGAACCGGAAACGCGCAAGAGCCGCGGCTCCGGTGGCACAGGCATTCTCACGCGTACTTTTTCTGGACTTCCTGGGCCACCGCCGTAGGGACCGGCTCATAGTGGTCGAACTGCATCGTGTACTGGGCGCGGCCCTGCGACATCGAACGCAGATTGTCGACGTACTTGAACATGTTGGCCAAAGGCACCATCGCGTTGATGACGACTGCCACGCCACGCGCTTCCTGGCCCTGGATCTGGCCGCGACGGCCGTTGAGGTCACCGATAACGCCGCCGACATAGTCTTCCGGCGTCACGACCTCGACCTTCATGATCGGCTCCAGCAGCTGCACGCCGAGCCTCGGGGCCGCTTCCTTGAAGCAGGCGCGGGAGGCAATTTCGAACGCCAGCACCGAGGAGTCGACGTCGTGGAAGGCGCCGTCGATCAGCGTCGCCTTGACACCGATCATCGGGAAGCCGGCAAACGGGCCGGAACCCATGACGCTCTGGATGCCCTTCTCGACGCCGGGGATGTATTCCTTCGGCACCGCGCCGCCGACGATCTTGGACTCGAACAGGAACTCTTCGCTCTCGGTGTTCGGCTCGAACACGATCTTGACGCGAGCGAACTGGCCGGTGCCGCCCGTCTGCTTCTTGTGCGTGTAGTCCTGCTCGTGGGTCCGGGTGATCGTCTCGCGATAGGCCACCTGCGGAGCGCCGACATTGGCTTCCACCTTGAACTCGCGGCGCATGCGGTCGACGATGATGTCGAGATGCAGCTCGCCCATGCCGGCGATGATGGTCTGGCCGCTTTCCTCGTCGGTCTTGACGCGGAAGGACGGATCCTCTGCCGCCAGGCGATGCAGCGCGAGGCCCATCTTTTCCTGGTCGTTCTTGGTCTTCGGCTCGATGGCGATCTGGATGACCGGATCGGGGAATTCCATGCGCTCGAGGATGACCGGATGCAGCGGATCGCAGAGCGTGTCGCCGGTCGTCGTGTCCTTGAGGCCGGCCAGCGCGACGATGTCGCCGGCATAGGCTTCCTCGATATCGGCGCGCGAATTCGCATGCATCTGCAACATGCGGCCGATGCGCTCCTTCTTGCCCTTCACGGTGTTGTCGAGCGAGGTGCCCTTGGTGAGCTTGCCCGAGTAGATGCGAGCGAAGGTCAGCGAGCCGACGAACGGGTCGTTCATGATCTTGAACGCCAGCATCGACAGCGGCTCGTTGTCGTCGGCATGACGCTCGATCTCGGCGTCGGTCTTGGCGTCGACACCCTTGATGGCCGGCACGTCGATCGGCGACGGCAGGTATTCGACAACGGCGTCCAGCAGCGGCTGCACGCCCTTGTTCTTGAAGGCCGAGCCGCAGAACATCGGGAAGAACTTGACCGCGATGGTGCCCTTGCGGATCAGCGCACGGATCTCGTCGTTCGACGGCATGTTGCCTTCGAGGTAATTCTCGAGCGCGGTCTCGTCCATCTCGACGGCGGCCTCGATCATCTTCTCGCGATACTGAGCGGCCTTGTCCTTGAGGTCGGCCGGGATCTCGACGACGTCCCAGGCAGCGCCCAGTGTCTCGTCGCGCCAGACCAGCGCGTTCATTTCGACGAGGTCGACGACGCCCTTGAACTCGGTCTCGGCGCCGATCGGCAGCTGCATGACAACGGCCTGCGCGCCGAGGCGCGAGCCGATCATTTCCACCGAGCGGTAGAAGTCGGCGCCGATCTTGTCCATCTTGTTGCAGAAGATCATGCGCGGCACGTGGTACTTGTCGGCCTGGCGCCACACGGTCTCGGTCTGCGGCTCGACGCCGGCGTTGGCATCGAGCAGCGCGATGGCGCCGTCGAGCACGCGCAGCGAGCGCTCGACCTCGATGGTGAAGTCGACGTGTCCGGGAGTGTCGATGATGTTGAAGCGGCGCATCTTGCCGTCACGACCCTTCCAGAAGGTCGTGGTCGCGGCCGAGGTGATGGTGATGCCGCGTTCCTGCTCCTGCTCCATCCAGTCCATGGTGGCAGCGCCGTCATGGACTTCGCCGATCTTGTGCGACTTGCCCGTGTAGTACAGGACGCGCTCGGTCGTCGTCGTCTTGCCGGCGTCGATATGCGCCATGATACCGAAATTGCGGTAGTCTTCGATTTTGTATTCGCGGGCCATGGGAGGTGCCTCTCAGTCTCGTTCGCGCTTTACCAGCGGTAGTGCGCGAAGGCGCGGTTGGCTTCCGCCATCTTGTGGGTGTCTTCACGCTTCTTGACGGCCGTGCCGCGGTTGTTGGCCGCGTCCATCAGCTCGCCCGAGAGGCGGTCGACCATCGTAGTCTCGTTGCGGTTGCGTGCGGCGGCGATCAGCCAGCGGATGGCCAGCGCCTGGCGGCGCTCGGGGCGCACGTCCACCGGAACCTGGTAGGTGGCGCCGCCGACGCGACGCGAACGCACTTCCACATGCGGCGCGACATTGTCGAGCGCCTGGTGGAAGACAGCGACCGGCTCCTGCTTGGTCTTGGCCTGGACCTGGTCCAGCGCGCCGTAGACGATGGTCTCGGCGACCGACTTCTTGCCGTCATACATGACGGCGTTCATGAACTTGGTGACGACCAGATCGCCGAACTTGGGGTCCGGATTGATCTCACGCTTTTCTGCACTGTGACGACGGGACATGGCTCTTGTCTCTCAATCTCGTGGCACGGCGCAGTCAAAAAAAGCGCCGAAGCCGGAAACCCTTACTTCGGACGCTTGGCACCGTATTTCGAACGGCGCTGCTTGCGGTTCTTCACACCCTGGGTGTCGAGCACGCCGCGGATGATGTGATAGCGGACGCCCGGCAGATCCTTGACGCGGCCGCCACGGATCATGACCACCGAGTGCTCCTGAAGGTTATGGCCTTCGCCCGGGATGTAGCCGATCACTTCGAAACCATTGGTCAGACGGATCTTGGCCACCTTGCGCAGCGCCGAGTTCGGCTTCTTCGGCGTCGTCGTGTAGACGCGCGTGCAGACGCCCCGCTTCTGCGGGTTCTGCTGCATGGCCGGGACCTTGTTGCGCTTCACCGGCGCCAGGCGCGGCTTGCGGATCAGCTGGTTGACGGTAGGCATTAAACCCTCTTGTCTCTCAATTCCGTGTCTTGCCCTGTCAGGGCCGCTCAAAGCGTCATTTCCATACGCGAATTCGGGCAACACACCGCGCCTCGCGGTCCTGCCCGAACAAATTGCAGAGGAAGCGGAAGCCGCTTCATGCGCGCCGGAGATGTCTTTTCGCTCGTAAAACGAACCCTGTTTGAGGCAAACTCCAAGGCGCGTCGCCTCGGAAAAGCAAGTCTCACATCGGTTCTGACGTGGCGGCTTCTACTCGCAAGCCCCCTATCCGTCAACCCCGGAACGGCAAATATTGCGCCCGATCCGGAGCTTGGCAGCCATGCGGAAAACGCATGTAATTTTCTTGCGTCTTTTTTCAAGAGCGAGGAAGAAAGTGACCCGCTTTCGCCTGTCATCTCGGCCGGCTTCGTGCAAATAAGGCGGCATGAATGGCAAAACTCCCCGCTTCCGGAGGAATCAGCCCGTGAACGACAACGAGGAGCGCCCGGTCACCATCATCACCGGCCGGGTGTGGCGGCGAAAAGGCGGCAAGCCGGAAGGCGTGCATGTGATGCTGGTCGCGCCCGACGATGATTCTGCCGTCCGCCGCGCGCTCGAATCGCTCGCCGCCGAAGGATTCGCCGAAGCCGAGCTCGACCAGATCGGCGACATGGAAGGCACCCCCGACGAAGAGCCGCATCTGTCCGCCTATCAGGGCGCGCTGGAGGGCGAAGTCTCGATCGTTACCTTCGACGAGCCGAGCTGATCCCGTGAGGGATCGCGAGATTGCGATTTCGTCCAGGCTTGCCGGGCACCGTTGTCCTGCCTAAGAACACCTACTTCTTCCATCCCTCGGAGTCCCAATGACCAGCAACCCCCTCAGGATCGGTATCGTCGGCGTGGGAAAGATCGTCCGCGACCAGCATCTTCCGGCACTGGCCAAGGACAGCAGTTATCAGCTTGCGGCCGCCGCCAGCCGCCATGGCAAGGTGGACGGCATCCCGAACTATCCGACGATCGAGGCGATGCTCGAGGCCGAGCCGGGCCTGGAAGCCGTCTCGCTCTGCATGCCGCCGCAGTTCCGCTATGACGCCGCGCGCACCGCGCTCGACGCCGGAAAGCACGTCTTCATGGAGAAGCCGCCGGGCGCCACCGTCAGCGAGGTCGAGCACCTGAAGGCGATTGCCGCGAAGAAAGGCGTTTCGCTTTTCGCCAGCTGGCATTCGCGCTACGCGCCGGCGGTCGAGGCCGCGCGCGCCCTCCTGGCTTCGGCCAGAATCGACTCGGCGGCGATCAACTGGAAGGAAGACGTGCGCCGCTGGCACCCGAACCAGGAATGGATCTGGGCGCCGGGCGGTTTCGGCGTGTTCGATCCCGGCATCAACGCGCTATCGATCGCTACCCACATCTTGCCGCCGATGTTCATCACCTCGGCCGTGCTCGACTTCCCCGAGAACCGCGCCTCGCCGGTCGCGGCGCATGTCACCTTCCGCACCTCGAACGGGCTCCCGGTGACGATGGAACTCGACTGGCTGCAGACCGGTCCGCAGAGCTGGGACATCCTGGCCGAGACCGACGAGGGCAAGATGGTGCTTTCGGGCGGCGGCGCAAAGCTCGCCGTCGACGGCAAGATCATCCATGACGAGCCGGAAGCCGAATATCCGATGCTCTACAAGCGTTTCGCCGAGATTGTCCGCGCCGGCATCTGCGACGTCGACCTGGCCCCGCTCCAGCACGTCGCCGACGCCTTCATGCTCGGCAAGCGCAATGTGGTCGAGCCTTTCTTCGATTGAACCAGTAATGATCGGGCGTCAGGCTGCGGAGCCATTCAAGTTGCTGCCAAGTCGATCGATGTACATTTCATGGCCGCCGAGTTCGACACGAATCAGGTCTCCGAAGTCTTCAGCCTTGTCGTAAATTGGTTTGATGATCCAGTTCATCGAACGATCGAGGAACCCATACTTCCCATTGAGCTTGGCCTCGGCGAGACCATTGAATAGCGGCCAGGCGACGTCGAGAACCGGCTCAAACACCCACACGCCTTGCATATTCAGGAAGCCAAATCGATCGTGGTACTCGACGGGAGCCACGCCTGCGGAGCACTGGAGCGCGCCTTGGAAACCCGGCTCTATGATCCACGCGCCCGTACTGTCAATAAAACCCCATCGTTCGTGTTCGAGAATGATGTCATCGCCGGGGTCGCCCCGTTGTGCACACGCAAATCCTTCGGAGAAGCGCCCCGCGCGATGAAACTTTGGCTCGATAGCCCATTTCGCATCTTGGTCGATATAGCCTTCAAGATATCCCCGGGTATCAGTCATGACGCCGGCAGCGGCAAGCCCGCTCACAGGATCACGTACTGAAAGGCTTCTGAAGGCCGGCGGAACATTCCAGCTACCGCTGGCGTCGAGGCAGCCAAAGAGGCCGTTTGAGAGTTTTGCGATTGCCTCGCCGCCATAGAACGCGCCGATCATCCCGTAGACGGGCGGAATGACCCAATTCCCGGCAAAATTTACGCAGCCGTACCTTCCCTCAAGAATGACGCTGCAGAGGCCTGACGAAAACCATGACATGGACGAGAACTGCGGCTTGATGATCCAGTTTCCCGCATCGTCGATAAGGCCCCATTTTCCAGCCACCTGCGCACGCACCGGGCCTTCCCCGTACGTGTTCAGCGCGTTTGTTGCCCTCGGAGCAGCCAACCAATCGCCTTGCTTGTTCAGAACTCCCCAGCGATCGCCCAGAAGTGCGCCGGCTCTGCAGCTGTGGAAATAGGTAGCCTTGTCAAATGTTGGCTTGATGGCCCAATCGCCATTGCGATCGATGTATCCGGTCTTGCCATTTGACTTAGAGCGCAATGGCCACAACTCTTGATGGCTTTGGAAAGTGACCATGACCAATTCCAGTCGGACCAAAAAAAGCTTAGCGGTTTCTCGTATCAAATTGCAATGCGCTGGCCGCCCATATGTTCAATCGACGATCGCTATCGCAAATCCGTCATAGCCCTTGGCGCCGACGGTCTGGATGGCGGTGCCGTCCAGCCGCTTCTCCTGCCCGATGAATGAGAGCGCTGCGCGGGCACCGACGACGTATTCGTCGCGGCCGTCATCCTTCAGCACGGCGCCGTCGCGGATGACATTGTCGCAGACTATCACCGTTCCGGAGCGCGACAGCCGCATGGCCCAGCTGAGATAATTCGGGTTGTTCGGCTTGTCGGCGTCGATGAAGATCAGGTCGAACGGACCGGTATTTTCGCTGACCAAGGCTGCTAGCGATTGAAGAGCTGGCCCGAGCCGCAGATCCACCTTGTCGGAAACCCCTGCCCGCTCGAAGTTCGAGCGCGCGACCCTGGCACGGTGCGGCTCAAGCTCCAGCGTCACTACTCTGCCATCGGCAGGCAGGCCCCTTGCCATCCAGATGGTCGAGTAACCACCGAGCGTGCCGATCTCGAGCACCTTCCTTTGCGCCGCGAATCCGCACCAGAAGCGAAAGCAATTTGCCCTGCGCGGCCGAGACGTCGATCGCCGGCAGGCCCTGCTCGCGGTTCGCCGCAAGCACCGCGTCTAGCGCGGGATCCGCATCGAAAAGAGAGGAGACGATGTAGTCGTCGACAGCTGTCCAGGTCCTGGCGCTCATGGTTTTTCCTCGTTCATAACCCGAATGAAAAAAGGGGCCACGCGGGCCCCTTTTCTTTCTCTCATTGCATCCGCGCTTACTGCGCGGCGTTGACCATGTTGGTCAGCATCGGCTCGGCGACCTCGACACCGGAGGCCTTGCGGCGCTCGTCGATGATGAGCTCGTCGCGCGAGGTGGCGATGCGCCTTATTTGGCTCATCGTGCCGCCCGTGCCCGCCGGGATCAGGCGGCCGACGATGACGTTCTCCTTCAGACCCTGCAGCATGTCGGTCTTACCGGCGACCGCGGCTTCCGTCAGCACCCTGGTCGTCTCCTGGAAGGACGCGGCCGAGATGAAGGACGGCGTCTGCAGCGAGGCCTTGGTGATGCCGAGCAGCACCGGCTGACCTTCGGCCGGCTTCTTGCCGTCCTCGATCAACCGCTCGTTGACCTCTTCCAGCTCGATCACGTCGACGTGGTCGCCCGGAATGTAGGTCGAGTCGCCCTGCGTGGTGATCTCGACCTTCTGCAGCATCTGGCGAACGATCACCTCGATGTGCTTGTCGTTGATCGACACGCCCTGCAGGCGGTAGACCTCCTGGATCTCGTTGACGAGGTAGGACGCAAGCGCCTCCACGCCCTTGATCGCGAGGATGTCGTGCGGCGCCGGGTTGCCGTCGAGGATGTAGTCGCCCTTCTCGATGACGTCGCCGTCCTGCAGATGGAACGGCTTGCCCTTCGGGATCAGGTACTCGACCGGCTCCAGCGTCGAGTCGTGCGGCTCGATGATGATGCGGCGCTTGTTCTTGTAGTCGCGGCCGAAGCGGACCGTGCCGTCGATCTCGGCGATGATGGCGTGATCCTTCGGACGGCGAGCCTCGAACAATTCGGCCACCCGCGGCAGACCGCCGGTGATGTCCTTGGTCTTGGCGCTTTCCATCGGGATACGCGCAAGCACGTCGCCCGGACGGACATGCGCGCCCGGCTCGACCGAGAGAATGGCCTCGACCGAGAGCAGGAAACGTGCATCGCCGCCCTTCGACAGCTTGCCCACCTTGCCCTTGGCGTCCTGCACGACGATCGCCGGCTTCAGGTCGCTGCCGCGCGGCGTCGAACGCCAGTCGATGACCTCACGCTTGGTGATGCCGGTCGACTCGTCGGCCGTCTCCTGAACGGAGATGCCGTCGACCAGATCCTCGAACGCCACCTTGCCCTCGATTTCGGTGAGGATCGGGCGGGTGTAAGGATCCCACTCGGCGATGCGCTGCCCGCGCTTCACCTTGTCGCCGTCATCCACGAAGATGCGCGAGCCGTAGGCGACGCGGTGCGTGGCGCGTTCCTTGCCGGCCTCGTCGAGGATCAGAACCGCCATGTTGCGGCCCATCACCATCTGCTGACCTTCGGAATTGCGCACCACGTTGCGGTTGCGGATCTCGACCTTGCCCTCATAGGAGGCTTCGAGGAACGAAGAATCCACCACCTGCGCGGTGCCGCCCATGTGGAAGGTGCGCATGGTGAGCTGGGTGCCCGGCTCGCCGATCGACTGCGCCGCGATGACGCCGACGGCCTCGCCCTGGTTGACGGGCGTGCCGCGGGCAAGATCGCGACCGTAGCAGACCGCGCAGACGCCGGTCCTGACCTCGCAGGTCAGCGCCGAGCGGATGCGTACCGACTGCACGCCGGCCTTCTCGATCTGCTCCACGTCACGCTCGTCCATCAGCTTGCCGGCCTTGACCAGCACTTCGCCCGAGACCGGGTGGTTGATGTCATCGAGCGCCGTGCGGCCGAGCACGCGTTGACCGACCGAGGCGACGATCTGACCGGCATCGACGATCGGCTGCATGGTGAGGCCCTTGTCGGTGCCGCAATCCAGCGAATTGACGATGCAGTCCTGCGCCACGTCGACCAGACGGCGGGTCAGGTACCCCGAGTTCGCCGTCTTCAAGGCGGTGTCGGCCAGACCCTTGCGGGCGCCGTGGGTCGAGTTGAAGTACTCGAGCACGGTGAGGCCTTCCTTGAAGTTCGAGATGATCGGCGTCTCGATGATCTCACCCGAAGGCTTGGCCATCAGGCCGCGCATGCCGGCGAGCTGGCGCATCTGGGTGGGCGAACCGCGCGCACCCGAATGCGACATCATATAGATCGAGTTCATCGGCTTCTGACGGCCGTTTTCCTCGAACTCGACCGCCTTGATGCGGGCCATCATCTCGTCGGCGACCTTCTCCGAGCACTTGGCCCAGGCGTCGACCACCTTGTTGTACTTCTCGCCCTGCGTGATCAGGCCGTCATTGTACTGCTGCTCGTACTCCTTGGCCAAAGCCTCGGTATCGGAGACCAGCTTCAGCTTGGTGTCCGGAATCACCATGTCGTCCTTGCCGAACGAAATGCCGGCGCGGCAGGCATGCGCAAAGCCGAGAGCCATGATGCGGTCGCAGAAGATGACCGTCTCCTTCTGGCCGCAGTGGCGGTAGACGGTGTCGATCATCTTGGAGATGTTCTTCTTGGTCATCTCCTGGTTGGCGATGTCGTACGGTACGTTGACGTTCTTCGGCAGAAGCTCGCCGATGATCATGCGGCCGGGCGTGGTTTCATAGATCTTCGACACCGTCTTGCCTTCGGCATCGACGGTGCGGAAGCGGCCCTTGATCTTGGCGTGCAGGGTCACCGCCTTGGTCTCCAGCGCATGCTGGAGCTCGCCCATGTCGGCGAACACCATGCCTTCGCCCGGCTCGTTCTGGTTGACAATCGACAGATAGTAGAGACCGAGAACCATGTCCTGCGACGGCACGATGATCGGCGCGCCGGAGGCCGGGTGCAGGATGTTGTTGGTCGACATCATCAGCACGCGCGCTTCGAGCTGCGCTTCCAGGGACAGCGGCACATGGACCGCCATCTGGTCGCCGTCGAAGTCGGCATTGAAGGCCGTGCAGACCAGCGGATGCAGCTGGATCGCCTTGCCTTCGATCAGGATCGGCTCGAACGCCTGGATGCCGAGGCGGTGCAGCGTCGGCGCGCGGTTCAAGAGCACCGGATGCTCGCGGATGACCTCGTCGAGGATATCCCAGACCTCCGGACGCTCCTTCTCGACCAGCTTCTTCGCCTGCTTGACGGTCGAGGAGAAACCCTTGGCATCGAGGCGGGCGTAGATGAAGGGCTTGAACAGCTCCAGCGCCATCTTCTTCGGCAGGCCGCACTGATGCAGCTTGAGTTCCGGACCGGTCACAATGACCGAGCGGCCAGAATAGTCGACACGCTTGCCGAGCAGGTTCTGGCGGAACCGACCCTGCTTGCCCTTGAGCATGTCGGACAGCGACTTCAGCGGACGCTTGTTGGCGCCGGTGATGACGCGGCCGCGGCGGCCGTTGTCGAACAGCGCGTCGACGGCCTCCTGCAGCATGCGCTTTTCATTGCGCACGATGATGCCGGGCGCGCGCAGCTCGATCAGCCGCTTCAAACGATTGTTGCGGTTGATGACGCGGCGATAGAGGTCGTTGAGGTCGGACGTGGCGAAGCGGCCGCCGTCCAGCGGGACCAGCGGGCGCAGGTCCGGCGGGATCACCGGGACGACCTTCATGATCATCCATTCCGGACGGTTGCCGGATTCCATGAAGTTCTCGACGACCTTGAGCCGCTTCAGAAGCTTCTTCTGCTTCAGCTCGGACGAGGTCGAAGCCAGCTCCGAGCGCAGATCGCCGGCGATCTTCTCCAGATCCATGCCGGCCAACAGGTCATGGATGGCCTCGGCGCCGATCATGGCGGTGAAAGAGTCCTCGCCATACTCGTCGACGGCCAGCATGTACTCTTCCTCGCTGAGCAGCTGGTGCTCCTTCAGCGCGGTGAGGCCAGGCTCGGTGACGATGTAGTTCTCGAAGTAGAGGACGCGCTCGATATCCTTCAGCGTCATGTCGAGCAGCGTGCCGATGCGCGAAGGCAACGACTTCAGGAACCAGATATGGGCGACGGGGGCGGCGAGCTCGATATGGCCCATGCGCTCGCGGCGGACGCGCGACAGCGTGACTTCGACGCCGCACTTTTCGCAGATGACGCCCTTGTACTTCATGCGCTTGTACTTGCCGCACAGGCACTCGTAGTCCTTGATCGGACCAAAAATGCGCGCGCAGAACAGACCGTCACGCTCCGGCTTGAAGGTGCGGTAGTTGATGGTCTCCGGCTTTTTGATCTCACCGAACGACCAGGACAGAATCTTCTCAGGGCTGGCGAGCGAGATCCGGATGGAATCGAACACCTGCGCAGGCGCCTGGGGGTTGAAGAGATTCATGACCTCTTGGTTCATGCCGTTCTCCTTTTCGGGGTCCTCGAAAACCCCTTGCATCGAGCGCGGGCCGAATGCCCGCAGACTGGCCGGCCTGACCGGCCGAGAATTTGTGGGGCGCGCCACGTTGTTTCGCGACGCGCCATTACCCTTGTTCGGCCGCGCCCCTATTCGGCAGCATCGGGCAGCCGCACGGCAGCGTCTTCGAACTTGGTGTTCTCCAGTTCGACATTGAGGCCGAGGGAGCGCATCTCCTTGACGAGAACGTTGAAGCTCTCGGGAATGCCGGCTTCGAACGTATCGTCGCCGCGCACGATCGCCTCGTAGACCTTGGTGCGTCCGGCAACGTCGTCCGACTTCACCGTCAGCATCTCCTGCAACGTATAAGCGGCGCCGTAGGCTTCCAGCGCCCAGACCTCCATTTCGCCGAAGCGCTGGCCGCCGAACTGCGCCTTGCCGCCCAGCGGCTGCTGGGTGACGAGCGAGTACGGACCGATCGAGCGCGCGTGGATCTTGTCGTCCACCAGGTGGTGAAGCTTGAGCATATAGATGTAGCCCATCGTCACCTTGCGATCGAACGGCTCGCCGGTGCGGCCGTCATAGAGCTGCGACTGACCGCTGGTGTGCAGGCCCGCCTGCTGCAGCATGGTGTTGATGTCGGCTTCGTGCGCGCCGTCGAACACCGGAGTCGCGATGGAGACGCCGCGGCGCATCTGCTCGCTCAGGCGAATGATGCTCTCGTCGTCATAGTCGCGGACCGGCTCGTTGCGGTCGTTGGAAGGCATGAAGCTTTCCAGCGTCTTGCGCAGCGGCTTGATGTCGCCGCCAGCCTTGTAGGCGTCGATCAGCTCGCCGATCTTCCTGCCCATGCCGGCGCAGGCCCAGCCCAGATGCGTTTCCAGGATCTGGCCGACATTCATGCGGCTCGGCACACCCAGCGGGTTGAGCACGATATCGGCATGCGTGCCGTCCTCGAGGAAAGGCATGTCCTCGACCGGAACGATGCGCGACACCACGCCCTTGTTGCCGTGACGGCCGGCCATCTTGTCGCCCGGCTGCATCTTGCGCTTCACCGCCACGAAGACCTTGACCATCTTCATGACGCCCGGAGGCATCTCGTCGCCGCGCTGCACCTTCTCGACCTTGTCCATGAAGCGCTGCTCTAGCGCCTTCTTGGAGTCGTCGTACTGGCCGCGCAGGGCTTCCAGCTCGCTCTGGAGCTTTTCGTTCTCCACGGCGAACTGCCACCACTGCGAGCGCGGATACTCGTCGAGCGTGTCCTTCGACAGCTTCGAGCCCTTCTTGAAGCCCTTCGGCCCGGCAATCGCTTCCTTGCCGACCAGCATGTCCGACAGGCGCGAATAGACGTTGCGGTCGAGGATCGCCTGCTCGTCGTCGCGGTCCTTGGCCAGACGCTCGATCTCCTCGCGCTCGATCGCCATGGCGCGCTCGTCCTTCTCCACGCCGTGGCGGTTGAAGACGCGCACTTCGACGACCGTGCCGAAGGTACCCGGAGGCATGCGCATAGAGGTGTCGCGAACGTCCGAGGCCTTTTCGCCGAAGATGGCGCGCAGGAGCTTCTCTTCCGGCGTCATCGGGCTTTCGCCCTTCGGCGTGATCTTGCCGACCAGGATGTCGCCCGGCTGCACTTCCGCGCCGATATAGACGATGCCGGCCTCGTCGAGGTTCTTCAGCGCTTCTTCCGAGACGTTCGGAATGTCGCGCGTGATCTCCTCCGGTCCGAGCTTGGTGTCGCGGGCCATAACCTCGAACTCCTCAATGTGGATCGAGGTGAAGACGTCGTCGGCCACGATGCGCTCGGAGAGCAGGATCGAGTCCTCGTAGTTGTAGCCGTTCCACGGCATGAACGCGACCAGCACGTTGCGGCCGAGCGCCAGATCGCCGAGCTCGGTCGAAGGACCGTCGGCGATGATGTCGCCCTTGTTCACCCGGTCGCCGACACGCACCAGCGGACGCTGGTTGATGCAGGTGTTCTGGTTCGAACGCTGGAACTTCATCAGCCGGTAGATGTCGACGCCGGACTTGCCCGGGTCGAGATCTTCGGTGGCGCGGATAACGATACGGGTGGCGTCCACCTGGTCGACCACGCCGCCGCGGCGGGCACCGATGGCGGCGCCTGAGTCACGGGCCACGACCGGCTCCATGCCGGTGCCGACGAACGGCGCCTCGGCGCGCACCAGCGGCACGGCCTGACGCTGCATGTTCGAGCCCATCAGCGCGCGGTTGGCGTCGTCGTTCTCGAGGAACGGGATGAGGGCCGCGGCCACGGACACCATCTGCTTCGGCGACACGTCCATCAGGTCGACGTTCTCGCGCGGCGCCATCATCACCTCGCCGGCGTTGCGGCAGATGACGAACTCGTCGACAAAGCTGCCGTTCTTATCGAGCTCGGCGTTGGCCTGCGCGACGTGGTGCTTGGCCTCCTCCATCGCCGACAGATAGACGACTTCATTGGTCAGCTTGCCGTTGACGATCTTGCGGTACGGGCTCTCGATGAAGCCGTACTTGTTGACGCGCGCGAAGGTGGCGAGCGAGTTGATCAGACCGATATTCGGGCCTTCCGGCGTCTCGATCGGGCAGATGCGGCCGTAATGCGTCGGATGCACGTCGCGCACCTCGAAGCCGGCACGCTCGCGGGTCAGACCGCCCGGTCCAAGCGCCGACAGGCGACGCTTGTGGGTGATCTCCGACAGCGGGTTGGTCTGGTCCATGAACTGCGAGAGCTGCGAGGAGCCGAAGAACTCGCGCACGGCGGCGGCCGCCGGCTTGGCGTTGATCAGGTCTTGCGGCATGACCGTGTCGATCTCGATCGAGGACATACGCTCCTTGATCGCGCGCTCCATGCGCAGCAGGCCGACGCGGTACTGGTTCTCCATCAGCTCGCCGACCGAGCGGACGCGGCGGTTGCCGAGATTGTCGATGTCGTCGATCTCGCCCTTGCCGTCGCGCAGCTCGACCAGCGTCTTGACCACGGCCAGGATGTCTTCCTTGCGCAGCACGCGCACGGTGTCCTCGGCCTTGAGCTCGAGGCGCATGTTCATCTTGACGCGGCCGACAGCCGACAGGTCATAGCGCTCGCTGTCGAAGAACAGCGAGTTGAACATGGCTTCGGCGGTCTCGAGCGTCGGCGGCTCGCCCGGACGCATGACGCGGTAGATGTCGAACAGCGCGTCCTGGCGGCTCTCGTTCTTGTCGACGGCGAGCGTGTTGCGGATGTAGGCGCCGACATTGACGTGGTCGATGTCCAGGATCTGGATCTCGTCCTCGCCGGTGCCGAGCAGCACCTTCAGCGTCTTCTCGTCGATCTCGTCGCCGGCCTCGAGAAAGATCTCGCCGGTGGCGTAGTTGACGATGTCCTCGGCCAGGTAGTTGCCGAGCAGGTCCTCGTCGGTCGCCTTGATCGCCTTGAGACCCTTTTCGCCGAGCTGGCGGGCCTGGCGGGCGGTGATCTTCTTGCCGGCCTCGACGACGATCTCGCCCGTGTCGGCGTCGACCAGGTCGCCGACAGCCTTGAGGCCGCGGAAGCGCTCGACATTGAACGGGATGCGCCAGTGGTCGCCGGCGCGCTTGTAGGTGATCTTGTTGTAGAAGGTCGACAGGATCTCTTCGCCGTCCATGCCGAGCGCCATCAGCAGCGACGTCACCGGAATCTTGCGGCGGCGGTCGATGCGGGCGTGGACCACGTCCTTGGAATCGAACTCGATGTCGAGCCACGAGCCGCGATAGGGGATGACGCGCGCGGCAAACAGAAGCTTGCCCGACGAGTGCGACTTGCCCTTGTCGTGGTCGAAGAAGACGCCCGGCGAACGGTGCATCTGCGAGACGATGACGCGCTCGGTGCCGTTGACGATGAAGGTGCCGTTCGACGTCATGAGCGGCATGTCGCCCATATAGACGTCCTGCTCCTTGATGTCCTTGATCGACTTCGCGCCGGTATCCTCATCGATATCGAACACGATGAGGCGCAGCGTCACCTTCAGCGGCGCAGCATAGGTCAGGTCGCGCTGACGGCATTCGTCGACGTCGAACTTCGGTCCTTCGAACTCATACTTCACGAATTCCAGCATCGAGGAGCCGGAAAAATCGGAGATCGGGAAGACCGACTTGAAAACAGCCTGCAGCCCCTCGTCCGGACGCCCACCCTTGGGCTCGTCCACCATCAGGAACTGGTCATAGGATGCCTTCTGAACCTCGATGAGGTTCGGCATCTCCGCAACTTCCGGGATCTTCCCGAAGAACTTGCGTACGCGTCTGCGGCCATTGAAAGTCTGGGTCTGGGCCATCGTCGCTCCTTAGCTCAAAACTCGGGGCGAACCTCGCCGCGGTTCGCCTTGCACCAATGGGCCGCTCGCCGGCCGCCCCTGTCTGTTTTCCGGCCGCCCTTCCAATTGCTTGGGGGCTGCCGGTAAAAACGGGAGAAAACCCGTTTCCTGAAGGCCGCTTCCGGCCCTCAGGAAAGAGGTTTTCAAATGTCTCGCGCAACGAAGCCTCCCTTTCGTCAAGGGAGGGGGCGGCCGGCGCGAGGCCGTCCGCCCTCAACCATAAGGCTTACTTCAGCTCGACCTTGGCGCCAGCTGCTTCCAGCTGAGCCTTGAACTTGTCAGCATCGGCCTTGGAAACGCCTTCCTTGACCGGCTTCGGAGCCGCCTCGACGAGGTCCTTGGCTTCCTTGAGGCCAAGGCCGGTGATGGCGCGGACTTCCTTGATGACGTTGATCTTCTGGGCGCCGGCGTCGGCGAGAACGACGTCGAATTCCGTCTTCTCTTCAGCCGGAGCAGCAGCAGCGGCAGCGCCACCGCCAGCAGCGGCGACCGCCACCGGAGCAGCAGCCGAAACGCCCCACTTCTCTTCCAGGAGCTTCGACAGCTCGGCCGCCTCGAGGACGGTCAGCTTCGAAAGGTCGTCTACGATCTTTGCCAGATCAGCCATTTGTGTATTCCTTTACTTGGTTCGAACGTGTGTTGTTGACAGCGAGGAACGGCCTCATGCCGCCTCGTCCTTCCGGGCGTAAGCGCCGATGACGCGCGCGACCGAAGCCGCGGGCGCATTGACGATCTGGGCGATCCGGGTTGCCGGCGTGGCGATCATGCCAACCAGCTTGGCGCGCAGCTCGTCGAGCGACGGCATCGTGGCGAGTGCCTTGACACCGTCGGCGTTGAGCGAGGTCGAGCCCATTGCGCCGCCGAGAATGATCAGCTTGTCATTCCCCTTGGCGAACTCGGACGCGATCTTCGGCGCCGCAACCGGATCCTCCGAATAAGCGATCAGCGTCTGTCCCTTGAACAGATCGACGATCGATGCGGAGTCCGTGCCCTGAAGAGCGATCTTGGCGAGACGGTTCTTCGCGACTTTGACGGTGCCACCGGCGGCGCGCATCTTCGACCGAAGGTCGTTCATTTGCGCGACGGTGATACCGGCGTAGTGGGCCACGACGACTGAACCCGCGTTCGAGAACGCTTCGTTCAGGCCCGTGACGAGTTCGCGTTTTTCCGCTCTGTCCACTGCCTATCTCCAGTTGACCCCTGCCCCATTCACGAGGTCAGAAGTCGGGTTGCCTTTTGCCGGCCGGGCCATCCACAAACGGATCTCCCGAACGGCGCTCGAGGATCCTGCCCCCTTTCGCCACATCCGCCGGCAAAGCCGGTTGATGTGCTGACAAAAGGCAAACACGGTTCGAACCTTTCATTGGAGCTTTTCGCTCCTTTGTCGGGTCTTCACCCGTCTCATGCAGGCCCACATGAATTAAGGCCCCCTTTTGAACCAAGGCCGGCCGCCTGCAATCTCGGACAGGATATCCGGAAACCTTTCAGCCTCCGGGTTACCGGGCCGCCGACGGATCGGCGGTCCGGAATTCTTTTGCGACCGGCCAGAAGCCGGTCAGGCGACATTTACGACGCGGCGAGCGTCGCGATGTCGAGCTTGAGGCCGGGACCCATCGTCGAGGTGACCGACACCTTCTTGACGTAGTTGCCCTTGGCGCCGGCGGGCTTGGCCTTGTTCACCGCATCGGCGAAGGCCCGCACATTCTCTTCCAGCGCCTTGACGTCGAACGAGACCTTGCCGACGCCGGCCTGGACGATGCCGGCCTTCTCGACGCGGAACTCGACGGCGCCGCCCTTCGAGGCCTTGACGGCGGCCGCGACATCGGGGGTCACGGTGCCGACCTTCGGGTTCGGCATCATGCCGCGCGGGCCGAGCACCTTACCCAGGCGGCCGACCAGCGGCATCATGTCCGGGGTGGCGATGCAGCGATCGAAATCGATCGTGCCCTTCTGGACGATGTCGACCAGGTCCTCGGCGCCAACGATATCGGCGCCGGCCGCCTTGGCCTCCTCGGCCTTGTCGCCGCGCGCGAACACGGCGACGCGCACCGACCGGCCAGTGCCGTTCGGCAGGTTGACAACGCCGCGGACCATCTGGTCCGCATGGCGCGGATCGACGCCGAGATTCATCGCGACCTCGACCGTCTCGTCGAACTTCACCGTGGACCGGTCCTTCAGCAGCTGCAGCGCCTCAGAGAGCGCATAGGCCTTGTTCGGGTCGATGCCTTCACGGCTCTTGGCAACACGCTTTGCAATCTTTGCCATGATCTTAGCCCACCACTTCCAGGCCCATCGAGCGGGCGGAGCCCTCGACCATGCGCATGGCCGCTTCGACGTCGTTTGCGTTCAGGTCCTTCATCTTCTGCTCGGCGATCTGGCGCACCTTGTCGCGCGAGATCGTGCCGGCCTTGACCTTGCCCGGCTCTTTCGAACCAGACTTCAGGTTGGCGGCCTTCTTCAGGAAGTAGCTCACCGGCGGCGTCTTCATGACGAAGGTGAACGACTTGTCCTGGTAGTAGGTGATGACGACCGGGATGGGCGAGCCCTTCTCCAGTTCCTGGGTCTGCGCGTTGAACGCCTTGCAGAACTCCATGATGTTTATGCCGCGCTGACCTAGCGCCGGGCCGATCGGGGGCGACGGCGTGGCCGAGCCCGCGGCAACCTGGAGCTTGAGCTGGCCTGCAACTTTCTTAGCCATCTCTATTCCTGCCTTTATCTCATGCCGGGAAAACCGGCGGTTGCAGTCTGGTGGTGCGGTTCCAGCGGCCGGCTAAGCCGCATTCGCCTCCCACCCGTTCATGGCAGCGCCATTCCTTCGCGCCGCCGATCCCTTCGCCTGTCGGACGGGGACCTTCGGATCAGCCCTTTTCGACCTGTCCGAATTCGAGATCGACGGGCACCGCGCGCCCGAAGATCGAAACTTCCACCTTGAGGCGCGCCCGCTCCTCGTCCACTTCCTGGACGAAGCCGTTGAACGACGCGAACGGACCGTCCGAGACCCGGATCGCCTCGCCGATCTCGAAGGTGACCGACGGCTTCGGACGCTCGACGCCTTCCTGAACCTGGTTCAGGATGCGTTGCGCCTCGGCCTCGGTGATCGGCACGGGCTTGGAGTCTCCGAGGAAGCCGGTGACCTTCGGCGTGTTCTTGACCAGCGAGAATACGGCGTCCGTCAGGTTGGCCTTCAAGAGCACATAACCGGGGAAGAACTTGCGCTCCGCATCGACCTTGCGGCCGCGGCGTATCTCGACGACCTTCTCCGTCGGCACCACGATCTGCTCGATCTCGCCCGACAGGCCCTTCTGCTTGGCCTTGTTCTCGATGTCCTCGGCGACCTTCTTCTCGAAGTTCGAATAAGCGTGGACGATGTACCACCGCGTCATTTCACGACCTCTCCGTAATCGCCGAACTTAATGTCCGAGGCCCAGAATCCACTCGATCGCATAGCCCATGGCTATGTCGGCGGTGAAGAAGAAGATCATGGCGATGAGCGCAAAAACCAGGACCATTACCGTCGAGATCATAGTCTCGCGGCGCGAGGGCCATGTCACCTTGGCCGTCTCCGCGCGAACCTGCTGGAGAAATGTGAAAGGGTTTGTGGTTTTCGAAGCCATCTGCCGCCTGTCTTCAAGACCCGTTGGCCGGGTCTCCTGGATGATCCCGCTGGCCGGGACGTGCCGCCTGGACTTCGTGCCGGCGCCGAATCAGCACCACCATTTCGCCCACGCAAATCAGACGCGTAAAGCCGGCTTCCCAGCTCCACGCGTCGCGTGTCTGTTCAGTCTACATAAAACCGATTCTTGGTCCACGCAAGTGGCAAGTGTTCCGCTTTATGTTTTAGCGCCGCCTCGGAACCATCCAGTCGTTCCGTCCCGGCTATGCGGGGCCTTATGCCCCAGTTTTTGCTATATGGCAAGCCGCCCCCGGTTTTCAACGGCGGAGCGCGCCCACCCTCAGTCTGCCATGGGAGGTGGCACGGGCAGCAGGGCTCGAACCTACGACCTGCGGTTTTGGAGACCGCCGCTCTACCAACTGAGCTATGCCCGTATACGGGCGCTGCTATTTCACAAAGCCGATGAGAACTCAAGAGCCCTTTTGAGACACGTCGGCCGGAAGCGCCGATCGCAGCCATCCAAGCCGCAGGGCCCATGCGCAGATCACGAGTTCAAGCGCGAAAGTCCAATGCAGAACGAAGTTCAGGACCCAGTTCCCATGGCTGGCCGGAACCGCCACGAGCTCAAACGGGCGATGACTGAACGGCGCCAACCACATGATCGGCGATGCCACCGTGTCGAGTGCCATATGCAACATGGCTCCGGCTAAGAAGATGGCGATCGACGGCAGACGCCGCGACCCCAACAACCGACCGACCGACACGCCTACCGTCCCGATCGTCGCCCAGAACAACGGCCAATGCGTGATGTAGGCATGATGGTGCGTGCGACCGCCATCGATCAGGTAAAAATAGAGCATGTCGATGTCCGGGATGACGCTGCCGAGCATTGCGGCAGCCACCACATCGGATGCCTCCCGTCGCCGTCTTCGCGCGAGCCTTCCCAGAATATAGCCCGATGGGAGATGGGCAATCAGCATGCAAGGTCGTCTCACATTGATGCAACGACCCTGCGGTGTCTTTGCGGCGTCATCTTTTCGGAATTTTGCAGAAACCCAGCATCTTCGGCTACGATTTCCCGGCCGGCGGCTTGTAAGGCCCGCCCGGCACGCCCCAACCCCAGCTTGGCATTGGCTCGATCTCAGGGTCGCAAGTCTCGCCGAGATTGGAATTCATCTTGGCCAGTCGCGATCCCCATTCGATATAGCCCATGAAGGCGGAACGGAACTCGGGATCGCCCGGCAGGCCGGCTTCGTCCGCCGCATCCGCCAGGAGGTTGATCCAGCGCCGGCGCTGCTCCTCGCTCAGATGCCTGCCGAGATGATGCATGACCATCTCGCGGTGGCCACCATGCCTTTCGCTGTAGGTCTTCGGCCCGCCGAAAACCTCGCCGATGAAGGCGGCGACATGCGCCGGATGGTCCGGCGACATGTGCCTGAACACCGGACCGACGATCGGGTCCAAGGTCACTCTGTTGTAAAAGATCTGCGTCAGCCGGTTGAGCGCCTCGCTGCCGCCGGCCCATTCGAACAAAGTCGGGACACCCTCGTTCATATCCGGTCCTCCTACGTTTGAGCCTAGAAGGATAGCGGCAAGCTCGGAGCCGGCTCAACCTGCCTCCGTGGCCAGTGCCGGGGTGGCGCCGAATGCTGCTAAAGCTTGGCCGGAGCTTCCGCTTCGGCGTTGCCGGACGGCAGAACCCGGCAGTTATCGGGTTTTGGCGAAGATTTGCAAATGGTGGCGCCCGTCAGAGCGTCTACCGACTGGCGGCTGGTGGTGAGCCCGAACCCCGCCAATTCGTCCTGGCTGAGCTCCCTGTGCTTGGCGTATTGGGCCGACTGCAACGCGACGAACAGGCCCGAGCCGATCGCCATCTCCTCAAGATACGACCGGACCTTGTCTTCCATGCCCATGGAATGCACCAGGAAACGCGTATCGGCGCCTACCAAGCGCCTGGTGCCGCCGGCGATCATCAGCACGCAGGCTGCATCGCATTCGGCGCCGGCTTCAACGGTGAGACCATTATGAAGGTTGTCCTTGGAGACGCACCCTGCCGTGCCGGGATCGCAATCGAGAAAATCCGTCCGGGCGACCGCAACATCCAATCTGCGCTCGCGGATCAGCCGGCCGGCGGCGAGCGCGCCCTGGACATCGCCGCCCTGTGAGTTGAGGACGATGGGCAGCCTGCGCCCGCCGACCTTGTCCAGCAGCTCGCGCAGCCTGTCGGGCGTGCCGGCAACGATCGTTCCCTCCGCCGAAATCCATTCCGGACAGTCGGGGTTGCAGAGCGGATTGCTGCCGCGAACGAGGACGAAACGCATTTCCTGCTGCGGCTTTGGCGGTGATGCTGCCTCCGCCGGCTGGCTGTAGGCCGGTTTGGCCGCGACCGTCGCCACCTCGGCCGGCTTGGCCTTGCCATTGGCCGGTATCTCGCGGCAGCTCGTTGGCACCGGATCGCGCCGGCATATGGCTGCTTCGGTCATCAGGTCGAGAGAATCGAGGCTGGTGACGAGCTTCATCTCCAGCATATCGTCGGGCTCGATCTGCCTTATGTCGCTTGCCGGCGTCCCCTTCATCACGTCCAGCACGCCCTGCCCAATACCCATTTCTTTCAGATAGCCGGACAGCCGTTTCTCGACCGCCTTGCTCATCTCGTAGGTCTTGTAGCTGCCGGCATTCTTGCGGCTGACGACCTTGGTGCTGAGGACCTTCTTCTTGCCGTTCACAATTCTGTAGGTGGTGCGGTAGAGCAGCTTTTCCCTGTGATATGTCGTGGTGATCTGATGAACCCCGAGAAAAGCCCACTCGCCGACCACACGGCGGACGCCGCCGGCAAACATCAGGGGACATGCGGAATTGCACATGGCGCCGCTGTCGTAGGCGATGCCGGAATACGGCGTGTTCTTACTGTCATTGTCCCGGCAGTTCTTCATTTCGGGCGAGCAGCCGGAAAACCCCGTAGTGCCCACGGCGATGTCGAGCTTGTTCTTACGGATCATACGGCCGAGTTGGAGCGCGGCGTCGACATTGCCTCCAGGAGAATTGACGACGATCGGCAGTTGCCGGCCGCCGAGCGTCTTCAAGAGGCGCTTGAACCGCGCCGGCGTGCCGGCCTCGATGCTGCCTTCGGCAGAAATCCATTCCGGGCAGCTCGGCTCGCAGCCTGGCGCGCTGCTGCGCACCACGACGAAGCGCATGGCAGGGCCGTAATCCGGCGGCGTTTCCTTCGCTGCGGCGGCAAACGCGGTAAGCCCAATAGCGATGGCCAGCCCGAGCCGAACCAGCCCTAGCGGCCACGAAATACCCTTTGAAAGGAACGCGGAAATCACGCCTGCCAAGCCCTCGGTCCAACCCATACTAGTTACGGCGACGATGCTTGCAATAGAATTGAAGAGGGTGCGAGCAATGCCAGCCTGACGGCTGCTGCCTCGACTTCGTCGCGACAACGCTAAAGTTCTGGCGGCATCTTTGCCTGGGCGTTGGCGGAGGGCGGGAGCCGGCAATTGTCCGGCTTTGGCGAGGACCTGCAAATGGCGGGGCCAGTCAGCGTGTCCGATGTGTCCAGCCCGGTCACCAGCCCGACCTTGAGCATTACATCGGGTTCAAGCTGACGCTCGACCGAACTCTGATCTATCGCTGCGAACAGGCCTGGGCTGATCGCCATCTCGTCCAAATAGGCTTTGACAATCCGCTTCTGTCCCATCGAGGACACGCTGAGCCGCGCCTTGGGGTCGACCAGCCGCCTGGCGCCGCCGGCGAGCATGAGTGCGCAGGCTGAATCGCACTCCACTCCGAATTGGCTGATCAGCCCGACATAGGCGCCATTGTCGTCAAGACAGCCCGCCCCGGGCGGGTTGCAACCCAGGATATTGGTGCGGGCGACGACGACGTCTAGCTTGCGTTCGTGGATAAGCCGCCCTGCGGCCAAGGCGCCGAACAAGTCGCCGCCTCGTGAGCTGATCACAATGGGAAGTCGCGGGTTGTCGAGCGCGGCGAGCAACTGGCGAAGTTTTTGCGGGGTTCGAGGGGTGACCGCGCCTTCCGCCGAAATCCATTCCGGGCAGTCGGGATCGCAGAGCGGATCGCTGCCGCGAACGACCACGAAACGCATCTCCGGCGCGGCATTTCCTGCCGCTCCTCGAAACGGCACGGCAGTCGGGGCTTTGGCTGGCTTGGAAGATGGAGCTTCCGCCTGTCGAGAAGGTGCCGGCTTTGCCGTCGTTACAGCGGCCGGCCGGGCATCCTCCGCTATTTCCCGGCAATTCGGAGCCGGTTTGTCACCCATGCACAGGATCACTCCGGTGAACAGCTCCACGGTGTCTGTGCTGGTGGCCAGTTTCATCGTTAGCATGTCGTGGAGGGTGATCCGCTGAATGTCGCTCGCCGGCGTGGCTTTCATTTTGTCGAGGACCCCCTGCCCCACGCCCATCTCTGCCAAATAGGCCGAGATTTTCCGCGCGAACCCCTTGCTCATCTTATAGGTCTTGTAGCTTCGGCCTTCGGTGACGGTCTCCGTTGTGACCTGATATCTTTTGCCCCGAATGGTTTTATAGGTGGTTCGAAAATGCCTTGTGGAGGGGAACCAAGTGGTGGTGATCTGATGAACACCCAGATAGGCCCAGCCACCGGCTACGCGGCGAACGCCACCTGCGAACATCAGGGGACATGCAGAGTTGCACATGGCGGCGCCATCAGACGCCACGCCGAAATAGGCAACGCCCTTGCCGAAGCTGGCCCCGCAGCCCTCCGTTCCCGGCCAACAATCGGAAAACTCGGTCTTGCCGATCGCGATGTCGAGCCCGTTCTTCCGTATGATGCGACCAAGTTGAAGTGCGGCGTCGACATCGCCGCCAGGGGAATTGACAATGATCGGCAGTTTGCGGGTGCCGAGCTTTTTCAGCACTCGCTTGAGCAGAGCCGGCGTGTCGGCAGTGATGGCGCCTTCCGCTGAAATCCATTCCGGACAATTGGTCTTACAGCCGACTGCACTGCTACGCGCAAAGATGAACCGCATTTCCGAAAAGCCGTCGGAAGACGGGCCGTTCAAAATGAACGTATCGGGCCATGCCCGTATGAGGACGTCATCGGCCTTTGCTGCAAAGGCCACCACCACAATAGCAAGCACCGGTGCCCGGCGAACCAGTATGCGAAACCATCTTGATGTGCAGTTTGAATGACGCCCGGAAATCATGTTGGCGAAGCCCCTGCCGCAACCTATGATAGTTGCGGCGGCGGTGGTTGCAATAGCTTTTGCATCACCTCGAATGTTCGACTCCGCAGCAACGTGAGAAACAAAAAGGGCGGCCCGAAGTCCGCCCTTTCCTTGTCGAACCAGCAAGTGCCGGATCGATTATTCTTTGATGGTGACGACGATGCCGGCACCGACGGTGCGGCCGCCTTCACGGATGGCGAAGCGCAGCTTCTCTTCCATCGCGATCGGCACGATCAGCTCGACATCGACGGTGATGTTGTCGCCGGGCATCACCATCTCGGTGCCGGCCGGCAGCGTCACGATGCCGGTCACGTCGGTGGTGCGGAAGTAGAACTGCGGACGGTAGTTGGTGAAGAACGGCGTGTGACGGCCGCCCTCGTCCTTGGTCAGGATGTAGGCTTCGGCCACGAACTTCTTGTGCGGCTTCACCGAGCCCGGCTTGGCCAGAACCTGGCCGCGCTCGACACCCTCGCGGTCGATGCCGCGCAAGAGCGCGCCGATGTTGTCGCCGGCCTGGCCCTGGTCGAGCAGCTTGCGGAACATCTCGACGCCCGTGCAGGTGGTCTTGGCCGTCGGACGGATGCCGACGATCTCCAATTCCTCGCCGACCTTGACCACGCCGCGCTCGACGCGGCCGGTCACGACCGTGCCGCGGCCCGAGATCGAGAACACGTCCTCGATCGGCATCAGGAACGGCTTGTCCAGCGGACGGACCGGCGTCGGGATGTAGGCGTCGACCTGCGCCATCAGCTCGCGGATGGCGTCCTCGCCGATGGTCTTGTTCGAATCTTCGAGCGCAGCCAGAGCCGAACCCTTGACGATCGGAATGTCGTCGCCAGGGAACTCGTTCTTGGTCAGCAGTTCGCGAACCTCGAGCTCGACCAGCTCGAGCAGCTCGGCGTCGTCGACCTGGTCGACCTTGTTCAGGAACACCACGATCGAGGGCACGCCGACCTGACGGGCCAAAAGGATGTGCTCGCGGGTCTGCGGCATCGGGCCGTCGGCGGCCGAAACCACCAGGATCGCGCCGTCCATCTGCGCGGCGCCGGTGATCATGTTCTTCACATAGTCGGCATGGCCGGGGCAGTCGACATGGGCGTAGTGACGGTTGGCCGTCTCATACTCGACATGCGCCGTCGAGATGGTGATGCCGCGCGCCTTCTCTTCCGGCGCCGCGTCGATCTGGTCATAGCGCTTGTATTCGCCAAAATACTTCGTGATCGCCGCCGTCAGCGACGTCTTGCCATGATCGACGTGGCCGATCGTGCCAATGTTCACATGCGGCTTGGTGCGCTCGAATTTACCTTTTGCCA
>NZ_NSGB01000049.1:0-1637 GCF_002294785.1 Mesorhizobium sp. WSM3868 | reverse complement strand
CTGGGGCTCGATCGGGTCGGCCGCCACGACCACTTCTTCGAGCTCGGCGGCCATTCGCTGCTGGCGGTGCGGCTGCTGAGCCGGCTCTCGCCGGCCGTCGGTGTCGAGGTGCCGCTGTCGACGCTCTTCGCCAGGCCGGTGCTTTGCGATCTGGCGGAAAGCATCGTTGAAGATTTGAGCCGCGCCGATCGCAAAGACCTGCCGGCGATTGTTGCCGTGTCGCGCGATGAGCCGCTTGCGCTCTCCTTCGCCCAGCAGCGGCTGTGGTTCCTGGCGCAGCTGGACGAGGCCGGCACCAATTACCACATCCCGATGGCCTTGCGGCTGACGGGCCGGCTCGATCGGGCGGCCCTGCAGCGCAGCCTCGATGGTGTGTTTGCGCGTCACGAGGCGTTGCGCCATGTTTTTGTCGCGCCCGACGGCAAGCCCTGGGTCCGGGTCCTGCCGGCGGATGCTGGTCTGCCGCCGGTCGAGCACGACCTGTGCGGCCGGGCCGATGCTGAGGCGGCCCTTGAGGACCTGTGCCGTGAAGAGGCGCACACGCCCTTCGACCTGTCGCGCGGGCCGATGATCCGCGCTCGCCTGATCCGGCTGTCGCATGAGGAGCACGTCTTCCTGCTGACGCAGCATCACATTGTCTCGGATGGCTGGTCGATGGGCGTGCTGGTGCGGGAACTCGGTCAGCTCTACCGGGCCTTCGCTGCCGGGCATGATGATCCCTTGGCGCCGCTCGACATCCAGTATGCGGACTATGCTGCCTGGCAGCGGCAGTGGCTGTCGGGGGACAGGCTGCAGAGCCAGGCCCGTCACTGGCGCGAGGCCCTGTCGGGGGCTCCTGCTCGCCTTGCCTTGCCGACGGACCGGCCGCGCCCAGCCCAGCAGTCGTTTGCCGGGGCCGGCGTGCCGGTGGTCATCGATCCGGCGCTGACGCGCGGGCTGAAGCGGCTGGCCAGCCAGCAGGGCACGACCTTGTTCATGACGGTGCTGGCGGCCTGGGCGGCGGTTCTGTCGCGCCTGTCAGGGCAGGACGACATCGTCATCGGCGTGCCGAGCGCCAATCGCGGCCGGCGCGAGATCGAAGAGCTGATCGGCTTCTTCGTCAACACGCTTGCGCTTCGCCTGGATCTGTCGGGGGCGCCGAGCGTGGCGCAGCTTCTGGAACGCACGCGGCGCACCGCGCTTGCCGCGCAGGAGCATCAGGACCTGCCGTTCGAGCAGGTGGTTGAGATCGTCAAGCCGCAGCGCGCGCTCGACCACACGCCGCTGTTCCAGGTGATGCTGGCCTGGCAGGACGCGGCCGTCGAGCGGCTTGACCTGCCCGGGCTCGCGATCGAGGCTGTGGGCAATGCCTACGACCAGGTCAAGTTCGACCTGGAGCTGAGCCTTGGCGAGAGCGGCGAGGAGCTCGCCGGAAAGCTGCACTATGCGACCGCACTGTTCGACGAAGCCACGATCGAGCGGCAGCGCGGCTATCTTTTGGCGCTGCTGCGGGCGATGGTTGCCGATGCCGGGCAGCCGGTGGGCCGCATCGAGTTGCTGTCGCGCGAGGAGCGGACTTACCTTTTGGAGGAGCTGAACCGGACGGAAGCGGACTATCCGTCGCACAAGTGCATCCACGAGCTGTTCGAGGCGCAGGT
>NZ_NSGB01000048.1:0-1691 GCF_002294785.1 Mesorhizobium sp. WSM3868 | reverse complement strand
CTGGGGCTCGATCGGGTCGGCCGCCACGACCACTTCTTCGAGCTCGGCGGCCATTCGCTGCTGGCGGTGCGGCTGCTGAGCCGGCTGCGGCGGCAGTCGCTCGGGGTCGAGGTGCGCACCCTGTTGGCCCGGCCGGTGCTTTGCGATCTGGCCGCCAGCCTTGGCAGCCATAGCGAGGTGGCCGTGCCGGCCAACCTGATCGACGAGCACACTCTCGCGATCACGCCACCGATGCTGCCGCTGATCGAGCTGAGCCAGGAAGAGATCGACCAGGCGGTGGCGACTGTCCCGGGCGGGGTTGGCAACATCCAGGATATCTATGGCCTGTCGCCGCTGCAGGACGGCATCCTGTTCCATCACCTGTTGGCCGGGAAGGGCGATCCATATCTGCTGGTCTCGCAGATGGCCTTTGCCGACCGCGCCCTGTTGGAGCGCTATCTTGATGCGGTCCAGCAAGTGGTGGACCGTCACGACGTGCTGCGCACGGCCTTTGTGTGGGATGGACTGTCGAGCCCGGCCCAGGTGGTGTGGCGTCGTGCGCGGCTGGAGGTTGCCGAGGTCGAGCTGGACGAGAATGGCGATCCCGGTCATGAGCAACTGAAGCGCCGGTACGATCCGCGCCAATACCGCCTCGAGCTTGGCCGGGCGCCCTTGTTGCGGTTTGTGATCGCGCGCGAGCCGGGTGGCGGGCGCTGGCTGCTTTTGGAGCTGCAACATCACCTGATCGGGGATCACACCGCCTCGGAAGTGATGCGCGGCGAGGTGCGGGCGGTTCTGGAGGGTCGCGCGCATGAGCTTGGTGCGCCGCACCCGTTCCGCAATCTGGTGGCGCAGGCGCGTCTAGGAGCTTCCTCCGAAGAGCATGAAGCGTTCTTCCGGGAGATGCTGGGCGACATCGAGGAGCCGAGCCTGCCGTTCGGTTTAAGCGAGGTTCATGGCGACGGCAGCGCGGTCGGCGAGGCGCATCGGATGCTGCCGGCCGCGCTCAATGATCGGCTGCGGGCGCAGGCGCGGCGGCTGGGTGTGAGCCTGGCGAGCCTCTGTCACCTGGCCTGGGGCCAGGTGGTGGCGCTGAGCAGCGGGCGCGAGCAGGTTGTGTTCGGCACGGTGCTGTTTGGCCGCATGCAGGCCGGGCCGGGCGCCGACCGCGCGCTCGGCCTGTTCATGAACACCTTGCCGGTGCGGCTCGACCTCGACGGCACCGGGGTCGAGGCCAGCGTGCGGGCCACGCACGGGCGGCTTTCGCAGCTGCTGGCGCATGAGCATGCCTCGCTGGCGCTGGCGCAGCGCTGCAGCGGCGTTGCAGCACCGGCGCCGCTGTTCAGTGCGCTCATGAACTATCGCCACAACACGCCGGCCGCCAGCACGGACGATGTCTTGGCCGGCATCGAATGGCTGGGCGAGGAGGAGCGCACCAATTATCCGCTGAGCCTGTCTGTGGAGGATTTTGGCGATGCGCTCGGCCTCACCGCACAGGTGGTGGAGCCGATCTGTGGGGACCGCGTCTGCGGCTACATGCAGCGGGCGCTCGAAGAGCTGGCTCAGGCATTGGAGCAGGCGCCCGGCAAGCCGGTGCGAGAGCTCGACATCCTGCCGGCCGCCGAACGCGCCCATCTTTTGGAGGAGCTGAACCGGACGGAAGCGGACTATCCGTCGCACAAGTGCATCCACGAGCTGTTCGAGGCGCAGGT
>NZ_NSGB01000047.1:0-1715 GCF_002294785.1 Mesorhizobium sp. WSM3868 | reverse complement strand
GGTTAAACCCATGAGTAAGAACTATCGCATTCTCGACCTCCTCCGTCGCAACCGTTCGCCGCTTGAAAATCACCTGATCGATGGTCTCGTCGACGGCCGTGTCAGCCGCCGCGAGTTCGTGCGCCATGGCAGCCTGCTTGGTCTGTCGCTGCCTTTGCTTGGCCGCATCGGCATGGCAGCCGGTCTCGGTGGCATGCCTTCGCTCGCTCGCGCCCAGGGCGCGCCCGGCGCCACCATCCGCGTTGCCTACAATGTACCGTCGGGAGCCATAGACCCCGTCACCATTGCCGACACCGGCGGCATCATGCTCATTCAGCAGGTGGGCGAGTTCCTTTGCGTCGATGGCTCCGACCTGCTGCTGCGGCCTGCGCTGGCCGAAAGCTGGAAGCCGAACGACAAAGGCACGGTATGGACCTTCAAGCTTCGCACGGGCGTGAAGTTCCACAGCGGCGGCGAGATGAAGGCCGACGACGTGGTGGCGACCATCGACCGACTGGCCGACCCGGCCAATTCATCCAACGCGCTGTCCGTCTTCAAGGGCATCCTGCAGAAGGGTGCGACCAAGAAAGTTGATGACTACACCGTCGAGTTTCACCTTGACGCGCCGAACGGCAACTTCCCCTACATGGTGTCTTCGGACAATTACAATGCCATCATTCTGCCGGCCACCTACAAGGGTGACTTCGAGAAGAGCTTCGACGGCACCGGGCCGTTCAAGCTGGAAAAATACACGCCCAAGGTCGGCGCCTCCTTCGTGCGTAACGACGACTATTGGGGGCCGAAGGCATTGCCGGATCGCACCGAGTTCACCTTCTTCGACAACCGTCAGGCTCAGATTCTGGCGCTGCAGGGCGGCCAGGTCGACATCACCCCTATATCGGCTCTGTCCGGCATTGGCCTGCTCAACGATCCGAACTTCGATATCATCAGCCTGAAGTCGCCGGCGTGCCAGCAAGTGCACATGCGCTGCGACTCCGACCCGTTCAAGGACCCGCGCGTGCGCCGCGCCATCGCGCTCTCAATCGATCGCGACAAGCTGGTCGCCGGCCTGATGAAGGGGCGCGCATCGCTGGGCAATGACAGCCCGTTCGCACCGGTCTACCCTTCGACCGATACGAGCGTGCCGCAGCGCAAGCAGGACTTCGCGCAGGCCAAGCAGCTGATGGAAGCTGCAGGTGCCGGCAAGGGCTTCAAGGTGACGCTGACCGCCGTGCGCGTTGCTGAAATTCCCGAATACGCCCAGCTGATCCAGAATTGGGTCAAGGAGATCGGCATCGAGATCGAACTCAACATCCTCGACGCGGGTAGCTATTATGGAGACGCGGTGTTCGGCAAGTCGAACTGGCTGGATTCGGTGATGGGTATCACGGACTACGGCCACCGCGGCGTGCCGAACGTCTTGCTTTCCGCGCCGCTGAAGAGCGACGGCACCTGGAACGCCGCCCATTTCAAGAACAAGGATTACGACATGCTCGTGTCCAACTACATCGCGGCTATCGATCTGGAGGCGCAGAAGGCAACGGCGGGCAAGATCCAGAAGCTGCTGCTTGAGGAAACACCTATCATCTTCGGCTATTTCCTCGATTACCTGACGGCGACGGCGAAAGGCGTGACCGGGGTGCAGCCGAGTGCGGTTGCACAACTTTTCCTCGAAAAGGCCTCTAAGGCCTAAGCGAAAGGGAGAACCAATCCTCTACTAGCCAGCCGATCCAAGG
>NZ_NSGB01000046.1:0-1952 GCF_002294785.1 Mesorhizobium sp. WSM3868 | reverse complement strand
CCCGTGCAAGACCGTCAACGGGAGCAAAACATCGCAAACGCTCCAGCCCGGAACTTACTGCAGCGGCATGGACCTCAAGGGCAATGTCACGCTCCAGCCCGGCACCTATGTCGTCCAGGGCAATGTGAAGGTTAACGCTGGCGCGGTCATCTCCGGTACCGGCGTGACAATGTTCATGTCCGGCAGCAACACTGTCAGCATGAACGGCAACGCCACGGTAACGCTGAGCGCGCCGACCTCGGGCACCTATTCCGGCGTGCTGTTCTATGGCGACAGGACCGGCACAAGCGCATCGAGCACTTTCAACGGCACCGCGAGCTCGCTTCTGACCGGTGCCATCTATTTCCCCAAGCAGCAGGTCAACTACCTGGGCAACTTCTCTTGGAGCGGCGGCTGCACCCAGGTCGTCGCCGACAAGATCCAGTGGTCCGGCAGCACGACCATCAAACAAAACTGCTCGAGCCTCGGGATGAAGGACATCCCCTCAGCCCAGTCGGTTGCGATCGTCGAATAATCAGGAATCGCTAACCAGAGCCGCAGAGCCGCCGCCATTTCATGCGCAAGGAACGCGCTTCATGTTGCCACCAGACGGCTACACCTCCGGGGTCGGTCGCGTTGCTCCAGACATGCAGTTGATGCATCGAGAGCACTTATCGCGGCTGCTGCGCGTGGCCCCAAGCGGATAGAAGGAACATTCTCGTCCCGCGCGTCTTTCCTTTAGCGGAGGGAGAGGAACGAGGCATGGCGGACGTCAAAAGCAAACGCGATTCGCGCGACCGTGACCGGGTGTCTGGGAATCAGGTATATGAGGTTGGCTACTTCGCCAGCAAATTCGGGCTCTCGATCCCTGAGGTCCGGAAACTGATCGCCAAGCACGGAAACGACCGCGAGACTTTAGAGCGTGAGGCAAAAGCGCTGGGCACTCGATGAACCGCTACTTCTTCGACACGTTCAACGCCTCATCTCAGGTGACGGATGAAACCGGCGCGGAACTGGATGGCATCCATGCAGTAAGACGACAGGCATTGAGGCGTTGGCCGAGATGGCGGTCGAGGTTATTTCAATTGAAGACCGGCTCGAACTCTTTGTACATGTTCGGGATCAGGCGATTTTTACAGCTCGCGCCATATTCGAAATGTTCGAGGTGACCTCGAAATCTAGCCCTGCATAGTAGCCGCTCGTTCACCACATCGCGGCATCGAACTTGAAGGCCCACCGTGGGCCCCAATCTGATCCACGCCTAGGGTGACCCGCCCCGCCCGCGATCTGAGTTCGCGGGCTCACGAATATTTGAGGACCCTCACCAAGCCGACGGCATTTTTTAGGGACGTTAATGTTCAACGCCTATGCACAGACGGGCCCTACTGTCGGGGAAGCAATCAAAGGCCGCACGAGCTCTGTTGAGCTGGTCGCGAGTGCGGCTCGCTGCCAAAGCGCATATTAGCGACCAACGATCATCGAATTTGAGAACGGATCGAGGAACCCGAACCCCCGCCATGTTGCCGCTATCCGCCAAGCCCTGGAGGATGCGGAATTGTATTTGGCCCTGATGGGCCAATGCTGCCTCGGTCCGAAATCCCGAACGGTGGTCGACAAACGGACAATAGGATGTGGCGGCGGCGGCAGACGAAACGCACGCCCTGACCTCAGACTCCTTTGCGGTGGCTGGTGTCTGGCGAATAGGTCAGCTTGATACGCCACAGACCGCGCATTTCATCCTCGGCCGCAAGTCCCATTCCATCGCCGGAGCATCAGCGCCGAAGCGGTCCCGGAGGGCCGACAGGTTTGATGACGATGGCAGTCCAGGCAGCCGCCAGTCACAGACATGCCCGCGTCGATCAGCTCTTGGAAAGTCCAGCCGTTGTTCATTGTCGGCGATTGTCCTTTTGGCTGAATTTTCTGATCAACAACCAGTGCGCTAGTACTTGCTCGCCGGCCTCGCGTTCTCCTAA
>NZ_NSGB01000045.1:0-2127 GCF_002294785.1 Mesorhizobium sp. WSM3868 | reverse complement strand
TCAGGTGATTTTCAAGCGGCGAACGGTTGCGACGGAGGAGGTCGAGAATGCGATAGTTCTTACTCATGGGTTTAACCCTTTCCCCTTCTTTCTTATGGCTGAGGATGTTTTTTCACAAAATTCGATTGTCCCCTCCCCCTTCCCCCGCATTCTTGTCTTTGATTGCATCAGACTTCATTCGTGAGCTAGCCGCCGTCAAATATAATCTATGTATCGAGAGCATCTGGTTTTGAGATAAGCGAGATCGTGACGATCACCCTCGCAGCGCCCTCGCCGGGACACCCGTAATTTCCCTGGGTCAGGCGGCGCTCAGAGGGGTTTAGGCTTGATAAGAGACGGCACGTGTGGCTCCGGCGTAAGATCGTATGTCCGCCTCTGCCGAAGAGGGGGCTGCAATCTCTCGTGAAGTTATCTCGGCCGTGCGGACCTGCATGCCTGCATGAGCACATCCGCGCCGTGGAGCGACCAGCGCACCTGCTGCTTCTTGATCATACGTTCCCCCACGAGTGAGTTTACCGCCGACTCCATGTGCGACATGGCAACGCGGGGGCTGGCTGAGTAGCGCTTACCACAGCTACGATCGCACCGCGGTTCGCACGGAGCGAGCTCACAACCTGCAACCCGAGACTGTGAAGCCGTGCGATCGACAACTCGCCTTCTTGCTGCCAATGCTTGAGTCTTACCGCCGCTCCACGCGCGGATGACGATCCGGCCCTGATGTTCCGGTCGATGGAGTTCCGTCAGTGGCTCGCTATCCACTGATTGGCGATCTGCTGTCAATCGGCGAGGATTGGGTATACTGGACGGCGTGCGAACGCTTAAATTTAATCCACACCGAAACGCAGATCCGCCGCTATTTCGCCAGGGCAGGATATAGGTTTCAGCACCCACGGCTCAAGTCGATGACGTTTTGCAATGGTGGGTCCTCCAGGAAACAGTGAATATTTTCGCTAAAAATATCGAGCGTTCGTCTGTCGTAGTCGCTTCGCCAACCGGCAACGTGAGGGGTGACAATGACGTTGGGCATAGTCCAGAGAGGACTTTCTGCTGGCAATGGTTCTTGCTCAAACACGTCAAGAAGCGCTCCCGCGATTTCACCGGACACCAAGGCTTCAATGAGCTCGCTTTCCGCCACCACGGCTCCGCGAGCAATATTGACAAGAAACGCAGTGCGGCGCATCTGTCGGAACTGCGCTCGACCGATCAGACGTTCGGTTTCCGGGATGCGCGGAACAGCGAGAACGACGAAATCCGACAGTGTCAGAAGCTCCTCAAGCCCGCTTGATGGGAGGAGTTCGTCCACATATGGGACCGGCTCTGTTACGTCCCGTTTGCAGCCTATTACCCTCATCCCGGCGCCTTTTGCTCGGCGCGCGATAGCGGCTCCGATAGATCCAAGACCGACGACACCAAGCGTCTGCTCCGCGAGAAGTGTGATACTCCGGTCGCGCCATTCCTTACGGGCCTGTTCCCGCATGAATCGCGGGAAGTCCCAGTGCAGCATGGTAATCCCCGCGATCACATAGTCCGCGATTAACTCGCCGTGTACACCTCGCGCGTTGGTTATAATCAGTTCGTTGAGTTGGTCGCGGATCGGCAAAACCGTATCAATACCCGCGTTGGTGCACTGGAACCACTTGAGCCGACGCGCCTTGCTCACGAGCTTGACTGGAAAACTTGGCGCGAGGAGGATGTCGGCCTCAGCCATGTAGCTTTCGAGGGACACGTCATCGCTGGCGCATAATACGCGCAACTTTGGAAATTGGTTCCGCAGAGACGCGGCGTACTCATCAGCAGCAGGATATCGAATAAGTACGGTTAACGTATCATCAGTTGAGAACGTACGAGGTGTCAAGATACGTCTCCATTTCAACTGCTAATCAACCGTCCTAGCGAGCTGCTTACCGGCTACACGCAACACCACCATACATCCGGCTAGCTAGTCATAGGAATATTCCCTCTTTACGGAGGGATACCAGCAGGTAATTAAGAGGCGTAGTCAGTTTCTTTCAGCGTTTAGCACTCTGTTCACGGCTTCAGAGATGATATAGCCCATTCGCCGGCATGATCAATTCAGAATAGCCTCAGCTGGGCAAATATTCGCGGCTCCAGCTTTCGCTGGCTTGG
>NZ_NSGB01000044.1:0-2447 GCF_002294785.1 Mesorhizobium sp. WSM3868 | reverse complement strand
ACAACTTTTCCTCGAAAAGGCCTCTAAGGCCTAAGCGAAAGGGAGAACCAATCCTCTACTAGCCAGCCGATCCAAGGCGCCCACTCTCGCACCCAGATGTTTGATGATCCCGTGATACGCATGAAGTATCCCCATACCTTGCGCTGCCCCAACCCCTTCGAAGTATGACCACTCGGCGCTGCCACCGAGTGCATGACGCCAGACTAAACAATTAAGGCGAGACCGAACTAGGAGTTTCTGATGGCGCGGAAAGTCATTGTCACGTGTGCAGTCACCGGAGGGGGGTCCGCGGTTCTTGCGAAGCATCCAAATATCCCCAAGACGCCATCACAAATCGCGGAGGCTGCACTGGAAGCTGCAAAGGCTGGGGCTGCGGTCGTTCACATTCACGTCCGCGAGCCTGACACGGGGGCCCCATCAAACCGAATTGAGCTTTATGAACAGGTTGTTAAGAAGCTTAGGGACGCGGCGACCGATGTCATCATCAACCTAACCTGTGGAATGGATGGTGAACTTGAACTTGATTCTTTGGATCCTTTAAAAATTGGAAAGGCTAGCACACTTAAAAACGCAATTGGACGCTGCTCCCATGCCGTCAAACTTCAGCCGGAGCTTAGCACCCTCGATTGCGGAACGATGGCTTTTGGGGATGCGATTTTTGTTGCTCGTATGTCCGATCTGCGAGAGATGGCGACACTCATGCGCGAGGCTGGTGTCAAACCCGAGCTCGAATGTTTCGATCTAGGCCACATTGAAACCGCTAAGAAACTCATCTCCGAAAACATAATTGACGGTCCGCCCCTTTTCCAATTTTGCCTCAGCACGGGTTATGGAGCTCCCGCTGTGCCGAGCGCTGTCCAGGCGATGCGTGAGATTCTCCCTTCCGGGGCGGTCTGGGGCGGATTTGGCTGTGGTGCAGATGAAATGCCAATGGTTGGGCAGTTGGTGGCTATGGGCGGACACGTCCGGATAGGTTTGGAAGATAACATTTATCTCCGACGTGGGGTGCTGGCATCCAATGCGGAGCTCGTCGACAACGCGGTGGGGATCATCGAGCGCATGGGCGCCAGCGTCGCCACGCCTGCCGAGGCACGGACAATCCTCGGAGTACGAAAGCGCGGGTGATCCGCACTCCCGTATCATGTGCAGCGAACAATGAAAGCGAACTAACCTGATGGAGGCCGCAATGGGGTCGCAAGTCGAAAGCTGTCTTGGAATTCTGGGCTTGGAACCTGGTTTGCCGGCCGGCGTGACGCCGCCGTCGGTGCCAGCCACGATCAGAAACGGACAGGTGAAGACGATCAGCGGCCGCAATATACTGGCGCAGGCGGGGTTCGTCGCCGAACTGTTCGCGATTGGCCTTCTGCTGTGGTTGATCAGGGCCGCTGCTGCCGATCGTTGGACTTTGCACTGCAAGCCTGCGCGACGAAGTCAGGTACGACAAAAAGCTGTTTTTGGAGATGTAAATGCCGCCGAAGACAAAGCACTGCCTCGGAATCCTGGGTCTGGATTGCGGGCCGCCGTCAGGCCAGACGTCGCCTTCGCCTCTGCCCGGCTCGCTCCAGAGCTCGGCCACGTTCGGCCTTGATGTCGTTACGGAGGTTGTTCCGGGGGCTTCGGCCGATGTCGTCATGCGTGGCGATCCTAGCCTCGAACCGGCCTACGTGGCAGCGGCTTGTCGACTGGTCGAGCGGGGCGCTGTCGTCATCAGCGCGGATTGTGGCTTCTCTGTCCGACATCAGGCGGCAGTGGCCGCGTCTGTGAACGTTCCTGTAGTCATGTCGAGTCTGGTTCTGGTGCCGGCTCTGCTTCGCCAGCTTTCTTCAAATGCCAAGCTCGCCATCGTGACTGCGGACGCGGGGGAATTCAGCGAAGATTTGCTTGGAATTAGCGATCCAGCTGAGCGGGCGAGGGTTGTCGTCGGTGGCATTGAACACACCACTTCCTACCGAAACATGATGATGGATCCGCCACAGCCGACCGAACTTCGCGATATTGAGGAGGATGTCGCCGGCTGCATCGAGCAGCTCCGTGCTGCGCATCCGGAAATCGGGGCGGTCGTAGTCACTTGCACAGGGCTTCCGATAGCGATGCCGGCGATCCGTCGAGCAACAGCGCTGCCAGTTTACGACATTACGACGATATGCCGGCTAACGCTTGAGTCCGTTGGCGCCTGATATTGTCATCGCTTCAAGATCTTTAGCTTTTCTCGCAGGCTGTTCGAGAAGCACTCTCCAGATAGTTGATACGAGGTAATCTATGCGCATCGCATGCATTGGCACGGGGACCGTAGGCGCGAGCTGGCTGGCATTGTTCACTACAGGCCCGCACGAGGTCACCGCCTGGGATCCCGCAACAGGCTGGCAGGAACGTCTATTGGCCGGCCTCGACCGCTATGAGCCGCAGTTGCGAGAGCTAAACAGGCCGACCGCACGTAACCGCCTTCG
>NZ_NSGB01000043.1:0-2791 GCF_002294785.1 Mesorhizobium sp. WSM3868 | reverse complement strand
GTCCACGACCTGCTTTATGTCATCGTGTCACGCACCTCCGTGGCAATGGTGACGCCAACCGGGGATCTGCTGGGCACGCTCGACATCTCCGCCGCCAACGCGAAAAAGCCGGCGGGACTTGCCCTGGCGCCGAGCAGCGACGATCCGAGCCACCAAATGAGCCTCTATGTCGTCGATCGCGGCGTGGACAACGACTCGAATCCGACCGAGAACGACGGCAAGATCTATGAATTCCATTTGAACGATTGGCTGCTCGCCTGATCTGACAGGGGGAGCGACCGCCAACAAACAAATACCCCGACCGCGGCGTGCCGCCAGCGATCGGGGTATCAAAATTGAAGCAAAGACGCGAAAGCGCGCCGCCCGGATCCATTTCCGCGCGACGCGCTTTTGGTTCTCAAAACGCTGCTTCAGCGACCCTGACGGTCAACCTTACGACTGGCCGGGAGGCCCGAGGTGAATGTGGTTTTTGTCGCCCCAGCCGTTGCCCGGGCGTGTTCCTCCCGATTTGGCGATTGCTCTGGAGTTCAGGCTGGTGCCGAGCAGAACCGTTATGGCCGGTGGAGTCACCGCCGCAAAACGCCCTGCCTTCTTGAGAAAGTCCCGGCGCGCCTGAGCCTCTGAAACGAGGACTTCCTGCGTCCTTTCCGAGCGTTTCGTGCTTTCGGTTGGCATGACGATTCTCCCATGCGGGTTCCAAAGTATCACAACAGCTTATGTTTCCCGATGCCAGGATACTAGTTCACCAAAAGGCTTAGATTTTCGCGCTTGGAAGCAAAAGCGTACGAGCGATGCGCCGCGCGAAATCGGACGAGCCCCCCCTCGCCGAACCCCTGGCGCTTAGAAACCGCCGCGTTCCCCAAATCAAATTCCCGGCCAGGCGCAACGGAGCGCCGATGATCGGGTGGGTCGCCGTGAAGACGCGCCTCCAGTGCTGGAAACGGACGATCGGACGCCGGGCGCATCTTGCCGGGATCCTGGTTCCGAAGAAGTGATGCAAGGCCAGCAGCTGGGCGTCCAGCGCATTGCGGGCGCTTCGGTCCGACATGGATGCCTGCAGCGCGCTCCAGTCCACGTTCTCGGTCTCCGCCAATTGTGCCAGGTCGTGAAGATGCCTGAGATCAATCCTTCCGCGCCAGTAGTCGCCCTCCTTAAACAGGTCGTGCACGATCCAGTGCAGAGCCCGGGACTGGGCAGTAGGAATATTCACCCGCAAATCGTCGTGCTGGACGAACATAGGGGGTTCAAAGTCGATCGCCCGGCGCGCCCGGAGTTCCAGCATTCCGGCATCCTGCTCACGCGCCATGCCTCGCTCGCCTGCCACCTCGGCATAGCCGAGCTCTTCAAGGCAGATTTGGGCGGCGGCCTCTTCGGCCGGCTCCACGGCCAGATCGAGGTCGCTTGTCATCCTGCTGGGAGCCCGGCCTGCCGGCGCAAGGAACAAGGGAACAGCGCCCTTGAGCAGGAGCGGAACGATGCCGCGGCGATTGAGCGCCGCAACGGCTTCGCGCAGTTGCGCACGCAAGCGCAAGTTCCGCTCCCGATTGCAGTCGTGAACGAACCGGAGATACTCGGACACGTCCTGCGGTAGCCGGTGGATCTGGCCGGCGCGCGCGAGGGAGGAGTACAAATCCGGCGTGAGCAAAGTGCGATTGGCCAGGGCGATTACGGCGTGCCAATCGGCCCGGTCGGCCGGACTGCCGCGAAGTCCGGCGATCAGAGCCTCGAGCGCGTTGCCTCTGTGTCTCACCGGCATGCCTTCGTGATCAGCTCTACTGCATCATCGAGCTTCGAATAGCTCAGACAATAGGTGCCCGCCGATCCGATTACTTGGGTCAGAGTGTCGAAGGCGCTGCCGCTCAACTCTCGGCCGGGTGCGAACGCCCCGTTGAGCAGCACACGCAATGCGCTGGCCGGGTCGATCGGCTCGAGGCAAGCTTTCGCGTCGCGACCTCGACGAAGCTGGATTACATAGCCGATTGGTATGGGGGAGGACGGCACGACCTCGCTGGGCACCGCAAACCGAACTCGCCTGCGGTCCGGCCGGCGACAAACCGGAACAGCGTCGAGATTGGGGTAGCGTTCGGCCAAAAGCGACCATGCTCCCGCCTTGACGGCGGGCGCAAACGGCAGACCAATGCCATGTCCCCGGGAGTCCAACAGCGTCACATCGTCAGATGCGAAACCGAACCCTGCATTGACCAGCGCCAGGGTCAGCGTTGTCTTGCCTGCGCCCGGGTTGCCGCAGAGAAGCACGATGCGCTCATTTTTGAGAAGCGCAGCCGCGTGCAGAGCAAGTTCGTAGGCGCTGCGATCGAGGACCTCGATAAGCATTTGCCCTTTCAGCATGACGGGGAGCTCGTCGGGCGCGCAGGACAGAATCCAGTCGCCATCCCGGAACAGGTGGACCCGTCCCTCATGCTCGACCAGCTGGAACAGAATGTCGGCAGTCTCTCGCCGGACCTCGAGATGCCGGAACACGGCGACCGCGGGAAAGGCGCGGGCTGCAGGGTACTCGATGCGTACGGAAAGGCCCGCGATGGCGACCACCTGGCTCACAGCCTCTCGAGCCGGCACAGACGGCGGTGCGTCGGGCCGTATCAAGCTCAGCCGCTGCCAATCCCTCAGCGCGGCCTCGACATGCCTGTTTGCCTCGATGCCATCGACGCCGGCGGGGGGGGGGGGGGGGGGGGGGGGGGGGGGGGGCGGGGGGGCGGGGGGCGGGGGGGGGGAGGGGGGGGGGGGGGGGGGGGGGGGGGGGGGGGGGGGGGGGGGGGGGGGGGGGGTGTGT
>NZ_NSGB01000042.1:0-3162 GCF_002294785.1 Mesorhizobium sp. WSM3868 | reverse complement strand
CTATCGCGCGCGTCAGTTGCCGAATGCGTGTGAGGATGTTGACCACCGCGTATTAGTAGGCGCTCATACATTAAACAGCGGTTAAAGCGGGCTGAGATCCGAACAGAATGCCCGCCATCCAGGCAAACGGGATAACGGGCATCTATTCACAGCTCTCATGCCGCCGATTGAAGGGACACATGTTCGCCGGCTCTATAAAATGATGTAGCGAGGCGATGGTTTCAGCGGGACCAAAGCGTCAGCGGGTGCGACTTCGGTCGCATCGGGGAACATTCCGACCGTCGGCAGGTTAGGTTTCACGGCGCGGCTTTTTAGGCAACGTCGTAGGGTCCACCCCCCGGAGCCCGCTCGTCCCCCTCAAAGCGAGTGGGCTCTGCCTTTCCGTATCCTCATTTCGCGCCTCTTGGAATATAATCCTCGAGGTGCGGCGATCTCATTTTCGGAGATCTGCAGGCTTCCGCTGAAAGCCCAACGCCTTCGCCAATTCCGATCGCCGCTCCGCATAGTTCGGCGCCACCATCGGATGGTCTGCCGGCAGGTTCCATTTCGCGCGATACTGCTTTGGTGTAAGACCGTGATCGGTCATCAGGTGCCGCTTGAGCGACTTGAACTCCTTGCCGTCCTCCAGGCAGATGATGTGATCGGGGAAGACCGAGCGCTCCGGGTCGACGGCAGGCTCCTGCTTTGGCAGCAGGGCTGCGCCAGTGAGCGAGTAATACACCGACGCGATCAAATCCGCCAAGTCGGTTACCGAGACGAGATTATTGCTAACATAAGCGGAGACGATGTCGGCGGTGAGGTCCACTAGTGACATGCGAAATCTCTTTTGTCTGACAAACCGCTCTATTTGAGCGCATCTGCTAATAAAATGAAATCCAGCCAAAAGGCCGAGCACGACTTGAATCGCGAACCCGCCGGCACAGCCCGCTGCCCCAGCGGCCTCAGGGAAAGGGATAGGGCCTGCTCGCGGAAATCCTGCAGCGTCGCAGTGCTCGCCACGAAGGAACCTTACCCGGCCGGTGATGCCAGGCTTCAGCCATTCGACATCATAGGCGAAGGCGCTGGGGACACGCTGCGCCGGCCTAGCCGCCTTCGTCTCCTAGACACGCTTCCACAGCGGTCTTGTCAGTAACGGCACACCCGCACGCGTTCCAGCACCCGGCGGTGATGATGCCAATGCCTCACCCACTTGACGTGGCAGTGGCGATAGTGGCGGTGCCGGTAGTGGTAGCGGTGCGGATAGCGGACCACGTAGCCAGGATAATAGTCGCGGTAATAGCTAGGGCCGTAATACCGGCCGCCATAGTCGTAAAACGGGCCGCCGCCGTAGAAAGGACCACCGTTGAATGGACCTCCGTAGAACGGGGTGAAGCCGCCGAATGGACCGAAACCGAGACCGAAGAACCCCTGCGCATCCGCAGGCGCGACCGTGGCTGCCGCGGTGGCAACGGCGATCACTGAAGCAAGTAGCAGTTTTTTCATGGCAACCTCCTCCTGAAGGCTGATCATCGGGTAAACGCCGCGTAGCAAGCCATGTTCCCGGTCGCTAATATTCCCGGTGGCACGAGGAGATTGCCGCGAAGCGGCAACAGCGGGCCGGTATGGAGGCGCTCGCCCCTCACGAGCGGACTCTTGGTCTTCTGACCTCGGAAACCTATTTCGTCCGGATGAGCGACGGCTGGACCTTTCGGGAACTTATCGAGGCGGGCATGTCGGTCACTCGCGGCTGCCTCGATTGCCATCGTCACCACAAGCTCGATCTGCCGGCGCTCCGCGACCGCTTCGGCGCTGATGCTCCGGCTATGGAATGGGATTTGCGGCCGAAGATGAAATGCGCCGTCTGCGGTGGCAAGCGCATTACGCTGACCTATTCTCCGGACACGCGCCCGAAAGACCTTCACCGCAAAGGAGTGTGAAGTTTCTAGGGCGTGCGTTTCGTCTGCCGCCGCCGCCACATCCTATTGTCCGTCTGTCGATCACCGTTCGGGATCTCAGAGCGAGTTAGCAATGGCCCTTTCGGGCTAAAGGCAATTCCCGCATCCTCTAAGGCTTGGCGGATAGCGGCAACATGGCGTGGATTCGGGTTCCTGACCCGTTCTCGAAATCGACGACCGTTGGTTCGCTAATATGCGCTTTGGCAGCGAGCCGCACTCGCGACCAGCTCAATAGAGCTCGTGCGGCTTTTGATTGTTCCCCCGACAGTAGGGCTCGTCTGCGCATGGGCGTTGAACATTCAACGTCCCTAAAATATGCCGCCGGCTTCGTCAGGGGTCCTCAAATATTCGTGAGCCCGCGAGCTCAGATCGCAGGCGGGGCGGGTGAACCTAGGCGTGGATCAGATTGCGCCCACGGTGGGCCTTCAATGTCGATGCCGCGATGTGGTGAACGAGCGGCGACTATGCAGGGCTAAATTTCGAGGTTACCTCGAAAATTTGGAATATGGCGCGTCACCGAGTGAGCCGTTGAACGTGTCGAGCGGCTCATTGAGTGCCCAACGCTTTTGCCTCACGCTCTAAAGTCTCGCGGTCATTTCCATGCTTGGCGATCAGTTCCCGGACCTGAGGGATCGAGAGCCCGAATTTGCTAGCGAAGTAGCCAACCTCATATTCCTGATGCCAGGCCGTGAATTCGCACGGGTTGCGGCCCGGTAGCCTTTGGGTGTGGCGTTTGGGCGCGGCCACCGGGCCTTGGCCGGCAGGAGACACAGATGACCGGCGACCGAATATATTCGCATCTGCTAATAAATTGAAATTCAGCCAAAAGGTCGAACCCCGCTTGAGCCACCAACATGGCGGGTGGACGTTGCAACGGGACGCTGGCATGTCGGTCCCGAGCGGATGCCTCGATTGTCGCCGGCCACTGATCTATTCGCCCGGTGAGCCAAAAGGCTGAGAAGTCAGATCAGGCGAGCAGCCAACCGTTCAAATGGAATTCATAGATCTTGCCGTCGTTCTCGGTCGGCTGCACGTCGTTGTCCACGCCGCGATCGACGACATAGAGGCTCATTTGGTGGCTCGGATCGTCACTGCTCGGCGCCAGCGCAAGTCCCGCCGGCTTTTTCGCGTTGGCGGCGGAGATGTCGAGGGTGCCCAGCAGATCCCCGGTTGGCGTCACCATTGCCACGGAGGTGCGTGACACGATGACATAAAGCAGGTCGTGGAC
>NZ_NSGB01000041.1:0-3382 GCF_002294785.1 Mesorhizobium sp. WSM3868 | reverse complement strand
CGTCTATTGGCCGGCCTCGACCGCTATGAGCCGCAGTTGCGAGAGCTAAACAGGCCGACCGCACGTAACCGCCTTCGACTTTGCGCCACTCTGGGTGAGGCGGTGGCCGAGGCTGAGCTCGTTCAGGAAAATGCCCCGGAGCAGTTAGATCTCAAAAAAGCGCTGGTCCAGGACATCGCCGGTCTAGCGCCGGTCGATGCGATTATCGCCTCCTCTACATCGGGACTTTTGCCAGCCGATATCGCAGGAGACATTCCCAATCCGGGACGCCTGCTCGTAGCGCATCCTTTTGCCCCGCCGCACCTGGTCCCGGCCATGGAGATCGTCGGCACACCTGAGATGCCGCCTGAAAAACTTGAAGCTGCAGTCCAATTCTACCGCAGCATCGGCCAAGAACCGGTCGTAATGTCGCAGGCGATTCCAGGCTTTATCGGCAATCGGCTGCAAGCCGCGATGTGGCGCGAGGGGTTCCATATGATCGCGGCCGGCGAAGCTACGATGGAAGAGATCGACACTATCATTAAGCGCGGGCCTGGTCTGCGCTATAGCATCAATGGACCATGTGAGGGACAATTGGATTGGATCGATCCTCAGGCCTCGGGCGAGATCGATGAAGAGAGGTGGTCGATCCTCATGCAGACTGACTGGAGCCGACTGCCCGGTCCGCCGCTGACCGATGCACTGCGCGACATCCTTCGTCCGCAACTTCTGGCAGCGCGGGCCAGGAAGCTCACCGACGAGGCCTGGGGGAATGGTCTAATCGCAATGCGACGGGCGGCGGACACTATCTGAGCTACTGCACGTGCTCGCCGTTTCGGCATGCAACACACTGTCTAGGGCAAAGAAATGCAGATGCCACATCCGCCCCTTCCTCTTTCCGGCATAAAGGTTGTTGATTTCGGGCAGTACGTTGCGGGTCCCGCAACGGCGATGATCCTTGCCGATCTTGGTGCAACGGTCGTGCATGTCGATCCGCCATCTGGTCCGCTGTGGGAGAGCCCGGCAAATGCGACCCTCAATCGAAATAAGTTGATCGTCACGATCGATTTGAAGAGCGACGAGGGTGTGGCCCAGGCGCTGGCACTCGTTGGTGAAGCGGACATCGTTATCGAAAATTTTCGGCCCGGTGTGTTGGCGCGACTCGGCATCGACTTCACCGCGATCCGGGAAGACCGGCCCGAATTGATCTTAGTGTCCATTCCGGGCTTTTCCTCCAACGATCAGCTCCGTCGCGAGTGGCGCGCATTCGAATCCGTCGTTGCCGCAGCCTCCGGCGTGTTTAGCGTTATGTCTCTAAACCGGACCCTGATGGGGATTGATCCGTCCTTTACGCCGCTACCTCTGGCATCCGCCTACGGCACCCTGTTTGCAGCATCTGCAATCGTCTTAGCGCTTCAGGCGCGGGAGCGCAGCGGCATTGGTGACCTGATCGAGGTACCTCTCGCATGCGCGGTGATGGAAGGTCTTGCCTACAATTCGATCAGCATCAGCGATCTCCCGTCCCGCTACAAATCACAAACTGAGATTGAGCTCGAACGCCGGATCGAAAACGCATTGCCGATGGACCTATCCTACGAGTCTACTCGGGAACTGCTCAATCCATTTTGCCGCAGTTATAAGTGCAAGGACGGCCGCATGTTCTATGTGCTCTGTCCCGGCCACAAGCATCATCCGATTCGCTGTTTAAAAGTGCTCGGCCTCTACGACGAATTGGTGGCCGAGGGGCTAGCAGAGGAGGATGTCTATCTTCCAGCCAGCGAATGGCAATCCGACGTTTCGTTCGATGCGTTGCCGCGAGACTGGGTCGACAAGATCGCTGAAAGGATGAAGGCAGCTTTTTTAGGCCGGACGTCAACAGAATGGGAGCATCTCTTCGGAGAAGGACGCATTCCGGCCGCGCCCCAGCGTTGGTTGCAGGAATGGATCGGCGACGACCACGCAGCTTCCGCGGGCCTGATGATTAAGGTCGACGACCCTACTTATGGTCAGATGGCCCAGCCCGGACCTATGGTCTGGCTCGAGGAAAGCGGCGAAGCGATGTTGAACCCGGCGCCGAGAAAATGGGTCACCTTCGACCAGGCGGTCGCCGCGCTCTCGGCAATGCCGGCCAAGGCGCCAACGCGCCGCTTGGCGGAAGAACCGAACGGATGGCTTGACGGCGTACGAATTCTGGATCTGACCAATGTTGTCGCCGGTCCGCATTCGACCTCCTATCTCGCCCGGTTCGGAGCAGAGGTGATTAAAATCGACCCGGCCAGTCCACTTTACGAGCCCTCGATCACTGTCATCTACGGCCTCAACCACTTGCGGGGCAAGCGCTCGGCTCTCGTGGACATTAGCTCATCTGGCGGTCGAGAGGCCTTCAAACGGCTGGTGAAATCGGTCGATGTCGTGGTCTGGAATGCGCCGGACCGGCAGGTCAAACGCATGGGGCTCGATCGGGAGAACTTGAAAGATCTCAATCCGAACGCGATTTTCTGTCAGCTGGATTGCTTCGGTGGAGTCCGCCGCGGCTCGCGGAGCGATTATCTCGGCTATGAAAACAACGTCCAGGCGGCGACTGGTATCATGCTTAGATTTGGTGGCTCGAGCGAGACGCCTGAGGATCACGTGGGCGTCGGTACGCTGGACGTGATGGGCGGGTTGAGCGCGGCTCTCGGCATCGCCGTGGCATTGTTTCAGAAGCTGAGGACTGGCCAAGCGGGGCGCGCCCGGACGTCTTTGTCGGCACTCTCCGGCCTGGTGCAGATTCCGTTTTGCTACGACTATGAAGGGCGTGGACCATTCCACGAACCATCCGGCCCGGCTTCCAGGGGCTATGATGCACTTAACTGTCTCTATGAGACGGCCTCAGGCGGGAGCCTCGTCGTCAGCGCGTCTGAGCGAGACCTGCCCCGATTTGCCGAAGTCGAGGGCCTTCAAGGTTTGTCTGATATGCCGAAGGACTGTCGCATGTCGTTCCTGGCCGAAGCCTTCCTGACGAATTCAGCCGAGGAATGGATGTCAAGGCTCCGATCAGCCGACATTGGAGCTGCAATATGCGAGGACATTGCCGTTCTGCGGTCAAAACATACGAGGATTGCGGATGGTGCTCCGGGCACTGATCAAGGCAGTTACTCCTTCTCGACGCTGCTCAATGACCCAAGCGGTCACGTCCTCACGCAGGTCGACCCTTATGCAGTGCGACCCACGTCTGCAAAGATTTACCCGCCATTGCCAGCCGAAAAATATGGAGCATCGACGCGGCAAATTCTTCGCAGCCTGCACTTTAGCGAGCGAGAGATCGTAGAGCTTTTCGCTACGGGCCAAGCCAGCGAAAGCTGGAGCCGCGAATATTTGCCCAGCTGAGGCTATTCTGAATTGATCATGCCGGCGAATGGGC
>NZ_NSGB01000040.1:0-3600 GCF_002294785.1 Mesorhizobium sp. WSM3868 | reverse complement strand
ATGCGGACATGTCGGCGCAACTTGGCTAGCTCGGTGGTGGGGTCCAATGATGAGATCCTCTCGAGCAGGGTTGAAAAACCAACGCATGAGCCTGCGAATTGCTCCGATCTCGCACCTTGGCAAGCAAAGTGACGCGGATGAGTAGGAGCGCTCTGCGTATGCGATCAGAACAACGAGTTGCTGCCTAGCCGAGTTTGCGACGTTCCTCGTGAAGTCAGCCTTCGCCTGTTTTTTAGGCGAGATCAGAGCCTGTATGACCGACAGGCTAAAGGGTTTCGGCTGCCGTCAGGCCTACGAAAGCCTCTCATGCAAGAACCGCCCTATGTGGCTTTGTGTCTCGGGTGTGCCAGCGTCTGTCGCGACGTCCGCATGAGGCGCCCGTGGCTGGTCAAGCGTGGGGCCTCTGGGCCAGGTCGGAGAGCTTCTTGCGGTGATGCCCGACAGGCTTCACGTGCCTGACGCCCGGCGCCAAGGCGATGCGCATAGCGCGCTGATCGCAACGGTCGCGGCTGGCAGGGTGATTGGGCTCTGCCCGACCGTTAGGGAACGCTTGTGCTGCTTGAGACCGAAACGCATCAGGTTCGATCCTCGATATGAACCTTCGGGGTGAACTGGTCAGGGGGCTCGGCGCGCCTATGACAAGCCGGAGCGGTCCGTGGCAACGTGCTGGCGGGCATACCCGACCCCGGCAAACCGGCGCGAGCGGCACCTGCTGGAGCGCTGATGCGCGCTGAGCGCTGCAGAGGCAATGAGCGCAGGCGCCATTCGGAAAGTGGGCTGATTTCGCAATTACCGCGGTCGCGATCCATCAAGAGTTGGTCGCAGTCGGCCTAAGTGAGCTCAAAACAGAAATCGCAGATCAGGTCGGCAACTTTTACCGCTTCAAAATCGGTCATGTGTGCCGCTGTCTCAACCGCGGCCGTGACCAAGTCGTCCTGATCAACGGCCAGGAGGTCCAAAATTCTTGCAAACTTAAGCTTCAGCTCCAGGTCGCCCGCGAACTCGTCGAGGGTCACGTTGAGGATACTCTCGTTCGCTTCGATCAGCCGCGTTTGAATGCCATCCGACGATGCGGCCAGTGCCCTTACGGCTGCGAAGAAATGCCCTCGCGCGTTTGAATATTTTTCCACCATCGGTCACCGCCGGTCGTGATTGAGGATTGGGTTCGTCGTCGGATGTTGCACTATGCTCGGCCAGAGAGCCTTCTGGCCAGCCGCGTGCCTTCCCTACGGTCAGGCTGCAACGCGCCGCTTTGCCGATGCACGTTTAGCCTTTGGCAAACCGGCGGGGGCGGCAGCTTCTTTGGCCAGCCGAGCCAGTCTGAGCCGCTGCGTCTTTGACTCGCGCTCTGCGGTCTCTTTGTCCATGATCTCTCGTGCGGCTTGTGTGGTCGCGTCGCCCTTGCTCTCCCTAGCTGTCGGCTTCGGCTTGAACACGGCTTCAGCAATTGCATTGCGCATCATAGGTTCCTTAAACGAAAAAAGGCCGGGCGGGCCCGACCTTTCCAAAACGCCTCGACGGCCAGTGCCAGTACATCCGTGGTCAAGGGCCAGAAGCGGTATCCTTTAGGCGGCCCGAAGATTCTCGGCCGCGCTCTTGCCATTGCGGCGGTCCTGCACCACATCGAAGCTCAGCTTCTGACCTTCTACGATTGTGCGCATACCGGCACGCTCAACAGCCGTGATGTGGACAAACACGTCCGCGCCGCCCGTTTCAGGAGCAATAAAGCCGAAGCCCTTGGTCGAATTGAAGAACTTTACGGTTCCAGTGTTCATAGCGATTTCCTTTCAAATCGGCATAGAAATTCGCGTCTGGCGACATGCCAAACGTCATATAGTCGAGATTTGAGAGGAAGATCGTTGGGCGCCGGAGCGCAAAAACAAGTTCAACAGCAAACATCGATTGCAGATACATAGGCTTGAATGACCGCCAACGCAAGCCTCTCCGACCATCATGGCTGTAGGCGGTCTGCGGGCAGCGGCTCCTTCCTCGGTGTCGTCGAAGGTGACCTTGGGTTCCAGTGCCCTCGCCCGCTGCGGCTCTCGAGTTCGTGCGGCGTCTGGCCCTTGCTGCTGTAACCGGCAACGGTGGCATGCACCTGCAGAACTGGCCGCTGATCTATCGAGGAGACGGCAACAGCGCGGGGCTCGCTCCGATTTATGACATGCTGTCAACCGTGCCGTATATTCCCACCGACGCGATGGCGCTGTCACTTGCGGGACCGCCTCGCGGTGGAAAAAGTTTGCCTACGTGCACGACTACCGGAACGGGCTAGACGATGGACGAGAATAGTTGCTGGCTTCGAGATATCGACGATGGAGCCCTAAATAGCCAGCAACTTCCTCCTGGTGAATGACCGAAATGGACCGTAAGCAGACCGGCAGCTTCGCGTTCCGAACCTTTCAGGAGCGGACATTCAGGTCCGCGCCGGCACCCGTCGTGACGTGATCCAAAGCCCACGGCCGATCATTGCGATCGAGTCAACCGCTAAGCGGCCAAAAGCCGTCCCGTGGTGACAAGGTCCGCTTAGCGAGAAATCACCTTGCTCGACTTCCCGGTAGACGATCTTCAAAAGTTGGCAACTGCTTCCATGGCTACTATGGCGGCGCTCGTTCGCTTCATTAAGCGGAGCGCAAGCGACGAAGGGCGAGGAACATGAAATGATTGCGTTGTTCGATAGCGATTGCAGCCTTGTCGCTTGGCTTCACGATAGTGGCAACATTTTCGACACGGGCTTGGAATTCGTGGCCTTTGTACGAGGCGGGAACGTATTTAGCGCTTCCAATCTGAGTTGGCTGGGCCCGATCGACTATACCACGCTGATGGATCGAGCTGGGCGACCTGTCACATTCGGAAGCGGCCATGCCCCAATGAGCCGGCCCGATCCATTGCAGCCCCTGAACCCGTTGAAACCCCTGAGGCCGCTGCGACCCCTGAAGCCTCTCACTCCACTCAATCCAATGACGCCACACGTGCCCCTGGGGGGCTGGTCGACTTTAAGTTTCGCGGAATATCTTGCCGGATAAAAAGGCCCGGAAGCCGATGCCGCCGGCCTGATTAACCAGATCGAGAAGGCTAAGGCTGCGATCGAAACAAATTCCAGCCGAGACCGTTTGGTTGGAAGTGTCAAGAGTCCCAAGCCGCATGCCCACTTATCACTTCCATGTCGACAACGGGACCTTCGTTCCCGACGCGAACGGCGTAGAACTCCTCGACTTGGCCGCCGCTCAGGTCGAGGCAGTGCGCGCCGCGGGCAAAATGATAAATGAGGCAAAGCAGTCCTTCTGGAACCATCAGACGCCGTGGATCATGCATGTGACGGACGGCGAAAACCGTCTGTTGTTCTCACTTCAGTTCGGGGCGAAGGTCCCCTCGGGCGACGCCCTGTATATCCCGAGAGCCGAGGCCAGCTCCGCCGACCAAAAAGAAAGCCCGGCCGCCTAAGCAGCCGGGCAGTTCAACTGTTCGCTCGGTTGTAGAACCGCGATCCCGGCCAGATCCACCAGCATCACTGACGGCCTAGCAGGCTGTTGAAGAAGTTCTGGCGCGGTTGTTTGGAGCGTGATTCACTGGTTGCCCTGATGATTTGGGGACCGTGGA